>DATFQQ010000357.1:0-50925 GCA_035264195.1 Candidatus Sulfotelmatobacter sp. | reverse complement strand
AAGCCGCCAGCCAGCAGGACCTCGACAATGCAGTCCAAAACAATCTTGCTGCGCTGGCCACGATCGAAACAGCGAAAGCCCAAATCAAGACCTACGAGGCGGCCGTTGAGACAGCGAAGATCAATCTCGAATTCACTCGTTTGGTTGCGCCAATCGATGGCGTTGCCGGTCAGGCACAGCTCCAGGTGGGCGCTTTGGTTAGCCCGGGCAGCGGTGTGGTCACGTCGGTCTCAACCGTGGACCCGATCAAAGCGTATTTCACCGTCAGTGAAGCTCAATATCTCGAATGGCGCAAACGCTTTCCAACCGAGACCAGTCGCTGGGAGGCCGACAAGAAATTGCGTCTTCAACTCGTTTTGGCAGATGGTTCAACCTACCCACACGACGAGACCTTCTATTTTTCTGACCGACAGATTAATGAAGCCACCGGCGCAATTCGACTCGCCGGGCTTTTTCCCAATCCGAACAATATTCTGAAGCCCGGTGGTTACGCCAAAGTTCGTGCAGTAATCCAGACACAAGAGCGAGCCCTGCTGGTGCCCCAGCGCGCCGTTTCCGAACTGCAGGGCGGTTATCAAGTGGCAGTCCTTGATTCCGACAACAAGGTGATCATTCGGCCGGTCACGGTCGGACCTCAGGTGGATCGGCGTTGGGTGATCGCAAGTGGGCTCAATCCGGGTGACCGGGTTATTGCCGAAGGAGTTCAGAAAGTGCGCACCGGCCTCCGCGTCAATCCGAAGCCCTTCACCGCAGAAGCGATGAGCAGGTGATGCCATGTCAAAGTTCTTCATCAATCGGCCTATCGTCGCGATCGTGATCTCGATCGTTCTGGTGCTGGTGGGCTCTCTGACTGTTCTCAACCTGCCTATCGCGCAATTTCCCAACATCGCTCCGCCGGAAATCCAAATTCTTGCCACCTATGTCGGAGCCGATGCTCAGACACTGGAACAGGCCGTTGCCACTCCGCTTGAACAACAGATGAACGGCGTGGACAACATGAATTACATGTACTCCCTGAACGCGACGGGAAACTCAACCACGAGTTTGATCGTTAACTTTGATCAGAAGACCGATCCAAATACGGATTTCATCTTGGCGCAATCGCGAGAAACGCAGGCGGCCTCTCAGCTTCCCTCCGAGGTTACCAATTACGGAATCACAGTTCGAAAATCGGTGACCGCTCCCTTGCTCTTGATTGCGGTCTACTCACCGCATGGAACGTACGACGCAACTTTTCTAGCGAACTACGCATATATCAACCTCGCAGATCCGGTCTTGCGATCGCCGGGCATTGGCAATGTGCAGGTGTTCGGTGCCGGTCAATATGCGATGCGGTTGTGGGTGAAGCCCGACGCTTTGGCTAAGCTTGGCATCACAGTTCCGCAAATCGTTAGCGCCATTCAAGCACAAAATACCGTAAACCCCGCCGGTAAGGCTGGCGGTGAGCCCTCACCGAATGGACAGGAATTCACATACACCGTCCTGGCGCAGGGGCGGCTCGTTTCACCTGAGCAATTCGGTCAGATCGTACTTCGGGAAACACCCGATGGAGGCATCGTCAGGATTAAAGATGTGGCACGCATTGAACTTGGCGCGCAGGACTACAGCGTCGCTGGACGCTATAACGGAAAGCCGAGTGCCGTGATTGCTGCCTATCAGCTGCCAGGATCAAACGCAGTGGATGCAGCGAATGGCATCAAGAAATTGATGGCGCAATTGAAAGAACGATTTCCACAAGACATGGACTTCGTGGTCTCCTTGGACACGACCCGCGCTGTGACGCAGGGAATCAAGGAAATAGTTAATACTCTACTGATTGCTCTTATCCTCGTAATCTTCGTCGTCTATCTTTTTCTGCAGGGCTGGCGCGCGACTTTAATCCCACTGCTCGCGGTCCCTGTGTCGTTAGTTGGAACATTTGTTCTCTTCCCACTGTTCGGTTTTTCGATCAACACACTATCTCTTTTCGGCCTGGTACTGGCAATCGGCCTGGTGGTCGACGATGCGATCGTTGTGGTGGAGGGAGTCGAACGCCACATTGAAGAAGGACTGACACCCAAGAACGCTGCCTTGAAGGCGATGGAAGAACTCTCTGGGCCTGTTGTTGGAATTGCTCTTGTCCTGTCAGCAGTGTTCGTACCGACTGCGTTTATTCCGGGCATCACGGGACGCCTTTATCAGCAGTTCGCGGTTACTATCGCGATATCCGTTCTGTTGTCGGCTTTTAACGCGCTTACTCTCAGCCCTGCGCTGGCCGCGCTCCTGCTGCGTCCACGGCAACCGAGCCACGGATTATTACGAAGATTTTTTGACTGGTTCAACCGCATGTTCGAGCGGGCCACCGATGGTTACGTTCATTGGAGTGGAGTGCTGGTACAGAAGAGCGTTGTCGTTGTGGTGTTTCTTCTGATTTTTGGTATTGCTGCTGGATTTTTTGCCCAGCGAGTGCCGTCGAGTTTCCTGCCCGAAGAAGACCAGGGTTATGCCTATGTGTCCGTTCAACTTCCGAATGGGGCATCGCTGGAACGTACAAAGGCAGTTGTAGAAGACGTGGAAAAAACCATTATGAACACGCCGGGAGTCCAAGACTCGACGTGTTTTGTGGGCTTCAGTCTGCTGAGCTTCGTTCGTACGACTTATAACGCCACGTTTTTCGTGAACTTCAAGCACTGGGACGAACGCACCACCAGGGCTCAGCAATTCGAGTCACTGAAAGCCAACCTGAATCGCCAATTCAGCAAACTGCCTCGGGCGGTTGTCTTCGGTTTTGCGCCGCCGGCCATCCCGGGTGTCGGTACCGCCGGGGGATTCACATTTCTGCTCGAAGACCGCTCCGGCTCCGATGTTCAGTTCCTGGCCAAGAATCTCAATACGTTCCTTGAAACCGCCCGGAAGCGGCCTGAGATTGGCAGCATTAATACGACGTTTCTGCCCGCTGTCCCACAGAAATTCATCGATGTCAACCGAGACAAGGTCTTAAAACAGGGCGTCAATCTGACCGATGTCTATCGAACGATTCAGGCCTTCATGGGCGGGTATTTCATCAACTACTTCAATCGCTTTGGCCGTCAGTGGCAGGTCTACATTGAAGCCGAGGCACAGGACCGGGCCGACGTTAATAACGTAGGCAGGTTCTATGTGCTCAACAACAGGGGAGAAAGCGTACCTTTATCAACGCTCACGACAATCAACTCACGCGTCGGGCCGGAGTTCACTCAGCGTTTCAATGAATACCGATCGGCTCAAGTTAATGGCAGTGCGGCACCGGGATACAGCGCAGACCAAGCTACCGCTGCTCTCGAAGAGGTTTTTAGACAAACCATGCCGCGAGAAATGGGCTTTGATTACTCCGGGATATCGTATCAGGAACAGAAGGCCCGGCAGGGCGTTCCGCCAGCGGTCATATTCGGTCTTTCGCTTCTGTTTGTGTTTCTGATTCTAGCGGCCCTCTACGAAAGCTGGTCTCTGCCCTTCAGCGTCTTGCTTAGCACACCGGTAGCGGTGTTTGGAGCGTTCGCCATACTGTGGCTGCGGCGGGTTGTGCTCGGATATTTTCTCCCGCCTTATCTTGTGCAAATCGAGAGCGACGTTTTTTCGCAAATTGGGCTGGTGATGCTAATTGGCCTAGCGGCCAAGAATGCCATTCTGATCGTCGAGTTTGCCAAAGATGCGTATGAGAAAGGCTCACCGTTAGTGGATGCGGCCCTTCAAGGCGCTCGGCTACGACTGAGACCAATCTTGATGACGAGTTTCGCTTTTATTCTCGGTTGCGTTCCGTTGTGGACGGCGACGGGGGCCGGTGCTGTTGCCCGCCAGATCATGGGTACCACTGTAATTGGTGGGATGATCGCTGCAAGCGCGATCGGAATCTTCTTTGTGCCGGCGATCTTCTACATGGTCGAAAAGTGGTCTGCCGCAGGCAAGGAACCTGATGCCGGAATATTGCCGGCTGCGCCTTCCCCAGCTGCGGGAGACTAAAGACCCGGTACCGACGGGCAGACTTGTGGAGTTACAGACTATGAAGATTGTCACATTGTTTAGTACCGTTTTGATTTCCGGCCTGCTTGTCGGTTGCGCCGTGGGCCCGAAGTATCATCGCCCCGCCGTGCAAACTCCGACAGCGTTCCGTGACGTCGCACCTGATTCTCAGCAACAGGCTCAAGGGGCTTCTTACGCAGACCTTCCCTGGTGGCAGGTCTTTCAGGATCCGAAGCTGCAGGATCTCATTCGCACGGCGCTCAAACAAAACTACGACTTGCAGTTGGCGGCGGAGCGAATCGATGCTGCGCGCGCCGAGTTGGCAATTACGCGTTCACGATTGTTTCCTCAAGCCTCCGCAAACGCTGATTTCAACGGCGGCAAAGAGAATATTATTCAATCCAAGTACAACTTTCTGACCCTTGTTGGAGATGCGGCGTTTCAGCTGGATTTGTTTGGGCGGTTGCGTCGAGCCACGGAAGCCGCGGTCGCAGAACTCCTGGCCACCGAGGATGCGCGGCAAACCGTAATCCTGACTCTTGTCAGCGACGTTGCCAGCGACTACTTTACACTCCTCCAATTGGACCTACAGCTCCAGATCACTCACGAGACGGTCAAAACACAGACCGATTCGGTCAAGTTGACCCAACTCCGGGTGGCGCGCGGCGTGGCCACAAAACTTGACGTGCTCCAGGCCCAGCAAGTGCTCGACACGGCGAATACCCAAATACCCGACCTCGAACGCGAAATTGCTCAGGAAGAAAACGCCATCAGCATCTTGCTCGGAAATTATCCGCAGGACGTTGCCCGAGGACTTCCTCTCGTCGAGCAACCTTTACCTCCCGAGGTTCCACCCGGTCTCCCGTCTTCTATCATTCAGCGCCGTCCTGATATTCGCGAGGCTGAGCAAGTTCTGGTGGCGTCGAACGCCGAGATTGGGGTGGCCAAGGCTGAGTTTTTTCCGCAAATCGCTTTGACTGGATCGGGCGGGGGATCCTTTGGACGAAGCAGCGTCTTCTCAAGCTTGATGGCTTCGCAGATCGGCATCTGGTCTTACGGCGCACATGTAAGCCAGCCGATTTTTACAGGCGGGGCGCTTCGCGGGAATCTTCGACTGGCTAAATCTGAAAGCCAGCAAGCTCTCATTGCATACCGGCAAACGATCCAGCGTGCTTTCGGAGATGTTTCCGACGCGCTGATCGGGTATGAGAAGTTCCACGAAGTGCGCCTCCGCCAGCAGGACTCGGTTTCGGACCTAGAAGAGACGGTTCGCATCTCTACGCTTCGTTACAAGGGAGGCACCACGACCTACCTTGAGGTCTTGGATGGGCAACGGTCACTCTATGGAGCTCAATTAACCCTCGCTTCAGCCCGCGGGGACGAGTACAGGAGCCTCGTTCAACTCTATAAGGCTCTCGGCGGGGGCTGGCAACAATAGGAGAAACTCGTGGGCGACGCGGTCAGAGTCTTCCTTCTCACGCTGAGTGCGCTCTTTCCCATAGTCGACCCGCTTGCCGGAAGCCCGATTTTCTTGGCGACAACTCAGGGATATTCACCTCGAGCCCGGAGGACTCTCGCCTGGCGGGTTGCGTTGAATAGTCTGATTCTATTGGTTGCCTCTTATTTTTTAGGCGCCCAGGTACTTAACTTCTTTGGTGTATCGCTTCCTGTCGTGCAGGTCGGCGGAGGATTGGTAGTCGCCTCGATGGGTTGGGGAATGCTGCTGGAAAAGGATGACACCTACGAGACTGATCGCCAGAGTGTCCGCTGCTCGGACGCTCTTCACAGCGCCTTTTATCCATTGACGCTGCCGTTGACCGTTGGGCCAGGATCGATCTCCGTCGCGGTTACTCTCGGTGCAAACTCGACTCGCCACTATGGGTTTCATATAGCGATCATCCTTGCGGCGCTCATCGCCATGGCAGCGGTTGCGGTTAGCATTTTGCTCTGTTACGGCTTAGCCGACCAACTCGCTCGTGCGCTCGGTAAGACAGGAATGATCGTGATCGTAAGGCTTTCGTCGTTTCTGCTGGTTTGTATTGGCGTTCAGATCATGTGGAATGGAGTAAGCGCTCTGGTCTACTCCCTCCACATATAGTGCGCTGGGCGTGAGGTCTGCGTGGCTGCTGGTAAAATCTCAGTCCATACCCGCCCGCTCAAGGAGGATCCTCGTGAAGCAGAAAGTCTCGTCGTTGCTGCTGCTGTTTTTTGCCGTACATCTTTGGGCTGCCCCAAACGGTTCTAGTGGCCAGAAATTCAGTCCGCGGGTACGGAGCTTTCATTTCACCTACGACGTCACCGTGAAAGATATTCCCGCCGGAGCTAAGCGAGTACGCGTGTGGATTCCAGTGCCTCAGACGGATAAGCATCAGACGGTTCGTGTCCTAGCAGTCAAGGCTCTGGCAAAAACGCAGATGACGCGGGAGTCCGGATATGGCAATCGAATGATGTATGCCGAGATCGACAATCCTTCAGCGGGGCAAATGGAGTTTACTCTCGAGTACGAGGTCGCGCGCCGCGAATACTCGCGTGGCGATTATGCAGAGCTCAAGCAAGCAGATCATAGGCCTACGGTAGTGCCCGCCTCGATGAACCGCTTGATCGCTCCTGACGCTCTGATTCCTACGGACGGCAAGATCAAAACTTTGGCGCTCGACGTGACCGGATCACAGAGTAGCACAATCGCAAAAGCCAAGGCTGCATACGATTACTTGTTTACGAATATGCGTTACGACAAGACGGGCTCCGGGTGGGGACGTGGGGATGCTGTATGGGCTTGCGACTCGAAACGTGGTAACTGTACAGACTTTCATTCCCCTTTCATTGGCATGCTGCGCGCCGACGGAATCCCAGCACGTTTCGACATCGGCTTTTCTCTGCCCGAAAACAAGGACAAGGGAGAGATCGCCGGCTACCACTGCTGGGCTGAGTTCTATGCGGGCAAGACCGGCTGGGTTCCAGTCGATATCTCAGAGGCATGGAAGGCTAAAGAAAAACAAGATTATTTCTTCGGCAGCGTCGATGCCAATCGCGCGCAATTAAGCACCGGTCGCGACGTAACTCTGTCTCCCAAACAGGACGGGCCGGCATTAAATTACTTCGTCTATCCATACGTCGAGGTCGATGGTAAACCGTACGAAAAGCTCGACAAGAAGTTTAGCTTTGAGGAACTGAAACCTTCCGCGTGAAACTGCACAGAAGAAGCGCCCAGGTGGAAGCAGAATGAGCAGCAATCCCGGTGCTGAGCGGTTTCGGGACGGCGCGGACAAGTACGCCGCGTACCTTCAGACTCGCGAGGGTCGACTGCGCCTCGATCTCGCGTTTGCAAATTTGTTGGATTTTCTGCCCCGGCCTTCACAGTCATTACTCGTTCTCGATATTGGGGGCGGTACGGGCGCCATCGCGATTCGCCTTGCGCAACTTGGTTTTTGTATTAGGTTGCTGGATACATCTCTTCCTATGCTGGACTTCGCCAAGCATGCGGCGTTGGAGGCAAGCGTTATCGGGAACATCTCTCTCGTACACGGCGATGCCGGCGAATTGGAAACCCTATTCCCGCCTGAATCCTTCGATCTGATTCTTTGCCACAATATTCTGGAATACGTGGATGATCCGTCTGTTGTATTGCGCGGTATGGCTCGTGCATTGCGGTCTCCAGCAGGCATGGTTTCGATACTAGTGCGCAATCAGGCCGGGGAGGTGTTAAAGGCCGCGATACGTGACCGCGATTTCGATGCCGCAGAGCAGAACCTCAGTTCGACCTGGGCTCATGAATCTCTTTACGGAGGCAGGGTTCGACTGTTCGAGGCCAAGAACCTGCGAGCGATGCTCACAGCGGCTTCGTTGACTGTAACCGCGGAACGCGGTGTACGGGTTATCTCGGATTATTTGCCGCAAAGAGCTTCGGAAGATGATGAGTACAAGCAGATCTTCCAGATAGAACGCAAATTGGGCAAGCGCCCCGACTTTGCTGCAGTGGCCCGCTATACGCAATGCATTGCAAATCGCGTTGCGGTCACTAAGAACCGTCCATGAACAAAAGCAGTGCCCAGTTTCTTTTGTCTTCATCCGACTGCACAGCGCCTGATGCCAGTATCTCGCTCGGGCTCGGTCTGACCAACGAGTGCAATCTGGCCTGCGCCTTCTGCTATCGCGACCCGACTCGCGCGGATCGGCTCTCCGTTAATCAAGTCAAGGCTGTCATCGAATCGTCGCCGATACGTTCGGTGAATCTCGGCACTGGCGAGAATGGTATGCATCCCGAGTTCAAAGCGATTCTGGCTTACCTGCAAACGAAACCGGTGAAGCTGACCATCACTTCCAACGGGCACAGCATAGCCGTTCTCGAAGATAACGAAGTGGGCGCCTTCCACGACATCGAATTCTCCCTCGACTATGCGACGCAAGCGGAACAGGATGCTCAGCGAGGACCCGGCAATTGGTCGCTCATCCATGAGCAGGCAGCTCGATGCGTAAGGTTGGGTGTTCCTGTAACCATCATCTCTGTGATGATGAAATCGAACTACTTACGCCTCGCTGAGGTAGCCCGAGTTGCCAAACAGTTTGGTGCTCCATTGCGGGTGAATGTCTATCAGGCTGTCCGATCCGATGTTTATGCGCTGAGCTACGAAGAGTACTGGGAGGGTTTCCGGAGTCTCTTTCAGGAGACGGATGTAATCGCGATTAGCGAACCGCTTGTTCGTGCAATGGCCGGACTTCCGTCGCTCCGGGGCGGATGTGGGGTGAGCACACTGCGAGTTACGCCGAGAGCCACAACACAACCCTGCGTCTATTGGCCAGGGCAGGGCCAGCCGCTTTCAGAATTAACTTCTGCAGGGACAGAGATTCTGAATTCAACATCCTTCGTACAGGCGCGCGCCCTTCCCGATGAATGCCAGCCCTGCGAGTTCCGCGACTCATGCCACGGCGGATGCGCGGGACGACGGCGCTTGCACAGCGCGCTCGATAAAGCGGACTGTTATTGTCCGATCATCCGAGGCGAGCGACCACAGCTCCAGATCCGCATGGCCCCTGACCGCGAACTCCCGAAGCTCAGTAGTTCCTGCACAACTGTGGTGATTGCCAGGTAGTCTCGTTCATCAAAACGAAGATAACTGTTCGAGTTACTAGGCCGTTCGTTAATGCGCTTTTATCCAGGCATCCGAGCCCGTCAATTTCACCGCAACATCAGAAATAACAAGATGGAAGGGCTTGCCGTCGGCGCTGCCGCGGTGCTCAGTTGCAAACAAAAGAGGACCCGCTTTTTTGTAACCCGCCCAAGTTGCTAACACACGGCTCGGAAACTTGGGCCCTCCGCGATGGTAGTCAAAGTAAACGACACGGTTGTCTTTGGCGACGTAGAGATTCCAGGTATCGCCAGGCGTGTAACCGCTATCGGCGGGATACTTCACCGGAATCAATTCAGCCCTGCCGCTGCCCTGCGGGAGGTTAAACGTGCCCTGATCAATCACCGTAGCGCTTTTGTCCCAGTAAGCATGCAAGGGGAACAGAACCCAGTAATTATCGTTGATGAAACCCGGATCGATTTCGTTCTTCACCATGTCGGGTTGGCTGCCTAGTTCGGAGCGCTTATAGGTCACCTTGACCGGTTTGCCGTCTTTATCCTTTCCTTCATACGTGACTTGCGTAGTCTTAGGCTCCCATTCCCACGTGCGGGAGAGCTTGAAGACTCCGGGGATCTCCCCGGTCCAGGTGTAGCGGATCGCCTCGATCTTGTCCCACGAATCAAGACCGTAGGTCTGGGCGACCTTATCGAGAATTGGCGCGCGTTGTTGCGCCCAGGAAGATTGTGAAATTGCTAGCACGCCAAGAAAGAGGCTAAGAATAGTAATTGAAGGCCCCAGCTTTGCCATGCTGTTCTCTCCTTCACTCATTTGACAATCCGATTAGGCCACGAGTGAAGGAGCGATGGTATTAGACGAAGGTATTGATCGATACGTTGGTATGGGTCGGATCTGATCAACGCCGAACGGGATCGTGCGTAACGAAGGCGCATTCAATCGATTGGGAGCATCAATTTTTCATGGCCCTCTGGTTGGCTGATCCGCAACCAAATCATCAACGCACCAGCTAACACCACACATCCATATTCCACGAGCATTACCCCAACTGGGAAGCGCTCCCCAGGTCCCTTTAACTGCGCTCAAGTGCCACATTACATACGCGGGAATGATGCTCACTGTCCAGACAATGATCAGCGAGGCCGAGGTCACAAATGGCAGCAACCAGAGCAGATACCAGGGAAAAACTCAGGTGCGCAGAGAAGTGAAGCTGCCATTGGCCAGACAAACGCAGCAGGAGACCATTGAGGTCTCGCTCTTCTCAGCCAGATTGAGATCGCAAACCCGACCAGCACCGCCAGTCCGGCCAACAACTGAGGACGAACTACGCCAGCGAGTGTTCTGCAAAAAGTGGGCCATTAAAGCGGAACGTCTGCAGGTAAGTACCTAGCGAGCCGATCGGGATGCGACCGCGATTCAGGAAGGGCACGTATAGAGTCCGACCGCAACTGCGGCGAGCACAGCATCCCGAAGGCGAACGCGTTTCCAATAAAGCGGCACCAACACAATTGGCAGAAACTTTACGGCGACAGCCAGCCCAAACGTTAGTGCTGAGATCGCACGCCATCTGCGCGAGTGCCGCGACAGATGTCACCAAAAACAGCGCGCCAACAATATCGATGTGCCCACTTCCCACGACCTCGATAGCCAACAGTGGGTTCCAGGCATACGCCAGAACCCAATGTTCTGCTCGTCCGCTGGTTTGCAAAAGGTCAAGCAAAACGAGAGCGACCGCCATTTCGCAAATCGCAAATGTTACTTTTAGACAAACACAGACTCACGAATCGTCGTTACTGCGCGGAAAAAGAGCTGCGCTCCCGGCGGATATGGGCTCGCTAGATCCGGGTTGCTCAGGTTGCGTGTTTCCGGAGTATGCAACGGCTTAAACGCAGGATCGCTGGGAACCACTACATGTGGGTTGTATCCGAGCCGCTGCAGACGGCCGTCCCAAACATAGCGATGAATATCGTCATCGGCGCCGGGAGACAGCCGCAGAAATGCAACGTTCCACACAGCGTGCGGCGATCGCGGGCGGCCCCTCCGTGGAATTGCTATCGACTACGATGATTTCTGTGGTGAGATCGGAGGGGAGGTCCGAGAGGACGCGCTCAATTGCCTGCGCCTCGTTATGGGTAGGAATGATGACTGACACTTGCACGTGAACTTATTATGAACTAGGCCCCATCACCACCACGGAGACGACGGCCAGCGCTGCGCCAGCCACGCATCAACTCCCCACTTTCGTCCGGCTCGTCCGATAGAGAGTCCTAGTGAAGCCACGACCGTGGGGAGGAGTTCCCAAATCCACGAGGTGCCCAACTCCGAAATCCAAAGGCTACCGAGAAAAAGAAATGCCACAAATGCCGCCGGTCGGGTAAATAGACCGAGCACGAGTAGAATTCCAAGAGAGATCTCTGTCACACCCTGCATAGGGGCCGCCACCGAGGCATGGCTTGCCGCGAGGCCCATTACCGCTTTCCATGCTGCCGGCGCATGATCGTGGGTAATGTAGTAATTTATCAGGCCTGCGTAACCTGCTGGCCTATAGAGGCCTTTCCCCAAATTCTCGAAGAAAACCGACACAAACATTGCTCCAATGATCAAACGCACCAATGTCAGGCCAGTTGCGGCCTGAGATTGAATAGCCGTTATCGTTTCATCGCTTCGTGCTGGAGTTGCAGTCAATGGCATGTAGGACCTCGTCCAATGGATGGTCAATCATATTAGGCATATCCAAATGGTGCGGTGATTGGTACTCGTCAATTAAGTCCGTTTGACAATAAATACAGTTTTGTCGTCTATCAAGTCCGCACTGTCGTTTTGCCGGAGTTGCTCGTCTTGCTCCACTGCATGATCCAGCAACGCATTGCAGATGTCCTTCGCCGACCGGCGGCAATGTTCATGCATGACTCCTTCTAACATTTCGCGAGCCTGCAGGTCGGTTCCGTCGTAAACTCCGTCGGTGTAAAGAACCAAAACGTCTCCCGGACTCATCAATGTGATTTCGCCCAGATCGCTCGAGTCGAATTCGGCTTGGCGAAGGTTCAAGGAATAGTACTTTTTACGATCGGGATGATCTGCAGGGATCTCCAGACCAAGCGGAAGAAATTGCGCCATCCGGCTTTCATTGATGTTCATGAACCTGCGATACTCCAGCGAATAAACCAGTGGTGGAGGATGACCGAAATTCGCAAAGCGAAAATGGCCTCCAGGGCGAACCTCGCCATAAATCATCGTTGCGATTTCGCGCGCATCCTCTTTTTCCATGATTCCCACGGCATTGCGGGCGGTCACTGATTGCGCCAGTCGCAGGTTGAGGTTATCCAGCAACATAGCTGTTGTTCTGCCGTATCGATCTAACTCGGTGAGCATCAACGCGTGGAAAGTATCATGCACGGTGGATGCGATCTTGGCCGAAATGATTCCGTGCCCCTGGGCATCGACCACCAGGACTCCCGCCGTCGAATAAAGATCGCGCAGTTCCTCCTCAACGCGCGCCTGCTCAGAGCTCCTCGCAAATCGATACTCCACTTCCATCTCGGGTCGGTAGCCGGCAGTTCCCTTTAGCCACCGCACGTGATCGTCAACAGAATTACGTACCGGGACAGCAGGGGCGAGCGTTTCGAGAAACTGCTCTGCGAGACGGTGCGCCTGCTTGATCCGTGAATCGATGTCGTAACGCTGCTGAAAATTGATGTATTCAAAAAGGTCGCCACCCACAGTTTCTGCCGGTATCGAGTTTCCAAACATCTCGATGCCGGGAACGTGTGGAATTGCACCTTCGACCGGCATCAGCCGCTCGCGCAAGTACTCATCGATACTCGAAATGATGTGGGTATCCGGCATCAGAGCTGCGAGCTGCTAAGCTTGCGGCCTTCTCTGTCCTTAGAATCACATCGTAAGCACGACACGGAACTCCGCCTTGCCGCTCATCATCCGAGCATATCCTTCCTCAACCTTTTCGAGCGGATAGGTTTCAATCATGGGGCGCACGCCGGTGAGTACGCAGAAATTCAGAGCGTCTTCTGAAGCAGCAGGCGTTCCCGCGGCCCACCCCTCGATCGTCTTGCTGCCAAAAATCAGCTGGGCCGGTGTGACCTCGATGGGATCGGGGGCCGCGCCGATCACAAGCAGTTTGCCGTTCGGTCCGAGGCCGTCAATTAACGCGGACATGGCTTTGGAACTGGGGGCCGTTGCGAGGATGACGCGCGCGCCGCCCAGTTTTTGTAACTCTTGGGCGGCATTCGTCGCCTGACTGTCAATGTAGACGTGTGCTCCGAGCTTCTTGGCCAGCACCGCGTTTTCGGATCCACGTCCGATCGCCGCGACGTTATAGCCGAATCTGCTAGCAAACTGGACACCCAGATGACCTAGTCCACCGATGCCCTGCACCGCCACGAGATCGCCCGGCATCGCCCCGCTGTTGCGGAGAGCGTTATACGTTGTGATTCCGGCATCGAGCAGCGGCGCAGCTTCCACATCACTCAGGCCCTCTGGGATCGGCACCAGCGCTTCCATAGGGGCTACCATGTATTGCTGGTATCCGCCGTCATAGCTGATACCGGTAACCTTCACGTTCCGGCAATTGCGAAAGTCTCCGCGGCGGCATTCGCGGCAGGTGCCGTCGTGCCCGCCATGCCAGCCGATTCCGACTCGTTGTCCCGTCTTCCACATTGTGACGCCAGGTCCAACTTCGTCGACGATCCCGGCAACTTCGTGCCCGGGAACACGTGGATATTGAATCCAAGGCAATACGCCCTCTGTGACGAGCACGTCACTGTGGCAGATTCCACAGGCTTGAACTTTGATACGCACCTGTCCTGGCCCGGGCTCAGGAATTTCGCGCTCAACGATCTGAAAACCCGCTCCAGGCTTTGAGACCTGCGCCACCTTCATTGTTCCTACAGCGACTGCTGTTGCCATGACGTCTCCTTTAAACTTTGCAATTAGCTGGACTGCTGCTCAAAACGTCAGCTGGCTTCGGCCAAACTCACTTCCAGGTTCGCAATACCTGACCGCAGTGATCGCAGCCCCGCGCGAATCTCCTCTGACAGAAGTTGTGGCTGCTCCCATGCGGCAAAATGTCCACCCTTGGGGAGCCGGTTGTAATGGATTAGGTTGGGATACGCTTGCTCTGCCCAGCTTCGCGGGGCAGGGTACAATTCGTCAGGAAAGACGCTCACCGCAACCGGGATCGAGACCCCTTTGGCGTTGAAATACCCCTTGCCAAAATACTCCCAATAAAGACGGGCGCCAGAAAGTGCCGTGTTCGTCAGCCATGCAATCGTGATGTTATCGAGAATGTCGTCTCGCGTTAGACCTTCGGCTTCTCCCCTGAACACACGCGCGATGAGTTCGTAGCTGCGTGCATCGTGATCGAGGAAATAAGCAGCCAGGCCAACGGGTGAGTCCGAGATTCCGTACAATGTTTGCGGTCGGAGACCCATCTGGTACCCATAGGCGATTCCTTTTTGATATACGAACTGCAACCGCTGGTATGCGGTCTTCTCCTCGGCTGAGAGGCCCGACGGCGCCTGCGCCCCGGAGAAAGCCGCCTGATCAATCTCGGTTGGAAAAATGCCAGGCATGTTGGTGTGAATACCAAGCAGTTCCGGAGATGCCTGTAGGCCCATGTGATCCACGACGACCGCGCCCCAATCGCCGCCTTGCGCTACGAATTTTGTGTATCCTAGGCGCTTCATCAGCGTGACCCAGGCGCGCGCGATGTGTGCCGGATCCCAACCTGGTGTGCTTGGCTTCCCCGAGAAACCGTAGCCGGGCATCGAAGGAATCACAACATCGAAAGCGTCCGATGCGCTCGCGCCATGTGCTGTCGGATTCGTCAGCGGATCGATGATCTTCATCTGCTCGATAATCGAGCCGGGCCATCCATGCGTAACGATCAGCGGCATTGCGTTTTCGTGTTTTGAATGGACGTGAATGAAATGAATGTCCAGTCCATCGATCTCGGTGATGAACTGCGGTAGGGCATTCATTTTTGCTTCGATTTTGCGCCACTCGTACTGCGTTGCCCAATAACGTGCAAGTGCCTGCACCGTCGTTAGCTGTACCCCTTGGGAGGCATCTGCAACCGTTTCTCGCTCCGGCCACTTTGTTGCGTTAATACGCCTGCGTAATTCGATCAGTTCCGCTTCCGGAACATTCACTTCAAAGGCACGAATCGCATGATTGCCAGGTGTCTGCTGGCTGTTACTTTGAGTACTGATAATCTGGGGCATTAGAGTCCTCCTGATAATATTCGCGTTCCGATAATTACGGCATTCAGTACCGATTGGCGAATCACAACAAAAGAATCGAAGCAAAACAATTAGACCTTGGTATTGACGATACTTTCGTAGTGGTTTTGAGGCACTGCGTCGATGAACGAAGGAAGTTCCCGGTCGGCCAGGTTTCAATTATGGGTAGTATCGAAGCCTCTGCGCTCGTCCATTTCGATGCTTGTCTCCGTCAGCCGAAGCTAAACGAGAAAGCCTCAACGCCTGGATCGAGAAACTCGATTTCGAACTGTCGATCAGTAATGGGACTTGGTTGCCGCAGCAGTTGATACATCCGTGATTCTTTCACTGTGCCGTTTCCCTCGTCGTCAATATCTACTCCATGAGCGTTTTCCGGCGGTCGGCCATCGATGGACACGCGAAACCGTACGGAACTTCCAGGCGATGCTGGCCCCATTACCAGATGAAGGTCGCGGGAGTGAAATCGGTACACGATGCTGCCGCCTGGCTGGTTCAACAGGGTCGCTTCTTTACCTATGGTCCAGTCGCCAGAAAGACCCCAATAGTTAAGATCCAAATGTTTGGGAGCAGAGTAGACGCGAGGTTTGTCCCGAGCAGCACTCAACGCAAAGTTCTCAGTACGCTCATACCCGAGGTAGTTCTCTCCTGACCCCAGATGTTTCCAATCGGCCTGAGCTTCGGCACCATTTGGATCAACCGAAACCAGTTCTCTGCGGCTGCTGGCAACACCGGCTTCCGCCAGCAATTTTTGAATCACCTTTTCTGACTGCTGGTATTCACCTTCTCCAAATTGCTGATGCCGAATCTTCCCTTTCGCATCGGCAAAATAGAGTGCCGGCCAATATTCGTTGTTAAATCCGCGCCATATTGCGTGGTCGTTATCCACTGCGATCGGATAGTCGACACGCATGTCCTTTGCCGCCCAGCGTATGTTGTCGATATTTTTCTCAAATGAAAATTCGGGGGAATGGACTCCAATAACAATGAGACCATCATCCTTATATTTCTCGGCCCACGCCCGAACATATGGGAGTTGGCGGCGCCAATTGATGCAGCTATATGTCCAGAATTCGATCAGGACAACTTTTGCCTGCAGATCGCTTTCCGTCAGTGGTTGCGAATTGAGCCAAGCTGTTGCGCGGGCAAGAGGATACAGTTCGGATCGTGTCGCCGCGGAGGCCAGCGTTACGAAATAGCTGGCCGCGGCCGTCATAGCTGCTGTCTCAAGGAAATGGCGGCGACTAATGTTGACTCTTGTCGCATCGATCGGCCTCTTTTGAATCTGCATTCTTTTTGGGCTCCTGCACATCGAGCCACCTGGGCGCGATTGATGCCGGACGGTTTAGGCCACTTTTGCGGCAGGACGCTTGCTCCAACCGTGAAATTTAGACAAGTCACCAGCATTCCAAGCCTCTCGAACTCCAGGAGTGCTGAGATCCCAATCAGGTCGAATCTCCCGTGTTACGGCACGGAGGTCGTGCCAGAGGTCATCGACAGACGGACGTCCCCAAAACCAATAGCCGTTGTAGATGCTGTGGATCTCCAGGCCTGGTTTGAGCACGAGTGTGTGCGGGATCATCGGGTTGTGGTCGGGATCGGTGTACTCCTGGATGTCGAGGTCCTTCTGAACCTTCCGTTCAGGGTCGGCGAGGAAGGTCCATTGAGCACCCACGGAAGCGCGGAACTCTTGCAGTGTGTGGTGGTCGTCCGTGGCAATCGTTGCTATCTGGGTGTACGCAACCGCAATTTTCGGGTAGAAGGAGGCGAGCGCCAGATGTTGCTGGTGCTCCTTTGGACAATAATGGCCGCGGGCGAGAGTGAGGATCAGAGGGTCATCACCCTGCAGTTCACTGAGGCGGCGCAGGGTGTTCGTGTGATCGGGCAGCTCGTAGTCGGGAAAGATCCCGCCGGGCACGATATCAGATCGCATTTTTTAACTCCTTCGATGAAGATCGCGCTGCGTATTGTTTTTACGTGGGCAGTTCTATCCCTGCCTGCTCGCGGACCATGTACTCGGCGTACCAGACGGGCCAGTTCTCGTCGCGTTGTCCTGTTCGCGCCTCGTGCTGGCCATGCGCGAGCGCGGCTCGCTTCAGTGCACTGAACAGGTCGCTCGCCGAGGCGAACGAAGTCGGTCCAGGCTCAATGCGTCCTGGCAGACGGCCGGTGATCTCTTGCAGCACCCAGCTATTGCCGTCGGGATCTTTGAACTCGGCGCGCGAACGATAGGTGAGCCGCTGAGGATCCAATCCGGGGGCGGGACCGTTCGGACCGAGGTGGAAGAATTCGCCAACCTGAACGCCCGCTCCGAGCAGAGCATTGCGGGCGGCTACGATGTCGGACACAACGATGTAACCTTTGCCCGACCCGGGAGCAGCCGGTGTAAGGTTCATACCGAATTGCAGAGAGCATGCTGAGCCGTGCGGCGTGACTTGGACAACGCGCAAACCTGGAAAGCTGAAGTCGGCGTCGAGCCGCCACCCGAGCCTTAGGTAGAACTCCTTCGCTCGATCAACATCTGTGACCGGGAAGATAGTGACCTCGATCTTCTGATCGATAGTTGCGGCGCTTGCAGCTCCGCTGTCCGCGCTATTATTTTCCTGCGTCAGAGTAGACATGTGTTTCTCCTTATGAACATCGAAATGCGGAAGCTGGGTTGCGCGATAGTTTCCATAGTTCCTGTCAACTCACCGGTGGCCGAGGCCGCAGCGGACTCGAGTCCCTGTCTCATGCTGCGCCGGCCCGCTTTGTAGTGGCGTTCCGGGCTTCAATAGCCTTGACGGAATTCTTGAACGCTTTCTCCAAAACACCTTTGCCGATCGTGCCGACCACGAGGCCGAGCAGCCATCCTTTCAAGTTCTTGCCGTCCCGCACGACGACCACGTCGATATCTGTTAAACCGTCGGGCCGGCGGGTGAAGTTGTAGGTATGACCCGACGCACCTCCCCACAGGTTTGAGTCAGTTGTCGTAAGGACGACGTGCTTGGGATCGGACCAGTCGTAGTGCAGGCGTTCCCAGATGCCGCCTGAGCCCTCAGTGACGTCGGCCTGCGAGGGGCCACGGTTATGCACCTTGAGATACTCGTCGGCGCTGTTACCAAAGAGCTTTGCGCGGCCAGGCCCGAAGTCGGTGAGCCCGGCAACGTACTGCTCGGGGGTCAGAGTGGTTGTCTGGTGCAGTTGAATCGTGGGCATGTGTCCTCCCTTTTCTCTTCCCGAGACTTCCGGGAGTGCGTTTCTATTTCTGATAACTCCGCTTGCCAACTGTTCATACTGTGCGTTTAGCTAGGCGGCGACGAGCTGCTGCCCGCCATCAATGTCGTAGGTTGCGCCGGTGAGGGCGGTATTAGTCATGATATGTACGGCAAGTGCGGCAACGTCCGCCGGTCCCACGACGCGCCCGACGGGAAGCGTGTTGCGGAGCTGATTGCGGCGATTTTCCAATTGATCGCCCAGCAGTTCTGCCGACAATGGTGTGTCAACGAATCCGGCTGCGATGACATTGACTCGTATAGGTGCGAGTTCCAGTGCGAGGTTCTTTGCCATGGCCGGCGTCGCGGCGGTCAATGCCGAGATGAGAGCAAACCCCTTCGTCACTTTGCGACCTCCGGTTCCGCCCATGAAAAGCAAAGTTCCGCCCGGTCGAACCCTGTTTACGGCGTTCCGAGCAACCTGCAGCGGCAGTAACAGGTGGGCTTCGATATCGCGGCGCGCCCTTTCGAAATCGAAGTCCGCCATGGCCGCGTAGTAGGGACCAGGCCCGGTTACCAGCACATGGTCCACGGGCGCTGCCAGATCTTCAAAGAACCTCTCGAGGAGCTTGAAGTCGGTGGCATCGAATGCAGCAGTGCTAAAAGCATCGAGTTCAGTTGCAGCCCGCCGAAGACGCTCTGGACTTCGACCAGTGAGGATGACCTTGGCCCCCTCAGCTCTTGCTCGTCGGGCTGTCTCCAGTCCGATCCCGGAACTTCCGCCGATCAGGACAACAGTTTGCCCAAGAAGTTCGGGCTCGCGCTGGATGCGAACTTCCGTGCGTGCAGCGTTCATGATCCCTCCGATCTGCAGTCCACAATTCCCCTGCGCTTCAACCTCTCCGTTCCGTGTTGTTAGCATTGAGGCGATTAAATGAAGCGCCCCCTCTTCGATCGCCATGAATTGCCGATCTGCTGCCTTCTGCACCAAATGCTCGACGCATTAGGTCAGAAAATGCATAGGGAATCTATTAGACGATGGTATGGCCCCATACTTTCGTATTGGTCAGCTGGGCCAACCAGACCTGGATTTCTGGGGGGCGCCGCGAGGACTGAAATATGGTTGGACATCGGACCTGACAGGTGCCTATCTCTGTATAATGGCGATCACCTTACTGGGGAAAGACCTAGCCGCGCGCGTGCCAAACCTATCTGACTATGAAGCTCGCTGCAATGGGCAGCTCCGTTTCGCGGCCATACTCATTCTGACACCAGTGCTGATTGTTTTGACGAGCTGTCACAAGCTGACGAACGACGGTTCTGAAGCAAAGATCTTATTCACTCAAGTGCCCCAGTGGGATCTGGGGGATGTGAATCAAAGTGATGTGATTGAGGGCAAGGTTAGCGGCTCACGGCAAGGACAACAAATCGTCCTTTACTCGAAGACCGGAGGTTTGTGGTGGTTGCAACCCCGTTTGAATTCGCCTATTACGCCGATTCTGCCGGACGGTGTGTGGCGGAATGAAGTACACCTCGCCACCGATTACGCCGCCTTACTAGTGGATTCTAGCTACCACCCGATACCTGTACTGGCCGAATTGCCCAAACCTGGGCATGGGATCGACACAGTAGCAGCGAGCCGGGGCCAGGAACAATCATCCTCATTTTTTGTAAATTTCAACGGATTTCAGTGGCGAGTCCGCAAGGTACCCAGCGATCGAGGCGGCGCGGTCAATCCCTACGATCCAAGAAATGTCTACGTCGATAAGGCCGGTGCGCTTCACCTTCAGATTGTGAATCGAAACAATCAATGGACTTGCTCCGAGGTGAGTCTGACGCGCAGCTTGGGGTACGGAACCTACTCGTTTATTGTGGAAGACACCTCGCATTTAGAACCTGCTGTGATGTTCGGCATGTTCACCTGGGATTTTTCGAATGATCAAGAAAATCATCGCGAATTCGACATCAACATCAGTCGTTGGGGTGACAGCGCAAACCAGAACGCGGAATTTGTGGTTCAGCCAGCGTCTGAAGCAATCAACATGTCACGTTTCGAGGCACCCGCAGGGCGACTCAAACACACGATCACCTGGGAGGCTGGTCGCGTTACTATGATGACTTTTCGAGTGTTAGCCGACTCCCAAAGTGTCCTCGTCTCAAAGCGTGTCTTCACCTCGCAAGTTCCCACCGCGGGCTCCGAATCTGTCCGCATGACATTTTTTGTCTACTCAGATCCAAACCGCAAGTTATCGACTATTCACGATCGTGCGGAAGTTGTCGTGGATCATTTTGAGTTCTTGCCATGATTCGACCGGCCTTGTGATGATGAAAAATGCGCTGCACTTCGGTTTATTCGTTCTCCTGACCAGCGGAGCTCTGAGTGCCCACAGTAGCTTTGTCGCGCTTAGCCGAAGACACGATGTTTGGGATCGTACTTCATCTTTTCCCGGAGGCTATGTCTACTCGATCACGCAAACTAGAGACGGCTATCTCTGGCTTGCCACCAGCAAAGGGCTCGTTAGGTACGACGGGTTGAACTTTGCGTTCATCCCGACAGGCGACTCCACCAGAGCAACAAATGTCCCTGCTACAGGGTTGGTGACGGATTCCGATGGCCAAATATGGGCGTCCGACGACCATACACATCTGTTCCGATACGAACGTGGGCTGCTGCGAGGTCCACTTCCCGACAATGGTAAACATCGATACCTTCCCAGTTCACTGAACAGAACCTTTGATGGTTGGATGTTGTTTGCCTCGGAATTGCAAGGTTTGCTCGAGTACAAGAGTGGAGAGCGTCACGTTCTCTTGGATCCGAGGATGTTCCCTATTTCCCCGACCGCGGTGGCGCAAACCGAAGACGGCACATTCTGGATCGGTACTCGCGAGCAGGGTTTGTTCCGTTTCATTCCGCGCAACCATTCTCAAGAACTTCAGAAAGTGCCTGATCTCCCTAACGTTAGAATCAACTGTCTTATTTCAACCCAGAATGCAACGCTGTTAATTGGTACAAATGATGGCTTATTCGTGCTGCGAAATGACAAGTTGCACAGAGAAGCTTATCCCGAACTTTATCATCAAGAGATTCTCGCGTTAGCCGCTGGTCAACGGGGTGAAATATGGATCGGGACTGCAGCGAACGTATTTCGAGCGCAGGCCAACGACGTTGACGCGGAGGACAGCACCAGCCCGCTGGAACAATTGCAAGTGAACGGCCCTGTGACCGCATTATTTGAAGATAGGGACGGCAATCTTTGGATCGGCGAACCGGACACAATTGAGCGCTACCGGGAGAACTCATTTGTAAGCTACCTCAGTTCGGCAGGTCTACCGTGCATCAATTGCGGGGCGATCTACGTCGATCCTCATCAAAACGTGTGGTTCGCTCCTTGGGATGGAGGGTTGTTTCGCATCTCCCATGGGCGGGTTGAGTCGATCGAACAACAGGGGCTGAAAGGTGACACTATCTACTCGATTGCCGGAGCAGGCAACGAGGTATGGGTTGGCCGGCGATACGGCGGACTCACTTTGCTCCGCATGAATGGCGATTCGCTAACAGCATCGACGTACACAAGGCACAGCGGGCTTGCCGAGGGTGCCGTTTACTCTGTTTATCGGGAACCCAATGGTACCCTCTGGGCCGGGACACTCAACGGAGGACTCAGCCGTTTGAGCAGCGGCACTTGGCAGACGTTCACCATGGAGGACGGGCTACCCTCGAACACCATAACGGTGGTTACCGGAAATGCAGCTGGAGAAATTTTCGTTGGCACGCCCAACGGACTCGCCGAATTCAAGAACGGTCGATGGATTAGTCATAAAACTCATGATGGCTTGCCACCGGGCGCGATTGAGAATCTTGTTTTCGACAACACCAACACACTCTGGATTGGTTCATCAAAAGGAGTTGCCTTTCTCCAGTCCGGAGTAGTGCACGTGCCGCTAGGAGCGCCGAGCGCTGTTTACGGAGATATCCTTGGCATGGCCGAACACGATGGATGGCTCTGGATCACTACGCCCGAGCATGTGTTGAGAGTGAAATGCAGTGCTCTGCTGAAACAAGAGTTCGCAGCCGGCGATTACCGAGAATTCGGAGCTACGGATGGCCTGGCGAGTGCAGTAGGCATTAAGCGTTCAGGTTCGATCGTGCTCGACAATCGCGGAAACGTTTGGTTCTCAGTGAATCAGGGCATCTCAGTCCTACACCCATCGGCCTTTGCTGGTCCAGGATCCCCAATCACAATACGTATCGATGGGATCCTGGTAGACGGGAAATTCGCTGCGACGGCTGATCAGGTCCGCATTGCTTCCGGCGGACACCGCCTGACGTTCCAATACGCTGGTGTAAACGTGTCAAATCCTGATGGAATCCGATACCGCTATCGATTGAACGAGAGCGATTCCGGCTGGAGCGAGCCTACTTCCCTGCGCGAAATTGACTTCACCAACCTTTTGCCGGGGCGATACCAATTTCAGGTGGCGGCGAGTAATCCCGACGGAGTGTGGAACCCTCATGAAGCTGCAATTGCGTTTGAGATTGAGCCCTCAATGATTCAAACGCGTTGGGTGCAGCTTGCGATCGTGGGATTCATCGTCTTGGTCGCGCTGGGTATCTATCAATTTCGGGTTCAACAATTACGTCGACAATTCAACATCGGGTTCGAAGCGCGAGTAAACGAGCGCACTCGCATTGCACGGGATCTGCACGATACGTTGTTGCAAACTCTGCACGGCCTGATGTTTCAGTTCCAGGGAGTTCGCAACCTGCTGCCCGGAAGAACCGAGGAAGCGATGAAGTCTTTGGATGACGCCATCAATGAGACAGAGAAAGCGCTGGCCGAAAGTCGAGACGCGATACAGGGCTTACGCTCTGAGCCGATGGCAAGGGGAGATCTTGCAGAAATACTGATGTCAACCAGCCAAGAGTTGGCTCATTCCAATAATGGAAATCAAGAACCGCCAGTCTTTGATTTGATTCAAGAGGGAGAACGGCACAACCTGTCCCCGACGACGAAGAACGAAGTGTGCCGAATCGCACTCGAGATCTTGAGAAACGCGTACCGCCATGCACACGCAAGGCGCATCGAAACCGAGGTCCGATATGGCGATCACAATCTCCGGATTCGCATTCGCGACGATGGAAAAGGAATCGATCCGAGCGTTCTGAAGGCAGGCGGACTCGCCGGACATTGGGGATTACGAGGGGTTCGGGAACGAGCGGCCCGGATTGGAGCTCAACTGGACTTCTGGAGTGAGGCTGGTGCGGGTACTGAGGTTCAGCTGACGGTTCCGGCATCGGCCGCCTACGAGACTGCGCGTGACAATCGGGGCAACATTGTTTCGTAAGGTTAGGAATCGTGAATAGCGCTCATAATCTAATTCGAATTCTCACAGTCGACGACCATCCCCTCCTGCGGAAGGGTATTGCGGCCTTGGTAAACCCTGAACCGGACCTGAAATTGGTAGCGGAAGCAGCCAATGGCAAAGAAGCCATCGAGTTGTTCCGGTCTCATCAGCCGGACGTAACCTTAATGGACCTTCAGATGCCGGAACTGGATGGTCTCGAGGCAATTGTCGCCATCCGCAGAGAGCATCCCGAAGCTCGGATCATCGTCCTGACCACGTACACGGGCGATATGCAGGTGCTACGGGCACTCAAAGCAGGAGCTCGAGCGTACATCCTTAAGGGGCAGGTGCATAAGGAACTCCTTGATACGATCCGCGCCGTGCACGCCGGGCAGAAACGAATTCCGCCAGAAATCGCCGCTCAGCTGGCGGATCACGCCACCGACGACCAGTTGACTGTGCGCGAAATTGATGTAGTCAGGCTGATTGCTGCCGGCAACGGCAACAAACAGATCGCTGATCAACTCTCGATTGGGGAGGCGACCGTTAAGAGCCATGTCACGAACATATTATCCAAGCTAGGAGCGAACGATCGCGCCCACGCCGTCACCATTGCGCTGAAACGGGGTATCATCGAGCTGGATCTCCCCCAAAAGTAGGGTCGGCGCCTCCCGCCTTTAGGCGTTTCGAGTTTGCAGCGATTTCCTTACCCTCAAATCGGAGGGCTCTCTGCAACGTCTCTTTTCAACCTTCGCCAACGGCTGGCCAGGGATAGGACTTCTGATTCAGCGAGTTCTGGCCGCCCTCTTGCTTGTTCGCTTCGGGATCATCGATCTCACAGGGACATCCTTCGCTCCATCTATGCTTCCGCAGATCGTTGGTGCATGTTTGGCGATACTCTTGTTAGTCGGACTTTGGACCCCTGTCGTGGGAACGTTGATTGCAGTAATTGAGCTCTGGATTGCGATGACCCACGCAAGCGATCCTTGGATTCCGATAGTCCTGGCAACGTTCGGCAGCACCGTCGCAATGATTGGTCCCGGGGCATGGTCCGTTGATGCTCGGCTCTTTGGCCGGAAGCATCTCCAAACCTGAAACAGACATCAACCGACTCCACCAAAAGTCGTACAGTCGTTCCTGACCACGGACTGAGACTGCGATGGGACCATTTGGGGTTGTGAACTCAAACATGCTTATTTCACACTGATCCTACCAACAATCATAAGGAGTTGGCCCGTGAATTTAGCGCATGTATTGAATCAGCAAGTGCGGTTCTCCCCGATTCCGGAAGTTACACCGATCGTCTTCGTCGTCGACGATGACATTTTCATTCGCAAATCGCTGGAACGACTGATTCGCAGTGAAGGCTTGCTGTCGGAGACATTCGCGTCTGCCCGCGAGTTTCTCGCCTGGCCTCGCCCCGTTGTTCCGAGTTGCCTCATCTTGGCAGTGTCTATTCCTGATGTGAACGCTCTCGAACTACAAAAGCAGATCGCCCGAGAGCGGCCAGAGATGCCGATTATCGCCATTTCCAGCTACGAAGATATTCCAACCACCGTTCAAGCCATGAAGACAGGAGCCATCGATTTCTTGATGAAGCCGTTGAGCAATGATGTTGTACTTGGGGCAATCCGCGAAAGCTTGGAGCGAAGCCGCGTGGCTCTTGATCGTGAAATGGAAAAGCGTGATCTTCGGAACCGGCACACTGCACTCACACCGCGAGAACAGCAAGTCATGGCACTTGTGGTCTCCGGCTTATTGAACAAACAGGTCGGGGGAGAATTGGGGATCAGCGAGATCACTGTTAAGGCGCACCGGGGGCAGGTCATGCAGAAGATGAGGGCTAATTCTCTCGCCGAACTGGTAAAGATGGCCTCTAAACTCTGGCCTGCGCGTGAGGGAATTCACTTGGCATGATGGCTAAGTAGATGGCCAGCGCAAGAGAGCCACATCTTAGTAGGCTTCGAAGCAGCGCCGGTCCTGATGCGAAGCAGAATTCAGGAACGCAGCAAGGAAGATTAAAGCCGAGCATTAGCAGATTTGCGACGTTATGGGAGAAATCACCATGCATCCCTTACGCAAACTACGGGAAGCCGGCAAGCCTACACTCGCGCAGATTAGTGAACTGCTTGCCGAAGACATCGTATTCAACAGCCCGATTTTGGCACAGCCGATCCAAGGACGGGACCTCATCGCGCCAATTTTCACTCAGTCGAGCGCTACGCGTGGCTCCGGTACCTATACAGCCGAGTCTAAGCTCGATGAGCGCACCACCTTCTTGCGCTGGGTGGGGACCATGGATGGGCACAAGTTCGAGAGCCTAGAGATCATCGTTGACAACGAGCAGGGGCTCATTGTGGAACGCACTATTGCCCTCCGTCCGTATCCGGCTCTGAAACTGTTCCGCGACGCGATGTACGCAGCGCTCAAGGATAAACTGCCGCCCGATGTTTGGGACTACCCAACACCCTAGTGTGGCCACGGTAGGTAACAGGTGAAACGCACTAAAAGTTTTGCTGGATCCTAAGCAGGCCAAGGCTCCGAGAGGCCCGGTGACTTCTCACGCTTTCAGGTCTGGAACAAGCGCGCGGACGCACACGATGAATGTGCTTGTTGCGCTTCTTGAAAAGTGTGCTGTTCGATAAAGCTACGGCTTGGCACTGTCCGAGAGAAGCACGACAGTATAGTGATCGATCCGGCGAAGGGTGAACTCGGCGACGCTCCCGTGCAGAGAGAGACTTGCGAGTGGAGGCTGGGCTGCATCCGGCGAGACAGCTTTCACCTCCCAGCGGCTCAGGTTCTGTACCAGACCGCTCAGGTCTAGCCGGACTCTAACATTCTCTGCCGGGGCCTTGTGGTCGTAGTTAAGCAAATGGAGGATCAAAGTCCCGTCGCCAGGTTTCTGAGTCAACTGGCCCAGCACGTAACCGCGTGGCTCCAGGTTGAGGCGAGGTCCTCCGGCCACGGCCTCCATGCGCGCCGCAATTCCCTGCTCCGACTTTCCGGTCCTGATGATGACGCCTCCGCCGTCGGTGAAGGCATTCAACCGTGCGTTCTGCTCGGCGCACAGCTTGGGCAGGTTTGCCGGCATCACTAGCACCTTGAATCGGTCTAAGGGGACTCCTTTGTCGAGGTGCGCGAGTACTTTGCTCTCGAAAAAGACGCTCTGCTTGAGGAATTCGTCAGCCAACGCGTTCTGCGGTCCTGCGGAGATCAAGGCGATGCGGGCCACCGGCACTACCTGGTGGTACAGTTCCCGGTGTCCTACCAGGAAATGATTGTATTGAGCGATGGCAGCCCAGGCCTCTTGCGCTTCTGGCTCGCCATTAATCAGCGCCGCGAGGAATCGGCCCTCGATGTTGCGCGAGGTGGCCGCGCCGAACGAATAGGCCTCGGCGATTGAAAGCTTCTGCTCAGCTGGGCTCGGGATGCAGCGCTCGCGCGGGCCACAGTGATAGAGATCGTTCTCGTACTTCAGAGGCTGCCAAAGCTGCTTCTCACCGCTCAAGAATTTGATCTTGCGCGCGTTATCTACCTGCCACTTACCGTTCCACACCCCGGGAGTGTCTTTGCCGTCCTCTTCCCAGACCACCTCGTTGATGTCATTCATCGCAAAGCGGTCCGGCGCAATATGGATATTTGCTTCCACCATGACCTTGGGCCGGCCGGTTTCCTGCGCCTTGCGCTCCGTCATTCGCTGGGTGTCATCTAGCAACTGGGCCAAGCCGTCGTCGTAACCGATCATGTTGTCCCACACGATCGCGTCGACTCCCGCATCCACCGCCAGCTCAGCTTTCTTCAAGAGATAGCCCCTCCAGCCGGGCTTGCGCGCGTCGGCCAGCCGTCGGCCCCAGGAGACTTGAAGATCGCTCATGGTTGGGCCGGCGTAGAACATCGGGATGCCGTGCATCCGCAGTCCGTAATTCTTCGTTTCCGGATCGTCGCGATACGCGCTCTTACGGAACATGTTGGAGGCGGAGAGGTACGCGGACACATGGATGCCGTTCTCGTGGCAGCGCGCGATTACCTTTTTCAGGTTCTCCCGGTTTTCGTCCTCTTCCTCGAACGACCAGCCGTTGCTCCAGGTAACCCAGATCCAGTTGAAGTCCGCCTGCTTGAGTAAGTCCAGCATTTGATCGAAATCGCGGTCATAGATGTGGGAGAGCACATCCTTTTCTTTAGCGCTAAACTTTTTGCCCCACCAGGTCCGCTCAGCCTTCCAGCTTTCAATCCGTCCGCCGTCCAGCCGAATGAAACGAAAATTGCCCTGTTCGGCCCAGGACGGGACGTCTTCCGGCTTGGCCCGATACAGTCTCGTCGCTGGCTCAAAAGAATGGGCGGAGCAGAACAGGAGGCAGGCGGCAACCAAGCCAATCAGTCCAACGTCTTTTGCCGGTACGGACACGCGTGGTTTCCTGCCTATGGAACTTCAAGCCATCATTTCCACGTCATCATCATTACTAATACGGTCGTATTCCCTTTTCGCGGGAAAAGTAGGAACCGAAGACTTTTGCGAATCGCGCTGGATTAAGCCAGCGGAAAACCTTGGGAACTATGGGCACTACTGTCGTGAGTCCATTCCAAGCTTGCATTGGGCGACTCAGAAAGGTTGACGAGCTCTCTCCGAAACTCCTCCAAGCGAATCGAAACTAGTGCCTACCGCGGCTTGTGAATTTGCCTAACAGAAACTCTTGGGCCAAACCGAGGGCAACATGGAGGCCCATGCTGGTCCCGAAGTTGGTGAATACAAGCCCAGCACCGCGTTGCGAATCTGGGTAGTAGGTATTAGAAAGCGAAGCTGAAATCAAGCTGCCACCCCACTGAGAATAATTCGGCTGCGTTTTTCCGTTATCTCCCTGACAGACAAATGGAGCGATGATGGCGTGCCAGGCGCGAGACCCTTTTGTCCCGGAGCCCCGATAGAAATACCGAGGGTCTTGATGCAGAAGAGAAGGCAGTACAGCGTTGCCAAAGAAGGCTTCGCTGGTACCGCTGGCGAGGGCAGCACCGAAGCGCTCGCCATACCCTCTCGCACCTTGGCGGTAATCGGTCATATGAGATGCCTGCTCGACTCCGGCCCATAAACCCTCGAACGCGAAGAAAGTTGGGTGGGTGAGACCTTTGTAGGCCAAGTGGAATTTCATGCCCGCAGTAAGAGGTTCGGGGTGAGGTTCGTAAGTTACATAGATGTTTGGTATAAACCCCAGAACGCGCTGGTGCTCTTCCGCCTGGAGTTGCTGAGCAGCAACCTCCTTCGAGGAATAGGTCACAGTAACTGCCCGGTGCACAGCTACAATTCGGAGTTTGATGTCGCTTAGAGTCTTGTCCTCTCCGGGTTCGACGGCAATAGACGAATCCCAGTCGGATAACCCTTCAGCAGTGATGGTGAGTTTGTACGACACCCCAGGCGTGACGTTATGGAACGAAAAAGCTCCGTCGTCCTTTGTCACGACCGTTAGGCGATTGCCATCCGGCCCTTGCAACGCTACCGTCGCATGAGGAACCGGATCGTTGTTACTGTCGACTGCTATTCCCTGGATGCTTCCCGCATTTGTGTTTGCGGACTCAAAAGATTGCGCGGACGCGGATACAACAAGAATCAATCCGCCTGCCAGGGCGATGAGTAGAAATAGGGTTAACTTCAAAAGCGCGGCCGAGAACCGGTGAGACGGGGCATGCGTATAGTTGTGCGTTGTTAACATTTCTAGCCTCTGGACAAGTTGAAGTTAATTGTGATCTGGGAGTCGATTTCGACCGGTTCTCCATTCAATAGATAAGGCCGGTAGCGCCATTGCTTTACTGCATCGATTGCGGCTTGCGCCAACACTGGCAAACCACTCTGGACGCGAACATCCTGCACGGTGCCATCTTTTCCGATTACGGCCACCAGCACTACCGTCCCTTCAATCCGCGCGCGACCGGCCTCAGGCGGATACTTCGGCGCAACGTCGTAGACTAGATTCGCCTCCGCCATCGTCGCGGGAACCCGAATTCTCTTTGGCACAGGGGCGGGTGTTTTCTCGAGTACGGGCGCGGTTCCATTGCTGGGCAACAGGTCGCTGATCGCTCCACCGGGCATTCCGCCGACTATTCCGCCAGGAACTCCTCCCACTACTCCGCTTGCTGTAACCACCGGGGTCGCAGGTGCTTCCTGGGTCGAATGCACTGCACTAGGGATGATCATCTTCGGTTGGATATTTCTGAAAGTGGATGTGAGTACTGGAACACTCGCGACGCTGGAGGCTGCAGCCGCGGGTGGTGCATACAACATCGTTAGTGTCCTCCGCTCGGGCAGCAGCACTTCCGTGTGATACAGCGGAATGAGAACTAGTGCCAACAAGACGAGTGACAATAGGGTCATCGATCCAACTGTTGCCCACGGATTTAGCGGTCGTAAATTCGCACCTGATATAACCAGGCTGTCGTGAAATAAATCGTGTTCTTGTTGGCGGAAAGATACGGATCCCTCTTCCTTCTCGTCCTTGAGATGCACTACCCTCCAAGAATCAATTCGCAAATGTGGTCTTGGGGTTGCCGGAGATGCAAAGCAATGATCTGATTCCGGATGATTGTCGTTACAAGTAGCGATAGCAAATTGATCCCGTTTCAAGCAGCAGTGTTCTCCCTTCCGTGAACTGTCATGTAGATTCGACGCCAAGGTCGAGTTACTGTCCATTCGAGGACCTCTCCGGCGCATCAAGAGCTGTATTTGAGTTGTGAGATTCTGTGATTTGATATTCCCCATATTTGATAGTCAGGACTGCAGTGCCGAAAATGCGTACCTTCGTCTCGCTCTCGTTGGACTCGGGCAGCCAGAAGCTGCCAATTTCTTGATAGTTTCGTTTGAAGTCGGTCTTCACGGTCCACCACGAAGGATTGACTGCCGGTTCACCCTCGACTCGGGCGATGGCAAAAGCTTTCGCATCGATCCAGAGGCGCCCTCGAAACAGGAACTTGTTCTTGGTTAGCGGGTTTGCCTCGAGCACATAGAACTCGTTCCCATCGATCTTCTGGTAATCGGCGAGTTGGAATGTATAGTTCTGCGGAGTGATGGCCGTACGCTCCTGATTCTCTTCGCGCATGGACTCCTGCTCGGCCTCAAGGAGCTTCTTAAATACGCGACTTCGAACGGTACCCGATCCGCTCTCCGACACGATCGTGAATGACTTCTTATTCGGCGCATCGTACTGAGCTCGAACGACCATGTCCGCGGTCTTGTGCGACAGGCAATGACACTCGAGATGGTAGCTTCGAATACTGGTGTAGGTTTCGAGCGCATTAGCCCGCTGTTCGTTCATTTGCACGACGCGCTGCACGACTTCATCAGCGCTCAATGGAGCGGACACAATGGGCTGCTGTGCAAACGCCGGAATGCCGGCACCCAGCAAAGCCAACGTCCGCAGCAAACGAAATGCGCGAAAGTTAGAACCTTGGGAAAACGGAATCATCATTTCCTTCTCCATGGGAAGCGGACGAAGCGAGAACAGCGTTCATGTTTCGGAAGTCTGGCCTATAAGTCTTTGTCTCGAGTCCAGATGGTGACCTCCGCAGCTGGGTGAGTGTCCATTGCCCCTGGCCTGTTGTTTGTGGCTTGGATGAGTCGAAAAGATAAATCGTGCTCGCGAGAACTGGCCCGACGCGTACTTCATGGTGCGACATCGCTGAGTTTCCCAGAGTGTCGAAAAATCTCTGTGTTTCGAAGAATCGCCGGGACGGTTCAAGAACGATCATGTCTCCTTCGTGGGGCTGATAACGACGGTCGTAGAGAGGTACAACCTCCATGTCGGTGCGACCGCAGTTGTCTACGTAATAGGTCATGGTCATCGGCCTGGCGGTCGCTAGTCGGGCTCCGGCATCCGCGCTGGAACAGACCTGCTGCGCTACTTCCCGTGTGTCGAACTCCGAAACCTCATCTTGCGGAAAATAGCGCGCAATATTCTTTTGGCCTCCGCCAATTGAATTCAGATAGAAAGAGGTGTACGGAGACCACGCGTGCAATTCAAGCAAAGGCAAGGCAAACAGAGTGGCGGCCGTCAACCCAGCGAATGCCAGCGACATTTTCTTTTCCCTCATGCGGTTCCAGGTCACTTGCACCGCGTAACCGCCAGCCAGAAAAAGAAATGGCAGCACCGGGAGTGAATAGCGCACCCACTTTGCACCAGAAACCGAAAGCCCGGCCAACTGCAGTACTCCGAAAGCTAGAAAAAAGCAGGATGCAAGCGTCCGGCGCTCGCGTAGCAGCATGATGCTTCCGGCGATGACGGCCACCAGAATTGGAATGGGCGTTTTGATCAAGAGGAGCCAGAAGTAGTAAATCCACGGAACTCCAGCGAGCAGACGCGAGAGAAAGTTCAGATAGAGCGTACCGTCGAAGTCGTAACCACTGTGCGTGACGCCATCATGGTGAAGCCAATGCAGGATAGCGTTGAAGTTACTCGGAAACAGAACGACCGGGTTCGCCAGAATGAAGGTGAGGAATATCACGAAAAAGAATCGCTTGTAGCTGAAGCGCGAAGGATTGCGAGTGAGCCCCATTCTTCCAGCAAGAAGCCAGGCCAATGCATTCAGGCCAAGAAGATGAAGAATGTATTGCGAGGCAAAAGCCAGTCCAAACCCAATCGCACTCAGGTCATACCATCGGCGCGCACTTTCGTCCGAAACTTCCTGTTGGGCCCGGCAGTAGAAGTAACAGGCGAGAAGAGTGAAGAAGGTAAGCGCCGTTTCCTCTTTCGCAAGCCGATTTAAAGCAACCGCCAATGGCGAAACCGCCCAGAAGAAGCCCGCCGCAAATGACCCCGCAACCCCGATCATGCGTCGACAAAACAGAAAAAGAATTGCAGCCGTCGCTGCACCGAAGAGAACGTTGGGAAACCGAAGCCAGCCTTCGGGGCTCATCGTGGGCCAGCTATGGAGCGAGGCCAGGCGGTTCCAGTGCTCACCCGCTGCCAGACTGCCCCAGGCCAGCACCTTCAGCATCATGGGGTGCTCACTGTTGACGCCCGCGAAGTGACCCTGACGATATTCCTGAACAGCGGCCCACTTTGCAGACTCGTCTTCAGACAGACTGTTAAAGTCCAAGTGATTGAACCGAACGGCAAAGGCCAGGAACGCGAGCAGAAGCGCAATGGCGGCATCCCGATGCCAGCGCCAAGAACGATCTTGAAGCTCATGCAACACAGGCTCTTCCAGTTCTATCGTGATTGCGTTCGTGTTCACGACGGCCACTCGGGCGTGACATCAATCCCACCAGCTGCGCGCAGATCGACAATCTCGGATACGGAATATGGTTTTCGCTCTGACGGGTTGAAGTACTGCCAGACTCCCAATTCACCGAGGAGTCCCAGTGCCACCAATTGCAGGCCTAACAGGACGAGGACTGCCGCAAAAACCAACAGCAGTGCGTGTTGCTCCACGACGTTGGTTCGAAAGAGGACCTTCTCCATCAGGAGCCAAAACGCCACGGCGGATCCCGCACCCACATTGATCAGGCCGAGTCTGCCAAAAAAGTGCAACGGGCGCGACATGTAGCGAAGGAGAAACCGAATGGTGAGCAGATCGAACATGACCCGGAAGGTGCGAGACAAGTTATAATGCGATATTCCGTGCTTCCGAGGCTTGTTTTGAATTGGGATTTCACAGATCGAGGCGCCGTATGCAGACGCTAAGGCTGGTATAAATCGGTGCATCTCCCCGTAGAGCGGCAATTGAGAAAGCAGGTCCCGGCGGTACGCCTTAAACGTTGTCCCGAAATCGTGAATGTTGACACCGCTGAGCTTGGCCATAAGCCAGTTGGCGCAACGGGAAGGAATCTTCCGCAACAACAGGTTGTCAATGCGGTGCTTGCGCCAACCGCTGACGACTTCGTATCCCTCCTCGAGCTTTGCCAGGAACTTCGGAATTTCCGCCGGATCATGCTGAAGGTCTCCGTCCATGGCGATCACGTAGTCTAGTTTGCAGTGTGCAAACCCAGCCGCCAGCGCAGCGGTCTGACCAAAGTTCCGGCGTAAGCGGACGACAGTGATACGAGGATCGATCACGGCAAGATCCGTCAGTCGTTTGTAGGTAAGGTCTCTACTCCCGTCATCCACGAAAACAAACTGGTACTCCCAATCAACCTCCTCCATTACGGAGTGCAGTCGAGCATACAATTCGGTGACGTTGTCCTCTTCGTTGTGGAAAGGAACAACGACGGAGACGCTTGGTCTTGCTGTGAGGTCAGGCATAGCGGTGCATCTTTCTGCTGGAGGCGCAACGCATCGCCTCGAGCTGCGTTAGTTGCGTTGACGTCGTGCTAGTGACGGCTGACACATTCTTATCGACTGGAATAGTGGAAGATGTGCCGGCACCGGCTGCCACGGTGAGTGCTGGATACAAGCCGGAAGCATTCGCTTCGATCTGAGAAGTCCCCGGGGGAGGGCTATCGATAGCGAATGCTCCCTTTGCGTGCAACTCGGTCTCTTTACTGATGAGCCCGCAAACGACGATGAGTACACCGGGCAGAACGGCAGGTTCACCATTGGCGCCCTTAGCGATTGCGTTACGCTGAATCGATCTAGGCTCGCGGGACTGCCTTGAGCGAAACCAGGACCCAGGAACAGCGGGATTAGCAACCCGATCCCCCTCAACGCCCGCATGACTGCTCCTCCTGATCACAGAAATGCAATAAGCGATCCAAATCGAAGGCATCTGGCACGATTTGTTTCAAAGCCTTGAGAAAACAAGAGATGAAATGATTTTGAGCAGCATCCAGGTGGATGCTGAGATGACACCCCAGTTCTCTCGGCTTGGCATTTGTGACAGTCACATGCCAAAGAAATGGCGCGGGACCGCGCCGCCGGTGGTTGCCGTGCTCGGGTCAGAGAGGCGCAACGGGCAACTTACGGCGTGCATTCGCAGCTTAGATCGTGACTTTGTAACCAGTTGTTCTTTCGGCGTAACATCCCGCGCTCATAATACTCAGAACTTTTCCTAAAGACTTCAGCAGCACCCGACTGCTTTTCCGTCGAAATGGAATCTTGATTGCAACTAGCATGTACCGGAACACAATGCCGCGCGAATAGCAGCCGGCGCGTTAGTTGTCCGCTAGTGCGTGAAAACCGCAGGGCTAGAAGACCTGCATTCCGCGCCAAAACACTTTCTAGGAGATAAGCATGTCGCTGTTTCGTTACTCGTCGTTGTTTACGGTATCCGCCCTAATTCTTGCCTTGGGATCAACCCTTGCCAGTGCCCAGACGGGCAAGCTGCATTTGCAGGTCACTCCGAAACAGGCCTACGTCTTCGTCGACGATAGAGCGATCAGCGAAGCCAGCAAGCACTCCTCTCTGAGTCTCAGCGCGGGCGAACACAAAATCGAATTGGTCAACTATGGGTATACGCCGGTAACGCGCACGGTCAACATCGAGGCAGGAAAAACGGCCACTCTCGAAGTGAGTCTGCAGGCGGTGGGAGCGAAAGTGTCCGGGGAGTTCGGTGCGATCAGCATTAAAGGTGCAGATCGGGACGCAGTTTTGATCAATGGAAAGACTCCAGATTTCTTTGTGGGACATGGTGACGAGTTCAATACAGATTTCTTGTGGTGGAAACAGGAATTGGTAGTTCCGCCAGGTACTTACGAGGTAACGATAAAGGGCGAGGATAAAGACATCTGGTCGGGCTCCGTCAATGTCGCGAAAGACGAACGTACCATTGTAGAAATTCCCCACGGCGTGACGAAGATGGTCACTTGGCATCGCGGGAATAAGCTGACGACGGTGCCGAGATTTACTGCGGGCGTTGCCAGCGCAACTGTGGCAGTGGCCAAACCTACCGCAACGCTGGAGGCAAGCACTGCGCAACTAAACTGTGGGGACGTATCCGAACTCAAGTGGACCTCCTCCGATGCTCCCCAAGTGGAAATTACCCCGGTCGGAACGGTTGCTACCACAGGGGAACAATCGGTCCAGCCCAAACAAACAACGACTTATACGCTGAAGGCGGTCGGGCCAGGTGGCACTGCTGACTCAAGCGCGACGGTGAATGTGAACACCGATGTTCAGGCAGATTTCAAGCTGTCCCCGTCCGTTATCCAGTACAAGCGTGTGGGCGACAAGATAGTCGAAGACGATAGTGCAGCCCTAAGCTGGTCAGCCAGCAACGCCTCGACGGTTGCGATCGACTCACTGGGCGGGGTCGACAACTCGGGCACCCGCACTCTGACTGTCGCTCCGCAAAAAACCGATCCAGGCCCGGTGGATGAGACAGTTTCCTACACCTTGAAGGCAAGTAACGACTGCGGCGGATCTCAAACACAGACTGTTGCTCTTCGCATTGTGGGATCGATTGAGCCCGGCGCTCTTTTCATGCGGAGTGTATTCTTCCCGACCGATCGGCCACGAAGCGCTAGTTCGGAAACAGCCCTGCTCACGAGTGAAAAGGAAACGCTAAGAACCGTTGCGGAGGAATTCAAAAAGTATCTCGCCTACAAGAGTGATGCGCATCTCGTGCTCTCGGGACATGCCGACAAGAGAGGAGCAGAAAGCTACAACAAGCTGCTCTCGCAACGGCGCGCGGAACTCGCGAAACAGTTTTTGATCGAGCAGGGAGTTCCCGCTGAAAACATCGAGACCCAAGCATTTGGCAAAGACAAGAACTTAACTGCTGACAAAGTAAAGCAATTGCTCGAAGAGGACACCGGCTTGAATGCCGAGACGAAGCAGACGGTGATGAAAAAGTTGGGGAACCTGGTGCTTGCTTACAATCGGCGAGTGGACCTCACCTTGAATGCTACCGGGCAGGAGTCCGCCCTAACGTATCCGATCAACGCGGATGATTTTGCAAGTCTGGTTGATCGCAATGGACCCAAAAAGTCCGATGGCGTCGAACTCGCGGCGGAAAAGGAAAGAATCGGGAATTAGATTGACAAGGGCCGGGATCAGAAAACGGTGGAGCAGATCGTCGTCTGGCCCGGCGCCTTTCGGAATTGATAATTCAAAACAGTATCGATCGGAGGACTTGCCATGATGGACCAGCAAAACAAGAAATGCGCACACATTCCGTGCCTCTGTAGTGTTCCGCACGGCCAACAGTACTGTAGCCAAGTGTGCCGTGAGGCAGGGAGCGAAGATGTAGAAATTGCCTGCCAGTGCGATCATCCGCAATGCCCGCTCACCGTTTAGGCAGAGCATTGTGGACAGGACTCATGCCCTAGTCATTTACAGGAGAAACAAGATGAATCGTGTGCAGATGTTTGGATTGGTTTTTGCGATGTGTGTGTTCGTGTCGGCTGCATTGGCAGATTCTTTGGAGCTGAAAAACGGGAGTCTCGTCAAAGGCAGGTTTATGGGAGGCGACCATAACAGCATCAACTTCCAGGTTGGGTCGTCGATGCAGACCTATAACGTCGGCGATATCCGTGATCTGCGGTTCGATTCCGAGCCGGAAGGCGCGTCTTTGCCGGCGGCGGGAAAGCAGCGCGAGTCGCTCTCGGCAGCAGAAGCCTATGTGACCATTCCCGCAGGAACAACAATATCGGTACGCACTATCGATGCGATTGACTCCACCAAGAATCACGTGGGAGATCGCTTCCAGGCTTCTCTCGAAGAGCCACTGATCGTGGATGACAAAGTGGTAGCGGCAAAGGGCGCAGACGTCTACGGGAGGCTGGAAGCGTCCAAATCAACCGGAACGTTCACCGGAAGGTCTGAGCTGAAACTGGCGCTCACCGGAATTGTGGTGGATGGCAAGGCTGTGCCCCTCGTCACAGGAGACTACGAATTAACTGGCAAGTCTAAGGGGGCAAGCACGGCCAAAAGAACCGTCGGCGGAGTTGCGATCGGAAGCATCATTGGTGCAATTGCCGGCGGTGGCAAGGGAGCGGCAATCGGGGCTGGAACGGGCGCCGGAGTGGGTGCCGGTTCCGAAATCATCACCAAAGGTGATCAAGTGAAGATCCCGAGTGAGACGTTACTCGATTTCACTTTGGAACAGAGCGTGTCAATACCGAGATAGGCAAGTTGGCCGCCTACTTTTAGCGCGAAGAAGCAGCTGGCGCAGGTAGTGATGATGAAGGAAGGCGGTTACCTGGCCGCCGGAGGCGATTTGAGGTCGCCCGCATTTCCTGCATCCCTGTTCGCGAGTTTCACACTGGAGAAAAGATTGTTGAGGCCTTCCGCCATGGTCGGATGCGTGAGAATTGCATCCTTCAATACTGTGAATGGGAATCCGGCCAGCATCGCCATTTGCACGACTGCCATGACTTCTCCCGCTTCCGGCCCAATCATCGTGAAGCCAAGAATCCTTCCGTCGTTCGGATCGATCAGCGCCTTCATGAATCCACTGGTCTCATCGAGGGTTCGCGTTCGCAGCACCGCGATCATCGGCGACTTGACGACTTGAACGGTGATGCCTTGACGCTTCGCCTCATTTTCGGTGAGTCCAATCTGCGCGACCGGCGGATCAACGAAGAGACAGGAAGGAATGACTCGATTGCGCGTGCTGCGATTTCCGCCGGCTAGATTGTCGCGAATCACGCGAAAATCATCGAGCGAAGCATGCGTGAATTGTGGGCTGCCAGCACATTCGCCAATCGCCCAGATATTCGGAGCAGTTGTCTCCAGCCGGTCGTTCACCTTGATGTAGCCTCGCTCGTCCAGTTCGATGCCGGCAGTGTCCAGTCCGATTCCGGCAGTGTTCGGGGTCCGCCCAGTTGCAATGAGGACGTCGCTGCCGGAAATCTGGCTTTTTTCATTCCCTGTCTCGGTCTCGATCGTGACTCCACTTCCTGAACGTCCACGGACACTGACGATCTTGGCTAGCGCAACGACATCGATCCCCTCAGTGGTAAACATGCGCAGGATCTCCAGCGCTATGTCCGGGTCGGCTTTATCCAGCAACTGCGTGCCCTGATGAAGAACCGTCACCCGGCTTCCAAAGCGTCGGTACGCTTGGGCGAACTCGAGACCGACATAACCGCCGCCAATCACGATGAGGTGTTCGGGGAGGCGATCAAGCTCAAGCACCTCGATGTTCGTCAGCGGAGCGCAATCTACAAGACCAGGAATCGCCGGGATGGCTGCACGAGTGCCGAGGTTTAGAAATATCCGTTCAGCGTGCAGCGTGCGAGTGCCGCCTTCGTTCAGCTTCACATCGATCGTATTGCCTCTGGTCAGATTCGCTTCTCCCAGGATGAGTTCGGTTCCGGTCGCCGTGTACCGGTCCAGGTGCATCGCGATCAACCCGTCGACCATCTGTCGTTTGCGTTTGCGGACCACCGTCATGTCGATCGGACCCGGATGAGCCATGCTCCCGAATTTGCTTGAGTGAGAGACAAGATTCGCGACCTTGGCGCTCCAGATTTCATTCTTGCTGGGCAAACAGTTAGTGTTCGGGCACGAGCCGCCAATCCAGCGTCGTTCGACCACCGCAGTTTTCTGTCTCGATTGTGCCAAGTGCCAGGCAAGGTACTTTCCACCCTCGCCGCTTCCGATGATTACGTTCTGGTAGGCCTCGGTTGACATGTCTCTCCTTGGCTCGATGATTTCCTACGTTCTCGCTACAAGTTCGCGGTTGCTCTGCGCTGGGCCTTGCCCAGTCGTTTGAGCAGATTGTTGGTTTCCCAGTCCTTCCATGAAGCCCTTGACCAATTTCTCATCCGTTCTTTTGTCGAGATGTATTGACTCACGGGCGAGAGAGACTGCCAGATCTGCCGCAAATGCCTTCAGTTCATGTCGGGCGCGCTGCGCTGCCCTATCGATCTCGGATTGTGAATATTCCATGATGCGGCGAATATCGTCGGCCATTTTCGCGCTCAATACCTGCTCTTCGTAGCCCATTTCTACTTCGGCGAGAGCTTGCATTGCTGCGATTTCGGAATCCAGCTTTGCCCATCGCTTTTCTACTTCCGCTAGCCTCTTCGCGGCGTCCTCAGCGAGTCGCTGCGCCGCATCTATCGCCCGTCGGATGGATCTCGAGCGTGTTTGCAATGCCTCTTTCAATAGTGGCCCGCCCTTCCAGAAGATCAACACCATCATCAACAAGAAATTGAAGTCCCAGCACAAATGGAAGATCGTGTTCGGGGAGAGTCCGACCGAATGTGCTAAGCGACGTACGGGATAAGAGAGTTTCAAGTCGGCATACTCGTCTTCAGGAGAATCCTTCGATGAGTTGGGCGACACCGTCGCAAGTGCAACCGGCCGTACTTTAGAGTCTCGCGTGTCTCCTGTTCTCTGCGCACTCGCTGAAATGGCGATTCCATGGAACATCACCAGCAGGAGAACTAGCTGGAGTTTGGCCCCGGCATGAGCAAACAGCGCCCTCCGCGTCTTACACTCCCGTGCACTTCTTGAAGCTCCCCTCATTGATCCTTTTGCACACGACTAGCCCCAATACGGACAGCAACTGCAGGGCCGAAATGGCGGGATATTTCAGCTGGCTGTTGTGGTTATCCAAAACAACGTGCTGGCTCAGGTAACGGCTAACTGAAACGGGGAAAAGGGCAGGCCTTAGAGACCATGATGTGACAGTATCTGACCTTGCACCAAAATTGAATGTCACGAAGTCTGGTTCATTGCATCGGCCGGTGCGCGCCAAGATCAATGAATAGCAGTCAACCTGTGTGCCGCACAACGGACAATGAACACCGTCAGCGAACACGCGGCGCGTTATTTTGTGTTTTGGCATTAGCACGTGACAGGTTTTCGACAGTTTCGATAGTTTTAATATGGTCAGCGAGCCAATCTCTCGAACAACCTCTCCAAATTTCTAAGGAATTAGAGGCACAAACATCCGTCCTCTTTTTGGCATATCAGTTGCTTTTATCCGAGGCAACGAAGACTGCTCACCCTGAGTCAGGCTGGAAGAGACATGAATCGACAGGCCGAAAATGACACGATCATTGCTGATCTGCAAGGATCCTCTCAATTGGAGACTTTCCGCTACCGGATCCGGACTATCGTGAAGCACGGGTGGCCAGTCTTCATGGCGATTCTTGCGATGTGCTTCACAGCATCAGCAATGGCACAAGAGTCGCAGCGAGCGTACAGCGAGTACACGTATTGGTTCGGCGGCTCTTTTGAAAACGGCCACGCGTTTTCGAGCACCCTCGGTGCGAGAAATTATCAGCTCGAGAGCCGCTATGAACGCCTTATCTATTCGGGCCAACCTTTCACCGTTCGCTGGGTTTTCGACGCAGTCCCCGTGGCACTGGTCGGTGACCGGTACACGAGTACTGGGCGACGAGCGTATTCGTACGGCATTGGCGGCAGCCCGATCGGTGCGCAAGTAAACTTCGTTCACTATCGCCATATCGAACCCTTCCTCACGAGCGGTGGCGGCTTTCTGTACTTCAACCATCGAATGTTTGGAACCACCCAGCAGTTCAACTTTACCGCTCAACTGGGTGGTGGTGTGCAGCTGTTCACATCCAACCGACGGACCGCCATTGATCTGGGGTACAAGTATCACCACATTTCGAATGCGAATCTCGCAAATCAAAATCCTGGATTGGACTCGCACATGTTGTTCATCGGTTTGTCCATATTTCGATGAGTGACGCGAAAGAGGTCAAACGTCAAGTGGCGCCAGTTGCTTCTAGCTGAGCTGCAATGAATTGGTTTTATGAGCACAGGGATTTCGCGCATTTCTGTCGAAGACCAGAGAGGTCAGATCTCATGGCAAGCGCTCCGAAATTTCGCATTGATGTGGATATTCACAATCTGCTTATGGATTCATCGCGTAAACCGGTGAGACCGGCGGCCGTCAGAGGGATGACGCTGCCCGAACCCGTGTTTCCTAGGTATCCAGAAAAGCTGACTGATCCTGGTCCGGAGATAGCTCCCGAGAAACGGAACTGGCGCCTGTCACACGTCTATCGGGCGATGCGGGGATGGCTATTTCCTTACATACATTCACGCGTCATGCCCGGCGAGTTCCATCCCATCACCGCCTACCTGTTCCTCGAATACAAATGCAATCTCGATTGCTGGTACTGCTGGGCCTACAACAACAAGGTAAAGGGCATGACGGAAGATGTGGCGCGGCGGTCCATTGACTGGCTCTACGACCACGGCTGCCGCGTGCTCGCGCTCATGGGAGGGGAGCCATTGTTGCGTCCTCAGTTTGCTCACAAGGTGGTGTATTACGCAGCGAAAAAAGGATTCTGGATTTATATCGGCACGAATGGCCGGCTCTTACGCCCCGATGTTGCCGACCGCTTGGGAGACGCAGGCGCTTCTGTCTTCAACTTTGCCGTCGATTCCTGGGACGACAAGCCGAGTCTGCCGAAGGCTGTCGTACCCGTGCGCAAGCATCTGGAGCACCTGTTGAAGAAGCAGTACGTGTACGGCTACATGGTTTTCTTCAACATGAATATCTGCCGAAACAACACCGAAGATATTCGGACCCTTACCGAGTATGCACGTGACCATCGCATTGCGACGGACTATCACATCAACGAAACGCCCATGCTCGAGCAAGACGACCACTTCAAACATCTGAGCGACAATCCCACGTATATTCGTCCTCAGGATTGGCCGGAAATCGATTCGCTGGTGGATTGGCTGATTGAGAAAAACAAGGTCGGCTACCAGATGGTCAATTCGGTACAACGCCTGCAGGAAATCAAGGCTTTTATTCGAATGGCGAGCGGCGCTGATCTAAAGCGCCTCGGCTGGAATGGTGATGGCAGCGGCAATGGAAGCATTTCCAAGCGGCTGGTCGATACGCCCGGAATAGTCCAGGATGCAAACGGTGAGCTGCACTTCGCTGAGTGGAACTGTAGGGCCGGCCAGAACAACGTCATCATCCGAACCGATGGCACAGTGGCTCCATGTTTCCCAATGTACGCGTCAACCTATGACTGGGGAAACATCGATGAGCACCGGTTCGATGATGGTCAACTCGCCGGCATGAAGAAAACCTGCCAGCAGCATTGTTTTTCGACGCTGAATCACAATTTGGCGTATTGCTATAACGACGCTAGGGTGATCAAGTTTGTCTGGACAAATCTGGTCAGAAACAAGATGCAGGGCGGAGCAAGAAGTTTCGAAGACTAATGCAGAATATAGTCTTTTTCATTCTTGGCAGCTCCACGATCCTGGTTGTCCGCTGGTCATCCCGTTCCTTCTGTTTTCTCTTGCGCAACGTGCTTTATAGAAGCAGTAGCGGTCGGGATAACTTTATCGGTTTCGTCAGGAAAAGCGGTTAACCATGAAACGGCCTCGGCAGCACGGTTGCTAGCGCGAATCGCCCGACCCGTGGTCTCGCGTGCCCCCTCGACATTCGGAGGATCCGCCGAGAGCATCCGTAGACAGGTACTCGCGTTGATGATCACGGCACACAGGGATTCGTTTAGCTCTTTCGCAGTCGACTCAGTCGTCCGGCCACGCGTCGTGGCCTTACGGAAGGATGCTCGTGGCCGTTCCTCGGATTGGGGCAATGAATTTTGAGCTGAAGTCATATCGCATTCCTCGTTTCACACGGTGATACTGCTAATGGAGCGCATCTCTTCAGACAGACCGACTGCCTTCTGTGTCGCGCGTAATTGTCTGGCGGATGTTTAGGTGGACATTTTGATTGGCTCGGCCTGATCACTCCCACGGTTGAGGGATACTCTCGCTTCGTGACGTGGTCGTCGTTCAGAGCATTATCCACAAGGCCTGTTTGTCTCCCCACAATGGTGCGATCATCGCAAAGGTACGGACTAAGTGTCTTGGACGAAGGGGACGTGACTGGTACGTTCTTGCTGAATTGTTAGCTGCGGAGTTGCGCCGAGTAACGAGGGTGAATATCGTGGCTCGTCCTGAGTCGATGGCGGGCCAAGCTAGGAGAAACGCCAGTAATTGTCCGGAAATGACGGGCAAGATGACTCTGGTCCGTGAAACCTGCCTCAATCGCAATTTCTGAGAGTGGAAGGTCAGTGTTGCGTAGCAGCTGCTGTGCATGCTCAACCCGTCGTTGCACTATGTAGTTATGCGGCGGTATTCCGAGCGATTGACGGAAGGCACGGGCAAAATGATGAACCGACAATTGCGCGATTTCGGCGAGCACTTCCAGAGCGATGTTTTCCTGCAGATGTAAATCTATGTATTCGCATATGCGATCTGCGCGCGCGGGTGCAAGGCCTCCGCGATTCGTAGGCGGATCGACTGAGAGTGGCAGGTGTGCGAGCATACCGCATCGCGGTCGCGAGCACAGTAGAGCATCTGTTGGAGAACACACGACACTCATTCCACAAGCTGGCGGAGTGATCAGGGCATTCCATGGCTCTTCAGTTGCCGTGCGAAGCAAACGAGCCGCAACATCTTGCATCCGCTTGCAACGAAAGATTGAGAAATCGTATTCGAAGATCGTCGCCAGAGCGATGCCCCGGTTCAGCACTTCGTCATTGAGGCTGAAGAGCCGTCGAGCAATCTGGTCTGCGCCCAGAATTCTTTGATCATTGTCCACCGCGAGTAGAATCGCTACACCACCGCCCCCGCAGGGAGCCGCTGCGATATTCCACGAGTGTCGGAAATGCTCGCGGAATATGCGCTCCTCGATACCACGTGCAGATACTTTCGTTGCCGCCATGGCCAAAGATAGGGACTGCTCGGTAGTCTGCGGGTTCATAGACGAGGTGTCGAGCACCGCAACCAATCGACCGAGAGGATCGAAAATGGGGGCTCCCGCACAGCTAAGGCTGGAATGCCGCGTACGAAAATGCTGGCCGCGATGTACCATCGCCGGCCGCTGCTCTGTGATGCACGTTCCGATTCCGTTGGTACCTTCGATTTGTTCCGACCAGACTCCGCCCAACCAGATTCCCCAATATTTGAAGGCATCTGCCAATGATGCATCCCCACGATGGTGAATCGCGACCCCATCCTTGTTGCATAGCAGAACCACGTACTGTTGTGGTCCCACGATGGCGTAAAGACGGTCGAGTTCCTCTTGGGCATGCAATATGAGATTGCGCAAGGACTCACGGGAGTCTTTTACTTCCTTTTCCGTGATGATGAGGGGTGCGGTTTGAATCTCCGGATCGAGGTGATGTGCGGTCAAACAACGCCGCCAGGAGGTCGCCACTTCTTCGACTCCAGGGACCAGCGCACCCTTGCGGAGTACGAGTTCAAAGGAATCGCCGTGAGATGGTCCATCGACCGAACGTTGCGTTCGGGGTGTGTTTGCAGCGGCCAAGCCGAGTTCTCCAGGAACTGACTAGTTCAACGAATGTTACGGTGTTCATCCGGCGCTGAAGTACTCCTATTTTATACCAATATGGGAGTCTGCTAGATTCCCCCGCCAGTATCCGGCCCGGACTGTCTCCAGGAGTTTTGCCAGCTACTCTCTGGCCAAGCGCAAGCGATTCACCCTACATTGGCATTACGCTTTGCCTCTTGCTCGACGTTTGTCATTTGCTAAACACTCCCACTGATTTGTTGCTCATTCTCGTTTCCTTTCAGGGTTTCCCGGATGGCGAGCCGATTGCATTGTTCTCCTTTGTCAGTGTTCGACGAAAAGGACTGAAGGAAATCGAGGAGTAAATGGCTCAGCCACGAATTGTGATAGTGGGCGGGGGCTTTGGCGGACTGGCCACCGCCAAGGCACTCAAAAATGCGCCCGCGGAAATCTTTCTGATTGATCGCACGAACCACCATTTGTTTCAGCCGCTCCTCTACCAAGTAGCGACATCGGTTTTGTCACCCAATCAAATTGGGTTTCCCATCCGCGGGATCCTCCGAAACCAGAAGAACACGACCGTGCTGCAAGGCGAAGTCACAGGAGTGGACAAGGACAACAAATGTGTCCTCGTTAGCGATGCGGACAGGCAAGACGTACCACTAAGTTACGATTACCTGATTCTGGCGACCGGCGCCACTCACAGTTACTTCGGCCGGAATGAATTTGAAGAGTTCGCGCCAGGAATCAAGAGCCTAGCGGACGCGGAGGCAACGCGCAACAAGGTCCTCCAGGCCTTCGAGCTCGCAGAGGCGGAAGAAGACCCGAGCCGTCATCGGGACCTGCTGACCTTTGTTCTCGTGGGCGGAGGTCCTACAGGCGTCGAGATGGCCGGGGCCTTGGCGGGGCTAGTCAAGACGACGCTGAAATCGAACTTTCGTCGGATCGACCCTGCCTCGGCTCGAATTGTGCTCTTCGATATGGCACCGCGAGTTCTCGGAACTTTCTCAGAGCACCTCTCTCAAGTTGCCAAACTACGACTTGAGAATCTCGGCGTCGAGGTTCGGCTCGGACACGGCGTGGATCAGATCGACGCAGACGGCGTAGTGGTCGCAGGTGAGCGCATTGCGAGCAAGACCGTGATCTGGACGGCCGGTGTCGCACCTTCTCCGGCAGGCAAATGGCTAAAGGTCGAGACAGACCGCGCCGGACGGGTGCGGATTCTAAAAGATCTGACTGTGCCGGAACATCCCGAAATCTTTGTGATTGGCGATACCGCGGCGTTAGAGCAAGACGGCAAGCCCCTTCCCGGCGTCGCCCAGGTGGCTATGCAACAAGGACATTATGCAGGAGAACTCATTCACAGCCGTATAACCGGCAGCAAGCCACCGGCTCCGTTTCGCTACTTCGATAAGGGCACCATGGCCGTAGTGGGCAAGGGTTTTGCCGTACTACAAAGTTGGAAGATCCAAATGAGCGGGTTGGTTGCGTGGCTGGTTTGGGCTTTCGTCCACCTTCAGTTCCTGGCCACATCCGGCCTCCGCCTGAGCGTCTTCCTGCAGTGGATTTGGACCTTTCTGACGGGCCAACGGGGATCTCGTCTGATCGTCGATCATCGCGCTTCGACGCGGAAGCGGACCGCAGCCAGCGAGGCTGCACCGGCGGTGGCCGGAGGCAAGTGAAGAAATCCAGCAGACACGAACTTCTTAGGGAATTCAAATTCACTGTCGGCGCGGGAGTCATCGCCGCAGTCGATAGGGAGGCGATATGGGCGCAACGTATCGAGCAATCCAAGTAACGAAGCCGGGAAAATTCGAAGCCGTAATGAAACCGCTGATCGATCCTGGCCCTGGTCAAGTGCGCATTCGCGTCGAGGCGTCTGGCGTATGCCACTCAGATGCCGGCACGGTGGAAGGCTCCTTTCCAATCACTTGGCCGCGCGTCCCTGGGCACGAAGTAGTCGGGCGGATCGATGCCCTTGGCTCTGGCGTGCAGGGCTGGGCGGTTGGTCAGCGCGTCGGTATCGGCTTCCTCGGAGGCTCTTGCGGTTATTGCGAATTCTGTCGAAATGGCGATCTCGTGAACTGCCGTAACCAGGAATACACGGGCATTCATTCGGATGGCGGATATGCCGAGGTGATGATCGCGAAAGCAACCGGGCTAGTGCGTATCCCCGACGATCTGTCATCCGCAGATGCTGCGCCGCTGCTGTGCGCGGGACTCACGACATTCAACGCCCTGCGAAACTCGCCAGCTAAGGCGGGTGATCTTGTCGCTGTGCTCGGTATCGGCGGCCTTGGTCATCTGGCGGTGCAATACGCCCGGCATATGGGGTTCGAGGTGGCGGCGATCTCCCGCGGCAGCAACACAGCGGAGCTCGCCAAGAAGCTCGGCGCTCACCACTACATTGACAGTGCCGCCACCGATCCCGCGGCGGCTCTGCAGGCGATTGGTGGAGCCAAAGTCATTGTCGTAACGGCTTCGGGAGGCAAGACAGTCACTGAGACCTTCAAAGGGCTTCGACCCGGTGGTGTCTCCATTGACCTCGGCGCTGGGCCGGAGCCGATCGAGGTCGCGAGCGTGGATCTCATATTCGGAGAGCGCAAGGTAGCAGGTTCGCTGACGGGAAACCCGGCCACTGCTGACACAACGCTTCGTTTCAGTGCCTTGGGTGGCGTGGCGGCGATGATCGAGACGGTCCCACTCGAGGAGGCCCCAGCTGCCTACGCGAAGATGATGGCTGGGAAGGCGCGCTTTCGGATGGTGCTGGTCACAAAAAACGGCAATGGCCAACCAAAGTGACGCATTCGGGCTGTGGGAAAGGCCGCTCGCGAGGTTAGTGAGATTTTGGAAATAACCGAACCAGGCGAATCATAAAGGAGAACAAGATGTCGGCGAAATCGAGCTCAGCAGCGGTTCAAACAGCGCCCGCTCAACCTACGAGCGAAGAGATCAGAGCCGAAGACCTGTTCAACAAACAGAAGGCTTATTTCGCTTCTGATGCGACAAAGACCTACGAGTGGAGAATTGACCAGCTCAATCGACTTACCCGGATGCTCAAGGAGAACTTTGAACGTTTTGCGGACGCGTCCCGCAAGGACTTCAAAACAGCCAGCCAGGAGAATGTTTTTGAAGTGTCGGCAACGATTGCCACCTGCGAATCCACCAAGTCTCAACTCAAAGAATGGATGAAACCGATCGAAGCTCCTCTTCCCAAATTCCTTGCTGCGTCCGGGCACAAGGGAATCGTATACCGCGAGCCGTACGGCGTCACGCTAATCATCTGTCCTTTCAATGGACCGCTTATTTTATCGCTGCGCCCTGCTATCGCCGCACTCTCGGCCGGCAATCCGTGCATATTGAAGCTCTCTGAGGCGCTCCTTACGACTGACGAGTTGCTCTTAGAATTGATCCCAAAGTATTTTGCGCCCGAAGCTCTGAGCGCTGTAGTTGGCGCTCGCGAGCTAGTCACGAAAGTCCTGAGCCTTCCCTTTGATTTCATATTCCTCACCGGGAGCGTGGGTGTGGGAAGGGTAGTGATGCGAGCGGCGGCTGAAAATCTCACTCCAGTGGTGCTTGAGTTGGGAGGACAAAATCCAGCGATCGTCGATGAGACAGCGAACATTCCGGATGCCGCCAAGAAAATTGTCTGGGGCGCAATGGCTTGGGGAGGACAGTGGTGCACTTCGCCTGGCTACGCTGTTGTTCATGAGTCCGTCGCCGAGCAATTCGTAGCCGAATGCAAAAAGGCTGTGGTCGCACTCTACGGCGCGGACCCCAAGAGCAACCCGGACTACTCCCGCATAATCAGCCCAGCTGCTGTCAAACGTCTTGCGTCCCTGATCGATCCCAAGAAGGTTATTTCCGGTGGAAAGTCCGACGCCTCGGTTCGCTATCTCGACCCGACCATCCTCTACCCGATTTCGTGGTCCGACAAAATCATGGAAGATGAAATCTTTGGGCCGCTTCTGCCGATCCTCACCTATTCCGACCTGGGAAAGCTACTCGCGAAGATCAAGTCGCTGCCCAAACCGCTGGCCGGCTATGTCTTCAGCCGAAATCAGCAGATGATCGATCGCGTGTTGGGATCCCTTTCCTTCGGTGGCGGGGCCGTGAACCAGACCAATATCTTTTTGTTCATTGAGTCCATGCCTTACGGAGGAGTGGGAACCGCAGGTCTGGGGAACTACTACGGGAAGTACGGCTACGATTCCCTGACGCACGCCAAGTCGGTCTTGATATCCCCACCCGACGTCGCTATCGACCACTTGTTCCCGCCTTATACCAACGAAAAGGTGCAGGCCATGGATCAATGGTTCGACTACTAGATTGAGAGAACGTACGCCGAGAGATTTAAATGGAGTTTCATGGCTGAAAAACCTCGCACCTCTCGGCGTTCGTTTCACTCCTGCATGGCGGGCTGCATTTCGCAACACGCGAAGATACCCGCACCAAACTCCGATAAGGAGAGCCTAAACGCTTCTAATGAATCTGAAAGAAGTGATTATGACATTCGATAAGAACGACACCGCAATGGTAATGATCGATCCTCAGAATGAAGTATTGAGCGAAATGGGCCTGGGATGGCCGCTGCTCCGCGAGAGTCTTCACGAAAACAATACCGTTGAAAATATGGAGCGCATCTTCAAAGCCGCGAAGGAGTCTGGATTTGAGATCTTCATCTCTCCTCACTATTTTTACCCCACCGACAAAGGGTGGAAGTTCAACGGAGCACTCGAGGCCGACGAGGCTGCTTCAGGTATGTTCTCTCGCAAAGGAGTCTTGAAACTCGATGGCCTCGAAGGCTCCGGTGCAGACTGGCTGAAGCGTTTTAAGCCGTACATCGAAGACGGTAAAACCATCGTAGCAGCGCCGCATCGGGTATTTGGGCCAGAGACGAATGACCTCGTTCTGCAGCTACGCAAACGGAGGATCAGCAAAGTCATCCTCGGCGGAATGCTGGCCAACATGTGCGTCGAATCGCATTTGCGAGAGTTGTTGGAACAGGGTTTCGAGGTAGCCGTCGTGAAAGACGCTACGGCAGCACCCAAGCACCCGGAATGGGGCTATGGCTATACGGCGGCGCTCATTAATTACGCGTTTCTCGCACATTCGGTGCTGACAACGGATGAGGCCGTGAGTGCGATGAAGCGTGGGTAAGGAAAGGCACACTAGATTCAGGAACGTATGCCGAGAGATTTGAGTACTCGATAAGGAGGATTTATGAACCAGCTACTCAGCAGAATTCTTGAAGCCCATGGCGGCATGGATCGCTGGCGAGACCTTGAAAAAGTTGAGGCGACCTTAGTCGCCGGAGGCGGCTTCTATCCTCTGAAAGGCATGATCAATGACGCAACGCCGCGCCGTCTGACGGCATGGCTGCATCAGGAACGCTCGTCCGTACTGCCGTTTGGAGCTCCAGATCAACGAACGATGTTTACTCCGGAGCGCATCGCAATCGAGAAGCTGGATGGCACGGTGCTAGCGGAACGATACGCGCCCAAGGACTCGTTCGCCGGCCATCAGATGAGTACGCCTTGGGATGCTCTTCATCGGGCCTATTTCGATGCCGAAGCACTTTGGACTTACTTTACTACGCCCTTCCTTCTGGCGATGGATGGCGTAGATGTCGAGGAAGTGGAACCGTGGCGAGAGGGTGCCGAAACGTGGCACGTACTGCGGGCACAATTTCCTGGCTCCATAGAGACGCACAACCTGATTCAGGAGTTCTTCTTCGATACCGATTTACATCTGCGTCGCCACGACTATAGCGTGAATATTGCGGGTGGCTTCCCCGCCGCCCAACTAACCTCAGAGTATCTCGTCGCGGATGGAATTCATTTTCCGTCCAAGCGCCGCGCGTACACGCGCGGGCCTGACCGCAGGCCGAATATGGAAATGCTTATGATTTCCATTGATATCAGTGAGGTACGGTTCAAG
>DATFQQ010000356.1:0-2149 GCA_035264195.1 Candidatus Sulfotelmatobacter sp. | reverse complement strand
CCGACTCTGTTCGGCAATCCTGAGCCTTTTCGTAACTCCCGTCCTTTGCAGCGCCGGCGAAGTTCCGAACTCGCCAAGCGCAAGCGATGTCGTAGCAAGAATGCTCGCCAACGATGCGCAACGCCAACAGTCTCTGTCCGGTTATGAGGGTGCACGTCGCTATCTGCTCGTCAACGACCACATGCACAAGCGTGCAGAGATGGTTGTGCGCGTGACTGGCGATCCCGACGGCACGAAGCATTTCGAAATCGTTTCGGAGGCAGGATGGCAAGCCGCACAAAAGCATGTCTTGCGCAAGATGCTGGAGTCAGAAGAAGAGGCATCCCGCCCAGAAGCACGTTCGAGAGCCCGCCTCAGTCTTGACAACTATGAATTTCAAATGGTCGGGATCGACGAACTTGATGGTCGGAGTGTCTACGCGATCGATCTTTCTCCGAAACGCAAAGAAAAATACTTGTTTCGGGGCCGAATCTGGGTGGACAGACAAGACTTTGCACTGGTAAGGGCGGATGGCAACCCCGCGAAAAACCCGTCCTTCTGGACGAAGAGCGTACACTTCACACATACCTATCAAAAGAGCGGCACGTTCTGGTTTCCATCCACAACGGACAGCCTCACGGACGCTCGCATCTTCGGTGCGACAGCTCTGAAAATCGAATACTTCGATTACAAACCCGGCACCTCGGCCGTTGCGGGCGACCGCAGCGAGCTCGCTCAGGAAGGATCAAAACTGTGAAAAGGGTCGAAACCCTGATCGTGGTGGCCGGCCTAGGCTTGTTTGCGGTCGTGATGTCCAGGATTGGTTGGACGGCCGCTTTCATGGAACTTCGCAGGATCTGGACTGCAATTCCACTTTTGATCGCAATAAGTGTCGTCCGTCTCCTCTTACAGACCCAATCCTGGAAGATCGCTTTGAGCGCGGAAGGCGTCAGAGGCAATGTCGGCGAATTGATCGGTATTCGCATGGCTTCGCAGTCCATGGGCTACCTTTCGGTTCTCGGGCCGGCGATCTCCGAGCCAATGAAGATCAAGCTCTTGGGAGACGACTGGAAAAGCGCCGCTACCGCAACGATCGTCGATTCGGGCGTTTACTGGTTCTCTTCCGTGCTCGCTGGCGTCCTCGGCTGCATCGCCGCCGCGGTGACTCTGGCGCACAGCCGGTACGCAGCGACAGTTTTTGCAATCACAGCGCTATTCGTTGTTTCGGCAGGACTGCTCCTGAGAAGGAAGCCGCTGCTCGCGAACCTCATCGAGTTACTCGGCCGACGTGCTCCCGGATGGGTGAAGAAAGGGGCGGAACTCGAGCAACAGATGCGCGGCTTTCGCGAACGCCACCCCGCCGTGCTGCATCGCATGGTGTGCATCGGGCTGGTATGCCAGATCCTGGTCTTCGGCGAAGCGGCCGTTGTCATCTTTTTGGCGAAGTTGCCGGTCCATCTCCTTTCGCTCATCGGTATCGAAGCACTCGTCCGCATCACGAAAATGACCGCCGGCTGGATACCAGCTCGCATCGGAGCTGACGAAGGTGGAGCGGTTGCCGCCTTCATTGCCTTTGGTTTCACGCCTTCGGGTGGACTGATGCTGGCACTCGCGCGGCGCTCGCGAGATTTGCTCTGGTGTGTGCTCGGTCTGAGTTGGCTTGTTTGGAAGTCGCACCAAGTACGGAAGAATCGCAGTTTTGTGGAGGCTGCCCCATATGCAGGTCATCTTAGCCATTCCGAGTAATCAGGAACTACAAGCTTACGGTGGAACCGAGGGGGCTTTGCTGCGCGATGTGTCCGGCGTTCCCCTCGTGGTCCGTATTGTCGCAACTGGGCTGCGCGCCGGCGCTGACCGCGTGCTGATTGTGCACGATCAGCGGCTGCCACTAGAAGTCCAGGACGCGTTTCAGTCCAGCAAGGTTCTGCGGGCTGCGCGAGAAATGAAATTCGTGCACATCCCGCTCTTTGATCCGGCATCGCGGCAGAGTTGGCAAGATCTGTCGGCGTCCCTGGACGACGAGCTTCTCTGGCTGCCCTGGAATTGGGTCGCCAACAAATACGCGCTAACGACAATAAGACCAAACGATAAGCGGCCTTATTCGTGGGATCGCCCGGTAGTTCTTTCGAGCCGTGCGGCCCTATCCTATCAAATCAAACGCCAGCCTAGC
>DATFQQ010000355.1:0-2442 GCA_035264195.1 Candidatus Sulfotelmatobacter sp. | reverse complement strand
CCGTCGGCCGGCCGTGGTCGTCCCAAAGCCCGTAGCGGCCCCCTGCATCGGTGCCCATCCAGTAGAGCTCTCCGTCCGCGCCTCCCCGTATGAGCTCTACCAGAGCCAAGGCATAGTAGACTGCTCCAAAAATACCTTGATTTAGTTCGGCGCTCACAAGTACTTCTTGATGCGAGTTCACGTTAAGCCTGCCGCAGATATTCAGAATTCCCCGCGTGCCCACCAATCGTCGCACGGTGCGCGCATGTTCCGAATATTCCAACGCGCGCGCCATAACGAGGTCTCTATAGATTGCGTGGCTCCGAGGCGCGCCCCACTCGCCGACAGCGCGCCAATCACCAAAGCGATGCCAAAGCACAAATCCAACGAGCGAGTTGTCGATTTCCTGAACAAACCGCCAGAGCCAATCGAGCCAGAATGGCTGAAATGTGTCGACGGCCGGACCTCCAATCAATGCTCGGCGGCCGCCGAGATATTGACCGAGCCAGCGCAGGATTTCCTGTGCTACTTCGATATAGATTTGTCGATATTGATCGAATGTAAATCCCGGATTGATCCAGTCGCTGTTCGGCTCGTTCCAGACGCACCAGTACCACTCACGAACGGCTTCACCGCCCCATTGTTCAATGCAATTCCAGACGAGTTCTCCGCATCGATGCGCGAACCAGCGCACGGTTGCGGCGTCACCAAACGGTGGTCGAAATCGCGTGAATGTGATCATCGGTGTTGCGCCAGTATTGAGCACAGCTTGCACATAGCTGGCGAAACCTGGCCAATCGCTGATCGGATCGGGCGTGTATCGGTCGAATGCGTAAATCCGAATAATTTGTGTATCAATTGAACGAAGTCGATCTCTGATCTGCTCGCGACCTGGGCCGAGCGCGAATTCACGCCAACCGAGCGCCTCGTTGACACCGTAGCGAAGGCGGCTCTGCCTCGTCACTCTCGACGTGACCGTGCTCAAGCCGGAAAGCTGCTGTAGGTCTTTCATGACTCGACGATCGCCACCAGCTCGTGAAGCCGCACGGCATAGGAGTGCTTCTCGGCAAGCATCTGGCGTATTCCCTCGACGATATCCGCGTAATGCTGGGGGCGTTCCATAACATCAATAATCAGTTCCTCCGGCTGCTTTTCTGGGAGCACGAGGGCCCGCGCTTGTGAACCATAGGTCTCCGCCACGAAATCAGGATCCAAACCGAACACCGGAATGGTATTAGCCGCCAGTGTCTCGAATGTGCGGCAAGTCACGAGGCGCAGATGCTCAAATAGAGGTCGATAAATCACCGGGGTGAAAACGCCATTTCCCATGGTGGTGATGACTTGATCGAACCGAATTGGCGGCGTCACCTCTACACCGAGTCTTTTCAGGTAGCCAGGATCCGAGTGATAGGCATCCTCGCTGATCGACGAATTGGCCCACGGAGCGGTAGCATCCCAACCATGTCCGGTGATGCCAACACGCCCGATTTCCGCCCGGACTATCTCCACAGCCTTCAGAACGCGCTCCATTTGCCCCCACCGGAACCAGTTGTTTCCGACGTAGAACATGCCATAGCGCTTTTGCTGGAAGTTAAGAGGTACCGCCCACGCTGGGTTGTAAGCGTGAAAAAAAAATGACTTCACATTGGGGCGCAGCGGATGCAGTGTTGGTTGATAGATTTTATCCGACAGGCTCTCGCACACAGCAACCCAGGTTCGGCTCGCCTCCGCATCGACATGATTGTAATCACCTATCACGCTAATCGCATCGTTGAATTTTCCATCGCAGTCGATTACGACTCGACGAGCGCGCGGCACCCTACCGATTAGCCGCAACCAGTCGACCTGATTCCCCTGCTGCAGATCCGTCGTCCATTCGAAGATGAACACCACGGCGTCGGTCTCATTAATCTCAAGGGAGTAATGAAATGACGAAAGCTCGGGCGGACCATAGATAACCACTTCGTGACCTAGTTGCTTGGCCACCTCTCGATAATTATGGAGGTCCTGCGCGCTTCCGCGGTCATCGTAGACCCAATGAACGAAGATTAATCGCATATGGAGCCATTTACTCTCTAGGCTTCAATGATATCGATCAGCTGTCGAAGCCTTACCGCCTGACTATGATGGGTGGCGAGATGTTGACGAATGCCGCACACGAGCTGGTCATAATGTTCAGGCCGGCGGATCATATCCAGGAACAGTTCAGTGCCGTCACCGCGCATCACGAGCTCCGCAGCATCCGGGCCGTAAATTTCTGCCACGTATTGCGCATCGAGACCAAAGATTGGGACGGTGTCCGCCGCCGGCGTCTCAAAGAAGCGTGGCGTTACTAGCCGTAGTGCGCTGAACGTAGGTCGGCTAATGACCGGGTTAAAGCTTGCCATGCTCATCCAATCAATCACCGATTCAAACGGAACTGGCTCTAATAGTTCGACGTCCAGTTTCTGTAAGTACTCCACA
>DATFQQ010000354.1:0-4450 GCA_035264195.1 Candidatus Sulfotelmatobacter sp. | reverse complement strand
CGAATCCATCTCAATCGTATGCATTCCCAGTTGGGCAGCGCATTCGAGATTGAGCGCGCGATCGTCGATAAAGCAGCATTCCTCTGCGGGAATTTGTGTCGTCTCAAGTGCCAGTCGGTAGATATCGCGTTCCGGCTTGCGCAGTCCAACGAAACAGGAACTAAAGAAAAGCCGGAATATCTTGCGCAGACCGAATCTCTCCATCCGGTAGTAGTTGAGTTCGCGCGATTCGTTGTTGATCGTGCCCATCAAGTACTTGCCAGAGTCGCTGAGCGATTGTGCGAATTCGAGCATTCCTGGAAGCGGCTGCGACAGAGACAACATGAAATCACGGAATGCCTCCCGCGAAAAAGTTCTCGGCCGATAGAAGACTGTTCGGTCGAGATATTCATCCAGCGTGATTTTGCCACGCTCAAACGATGAGACGACCATCTCGTGGCGATCATGAAATTCTCTCTCGTCAAGCTGAAATCGCTTGATCGCATCCGAGCGTTGCATGTGATCCCACGCGTTAGTCAGCAGTACACCGCCCACATCCCAGAAGAGAGCGCGAATCGACGGCATGAAGTGCTCCTCTAAGGAGTGTAAAGCATTTACCGAGGTGCCAGACGAGACTCGCGGTCTAGAGTGAGTTAGGAAATTGTGGCCCCTTCGGTGCACCCATCACAACGTCATGTTGAGCGGAGCCGGAGTGCAGCGAAGCGAAACTCCGACGGAGTCGAAACATCTCTACCGCAGAACAAATGCCACGGCAGCGATTCGCGCTCCACCAGGAATGGCAGTCGCCACGGATTGGCCTTGGACTACACCAACTCTAAACGGCCATGGGGGTTGCCAACCGCAAAGTTGCTGACAATCCTGCTAGCGTTTGTAGATTGTCGTATCCGGATGGTAATTGCGCCAGTCGAACCAATAGTCTTTCAAAGCGGGAACACGTTCGAGACACTTGCCTTGGGATGCTCCTGAGATTGCGCAGCCTTGGAAATTCCATTCGCTGGCGGTTGTTGTGTCGAGCAGAGTCCACGGCTTGGCAGAGGGCGATGGCTTTGCCTCAGGCTGGCCCGGTTTCTTCGGGTCGGCGTTGGCCGAAGCTGGCGCAACTTTGGGAGCGGAAGAAGCAGTCACTGATGACGTGCCTTCGTCGCCCTTCAAAAAGAACTCGGCGTCTTTGCCGTCGATCTGACTGACAAAGGCCCGAAAGGATTTTCCATCTGGCCCTACCGCGATCAGCAATGGACGGCCATTTACGTGGTCGATCACCGGCGATTGCTTGGCGAGTGATTCCCACGGATAGGCCCGACTCGCATCGCCCAACTGCAGTCCTAGGACCACGTCCCGAGATTTCAACTCAGTTCCTGGAAAGCTAATCACAACAGGCAACTTCGCGACTTCCGGTTCCCAATTGCTGTCGTATTCCTTCACATACTTCGGAACAGGAGCCAGCACTCTCCCGTTGGAAACTTCTGACTTCCATTCACCAAACGTGAGTTCGTCGTAGGGAACGAGGTCTAAAGCTGTGCCTTTCAGAGGTCCATACACAGCTTTGCCGGTGATCTGCTGCCACCACGTCCCAGTCTCCTTGTCACGCATGAGGAAATTCTGGTTGTTTATACCGGCGAGATAGAAATGCAGCGCTCTGCCATTCACCGTGCGGGTCCACACGAGACCCGTGTGACAAAGCGTTCAATAGGTGACGGCGATCGGCACTCCACCGACGACATCATTCAGGATGTGGTGGTACGCCATCTGGCTGATCGGATAGGCGCGCGCATCGTCGCCGTAGCGGACGGCGAGGATCATTTCCTTCGCATCCAGCTTGCTCGAGGATTCGGCTTCAAACTGAGCAGCGTCAACAGGGTGGAACATCCATTCGAAGTAGTTGAGGCGGGACATCACTGCGGCCGTCGTCACGAGTAACATCACCGCAGATAACGCCCCCTTGCGCCACTTGTCGCTTATCTGCCATAGCAACATCACAAGCAGCAGACAGGCGATTGCGCACATAAGAGAGATGATGGGGGCCCGCTGCCGAACGGCCATTGCCCAATACAATCCGCGAGGGCTTTGATGGGTAAAAGGACGGATGATAAACGCCGGAAAGAAGAACGACCCGAAGCCGACGAGGGCGAATGCCAAAAGCACTACCCACAGAGTTCCGAATCGAGGCTTGGCTGTTGTCATGAGAGAGAAGCTCGTCGAATCCCCACAACTCGACGAACGCAGGGAATTTTACCGAATTCACGTCAGCCGAGTCATAGCAGGAAAATACTACTCGGGTCGCCGTAACGAATCTGGCAAGAAAATGCCCCGGTCCTTTTCTCCCTTGTGAGGAAGAACAAGACCGGGGCAGCTTTACCTCAACTCGTTTACTGCGGATTGAAGCTCTCGTGATAGCTCAGGCTGACCACGTCCTGGAACATGGGTGTGCCAGGAGGCAGGTTGTTTGGATTCAAGAATTGCGTATCGAAGAAATAGTTACGTTGGGGTGCGCCATAAACGACGTTGCAACACTTGAAGTTGCCGGTCGCGTACTGCGAGTAGTACATACTGATCAGCGAACCGGTGTAGTTCACCGTGGCACTGTTGTAACCCCGGTTCTCTAGATAGCGCAGGAAGTTGTGCATGCCGCCATCGGTGCCAAAGTCTTGGCCGGCCCAAGAAGGTTGGGGAAACGGGATACTCTTACCGGCAGCGATCGCTACACGGTAGTAGCTAGTGTTGCCGTTGCGACCGTCTGTGCAACCGCTGCAGCTCGGTGACACTCTCCCTGGACTCAAAAAGCTGATTGAGTCCATCCAACCGGTGTAGGTGTTCGGCAAGTTCGCGTTAGAAGGCGGGTTCGATAGAAGCGTTACCGCATCGGCGATGATGGCTGCAGCAGAGTGCAACGCACCCGACGGATTGCCGCCGCTCGGCCAGAACGGATCGCTGATTCCGCTGTTGTAGTCTCCCATCACGTAGACCGGTTCCTCCGACACCACCGTAAATCCATTTCCGTAAGCAGCGGTGTTGGCTGCGTGTGGTAAATAGGAGGTCGTCCCGGTCGTGCCGCCCATGCCACCGTCGACCAGTCGGAGCACATGCCGCGGACCGGTGACCATATTGCTTTCGGGGTTACCGGTGCCGGTGTAAACGGTTGTGGTCGCAGTACTACCAGCGTAGGAGCTGGTGTTGCAGTTGACCTGGTTTGCACTCGAGTTGACCGGGTTTGCCGGAATCGGGAAGTAGGGGTTTGTGTAATACGTTGAAGTCAGGTTGAAGCCAGCCCCGATGAGGTTCTCGCCTTGATTATCAAGGAAGGTATCGTCGTTAACATCCTCCGGCGAGAAGGTGTAAAAGGCCGTGGGTTCTAAGACGTTGTCCTGAACGCCGGTCGACGAAGTGGAATTAATCGTATCTTCCAGCCCGGAAGAGCCGGACAATCGACTGTAGTACGTATTGTAGGGAGTATGCGTACTAGGCTCTGGCTGCATTCCACGGTGGTCGGCAAAGTACAGAATATACCCGCCTTGGTCGGTGTTGTTGACCAGATTGCCGTGTCCCGTCGAATAGGGTCCACTGTGTTGCAACCACAGCCACAGATTACCCACGTCTAACTCGACCGCGTTCATCACTCCGCCGGGGCCGCACGGGGTATAAGTCGTTGGGTTGGTGCTCGTGGCGTAGTTGCTGGTTCTTGCACCGTTGTCCCGCGGCTCACCTTCGCGCGAGTCGTAGAAATTGATCGGAATCCAATTCGTGGCCGTGGTGCCGCCGCTGCTGTCGTAAGCCGACGTATAGCTCTTGTTCACCAACAGTTGCTGCAGTATCAGAATCGCGGGGATCGGGTTGTAACACTGCCCCGCAAGAGTCGGGTACCCGGCTATTGACAGTGATGAAACTCCGCCTGAAGTGACGATCTTTGGCGCTGCTGTCAGGTACGAGCATGCGGGGATGCCACTGGTGTTGTAGGGCGCGGTCGGCGGCATGTCATACGTCCGGCCGAAACCATATCCCAGCCACTCCTGCGTCACACCATGCCAGTTGTCGGTGGCGTCTTTGTATTCCACACGGAGCCACACTGCCTGACAGGCAGTGTGGGTGATTCCGGCATGTAGAGGCCACGGGCTCGCGGAGCATCCAGCCGGCAACACCCATCCGTTTGAACCGCTCTGTGCTTTCGCGAAGTACATAGTCGAACCCGCGCCTGGACCCTGTGTCAGCACTTGGCCGCCTCCGACTACGAGCTGAACGTCGTCGGAATCAAGCACCGCCAGGCTACGTTCCGGGTGCAGGTCTTGAATCTGGTCGGCGAGAAGAATACGAATCTCGGACTTATAATGCATTCTCGACGTGGTCAACATGGGTAAGTCGCTAGCTTGCGGCTCGCGAAGGATGTCGATCGCGGCTACAGTAGGCGGCAGCGTCGAGGACTGGACGAAGGGCAACTGCAGCTTCTTGGCGCCGGTCA
>DATFQQ010000353.1:0-3435 GCA_035264195.1 Candidatus Sulfotelmatobacter sp. | reverse complement strand
CGACCCTTTAAGAAAGAATGCCGTTTGCGAAGGCATGACGGAGAATATCGCTGGATGCTCGACATCGGCGTGCCAAGGTTTAATGGAGATGGCTCCTTTGCTGGCTACATCGGGTCTTGCGTGGATATCACCGAACACAAGCTAGCCGAAGAAGTGCGTTCCAGCCTAAGCCGCCGATTGATTGAAGCGCAGGAAGAGGAACGTACCTGGATTGCCAGAGAATTACACGACGATATCAATCAAAGACTGGCTCTCCTGGTCGTTGATCTGGAAAGCCTGAAGGAGGATCATCCTTCTTCACAAGCGAGGCATCGCATCGATGCTGTCAGGGAACAGGTTGAACAGCTTGGGGGCGATGTCCAGGCCCTGTCGCACCGACTGCACTCATCCAAACTGGAATACCTTGGACTCGAAGCGGCGTCCGCTGGTTTTTGTCGCGAGCTTTCCGAGGCGAGGAACGTGGAGATTCACTTTCACTCCGAGAGGGTCCCGAAGGATCTATCGAAGGAAGTGTCCCTTTGCCTATTCCGTGTGTTGCAGGAAGCTCTGCAAAATGCGGTGAAGCACAGTGGCACTCGACACTTCCAAGTCTCGCTCTGCGACAGCACAAGCGAGGTCGCTCTAACAGTGCGTGATTTAGGCGTTGGCTTTGATCCGGAGCAGACAATTAATCGGCATGGGCTCGGCCTCACCAGTATGAAGGAACGACTGAAACTAGTTGGCGGCAAGCTTTTTATTGATTCACAGCCGCAAAGGGGGACAACCATTCAAGCTCGCGTGCCTTCAACTTCCCAGATAAAATCCACTGCGGCGGCTTCGTAGATTGTTTGCAAGTTCTAGGAGTGTATCGCAGGAATGATGACAATCTGTTCCGCACATGTTTGTTTTCCCAATCCTTACGATTTGCTTGGATTGCGGTATGGTCTCAGAGTTTCGGATGACTTCCGAAAACGTAACTGAGCTTAGAGAGCACATTCCGCGACATTCAGTCTAAATAATACTGACCGTTACACCGTTAAGCACTGCGTCGATCGCAGGCAGAAGGTGACTATTCACCTTAAACTTGCCGACAAATCCGTGCCCTCGGTCACCTAGCACGGCCTGCACGGTATCAGGGTCTGTGGTGTGGGATACAAAAAGTATTTTCGATTTGTGGGAAATAGTGCGTATTCGTGCGGCTGCTTCGATCCCGTCCAAATTGGGCATCGCAATGTCAAGAAGCACAACATCTGGCTGGAGTTCCGCCGCCTTCGTCACGGCCTCCAAACCATCAGAAGCTTCCGCTACGATTTGAAATCCATTCGCTTCCAACTTCGATCGGACCACCTGCCGAAACTTCGCGAAGTCATCGACAATGAGAACGGTAATTGGTCGCGTTGCAGTCACCAGCTATCGATTATCAATTTTTCCTACAAGAGATCAAGGCCTTGATATGATTTCGTATCAATGCTTTCTCGCACTTCATTGCTTATTCGCCTCTCGCACGAGGATGCTGCCCGCATTCGCAAGGAGGCGGCATCCCAGCACCGCACCTTGAGCGGCTATCTGCTGCGCGTTCTTGAGCGGAGTATTAAGATTGAAATGAGGACTACCCAAGTTCTTGTCGGCCGCTATAGCCAGAATATTCTACATACGCGGGCTTGCGAATTAATTGGAAAGCAAAACAGGAAACTTCATACTGCGATCCAGTTGTGTTGCACCGTTGATGAGGCAGCAGAAATCCGAAAGTACGCCGCCAAACGGCAATTGAGTATTGGCGATTTTGTGGTTTTTTCGCTGTGGCGTTTCTGGATGGCTACCAGCCAGCTTGAGCAGCGAATGCCAGACTTCCCCTGGAGTTTCTAAAGCGCATTGGAACCGCTCCAAGCTTCTAACAGCGTCAGCAGTCGATCTACGCGGGAGTCCTACAATACGTCGAACTGCTTGATTAACGACATTCTCAGTAACTTGGCGTCCAGCACTCAACTTGCTAAATTTCGAGGTTATCTCTATGTGCTATAAAGTCTTACTGGAAAATGGGGGAAAGACGTGCCTTTTTTGAAATTTCTTTCGCGGAAGAAACCTACTCTCGAAGAACAGTTGCAGGTGCTCATTCGTTCGGGTATCTCCCCTAACGACAATTTTTCGATCCAGGAGCTTGTGTCGACATCGGGGCGCGAGCCGTTTGAAAAGTCCCCTTTCATCCTGCTGTTATGTACGCTAGGAAACGAATCGGAGCGCGAACCATACCTTCCGCTTTCCAACAATGTCTGGCATTTGGACACAGAGTGCATAGAAGGAGCCGGAGACTATATTCGAGTCGCTCAAAGGATGAACCTCCTGTCTGGAGACGCTCTTCGATTGCAGAATATCGAAGACCACGTGGACATTGAAGGAAGAAGGGCCTCTCTTTCGTTTACTATCGATGGTGAAAAAACTGTGTGGGCACCAGAAGTAAACGACGATTGGATTGATTCCCGCATTCTTACCAATTTCGCAGAATTGCTGGGTCGGCAGGAGACTCAAAAGCGATATACCTACATCGATTTAGGCGGTCAGGATTGTCTCATCGGCTGCGCCGCCCCGGAACAATTCAATCTAATGCGAGAAAATACCGGCCTGAAAGTTGAATGGCTAAAGTGACCATTCTTTACATTCGTCATAATTGCCCAAATGGGCCATCAGCCTACGTAAAATCCTGAGAAACGGGATTACCGGGTGCGCCGTGAAAAGGTGATGGTCCACAGCGGGAGTCAGACCCGCCCGGGAACTGGTTCGTTCCACCCGGTAGCAATCAGAGCAGCGGTGGAGGCAACGAGACTGCTGAAGCCTCTGGTGCAGAAGGTCGCTAAAGGCGATCAGGTGAGCAAGCAGGCCGTAACGTGAGTGAACGCTGAGCAGGCCTCGAAAACGTTGATGCAGGAGCCGACCCGCCCCGGTTTCGGGGAAGGCCGAAGTTGATGGGAGGATTACGAGCGAACGGTTCCATCAATCCTGCCGGGGTATTGGCGACGGCATGCTGGCACAGGGGACCATACACAACACGGGAAGTCCCAGCAGTGATCGCGGTGAGGATCAACTGGCAGCTCGTGAGAGACGGGCCGGGCTGACTGGGATGGCGGAGGGGCTCGCAGTACTGAGGAAGCCGGGTAACGCCGGTGGAGGGAAGGGGCCCTAGTTGAAGGCGGACGCAAGAAGCGACGAAGGAAGGGAGATTGGCGATGAGCCTGCAAACTCCCAAGCAGTTTTCAAGAGTCGCAGGCGGCGTCACATGCAATGGCTTTTGGCGATTGCGTGAGTCTTCTCCGAGAGCCGGATGCGGCAAATCCGCACGTCCGGTTCGATGAGCGGGGTGTGGAAACGGAAGCATGGTGCGGCTAGTGAGGCACCGGCAGACGAAAGGGCCGGCCACCGATAGGCTTCACCTAAACCACCGCGCCACACCTCGACTCCACA
>DATFQQ010000352.1:0-13396 GCA_035264195.1 Candidatus Sulfotelmatobacter sp. | reverse complement strand
GCCTTGCGACCCTTTCCATCGAAAGCTCCGACAGCTTCGTTGCCTCCGCCGCCGTTTCGATTGCTACCGGGTGGAACGAACCAGTTCCCGGGCGGGAGTTGCACCCGCTGAAGTCCAGCGCCTTTCACGGCGCACTTTTTCTTCAACAATTGACTTCCTGATTTCATGTCCGTCGTCAGTTTGACGAAATCAGCGTTATCACCAGGGTGCGCCGTCTGTCCGCCGGATAGAGTGGCGGGCGTGAAGCCAGTCCCGGCTCTCTGGTTGTAGGAGGCGTGCGAGTTGTCGCGTGACGAGTGTAGCGTCGGCGGATCGTCTACCGATCCGTTCTAACTCATTCAATCCGCCGAGAGTATATTTCGAAACACAGGCAGGTGGCGTATGTCTACGACGAACCTTGCTAGTGAAGCCCGAAGAAGCACTCGTGTTCAACTAAAGGTCGTGATTGAGCCTAAAGGTCTCACTGAACCTCTGACGTGCGACGGCGAGACAATAGTAGTTAACTTGCATGGCGCCTTGATTTCAACGGAGGTTCCACTGCGCGTTGGGATGAAGATCCAGATTCACGTTATGACGACGACTACACGCGCTGGGGCTGACGTTGTTCACGTTGATCCCGACCGCCCTCGGATCTGCGGGATAGGGCTCGTGGTACCGGAAAACATTTGGGGCGTTGGTCATCCACCGGATGACTGGCACGAAGATAGGGGGTGTTAGCGCCAGCCAAGCAGGAATGTTTACACCAGCCAGTGCGATGATGACCCGCTCGTCACGGGCGGCCACCAAAACTCCCTGAAGCCGGAGCCGTAAACCAGTTTCACTCTGCGACACTTTGAACGCGCGCGGTTCAACGGCCCAGGTGAGCGTGGGGCATCTCAGATTTGAGCATCAGAAAAATGATTTGACTGACGGTTGGTGAGCGATATTTAGGATGTTTCAACAGGTACGGGGCTGACGCTTAGCTTTTGAGGCTCTCGAACCCAGCTATTAGCGGGCTATGCTATGCCTTAGTCTCGGGATGAGGGACGGCGTAGGTTTTTTGCTGTTTCCATTGTCCCGGGTTCGACCGATGGGAACGATTGGCAGGCGGGTCACGTTTCTCACCGCGACGAAATGCCTTCCAATAAACTCTACCGGGCGCTGTGCAGGCTGATGAAGAAGCATCAGTGAGGCATAAGGGAAAACTAAAAACCCCGCCAGTGTCGGCGGGGTCCGCGGATTCAGAGTGAAGATGTACCACTTATCTTTTTCTTGCTCCGCAATACCCCAGCCAGTCCGACGAGCCCGGTGCCCAATAGCATCAGCGAGCCCTGCTCGGGCACCACGGTGATATTCGTGTCGCCGCTGGAGATCTTGGTCGATCCGTTGAAGAATCCTTTCCCTACGTTGATCGTCAATTCACTCGTTGCTCCGTTAACTGTCGCTCCCGTGAACCAAGTGCCAGTCAAAGCGCCAGATAACGTGTAGTTGTGTGTGCCGTTGGCTAATGTGACCAAAGTCCAGGTCACAGGCCCTGAGAAGCTGCCGTTGAAGATTACTCCGTTCGGGATGCCCCCGGTGCCGTTCCCTGTAATCACGAATGATCCACCACCGGCGAAGGTCCCACCCATTTGCAAGGTCCCACTAGTTAAAGAGCCTGTGGAAAATGTGACGCTTCCAAGATTTCCCGTCACGAGGCCCAGACCGTCCAACCCATTGACCGCAATCAGGGTCGAACCGCTGAGGCTTAATCCGGCGTTGTTGCCGCTCAAGGTGCCTCCGCTGTTAGTGAAGTCAACGGAGTTGGCAAAGGCCACAGTTGGTAGCGCCAGAGCCAGCAACAACAGCCAAAACATGCGCTGCATAACTTCCTCCTAGCCGTTCGGTCCCTGGTCCCTTAGTTTCCCCTCGCGCTGAAGGGACGCTAAGAACGCAAGAACCCAAGTGACTACCTGCATCGTGAGTTCCAAGAGAGAAAATCTCAAGTGATTGTGAACAAGCGGTTGTATTGCAGTAATCCACAGTCGTCGTCGGCGCCGAGTGCAAGTTGCTGCACACCTGAAATCTTAGACGCCTCTACCTAGCGAAGAAATTCGTTGGGCAGCTCTTGAGTCCTGGTTTACCCCTGTCAATTTTGACAGTCGGGTCACCTGGCAGCAAATGACAGAATGCCCTCCGATCATACGAACAATGATCACACCTGTTCCCTTTGGTACTTGGCTGTACCACGGGGACGTGAATATGGAAGGGATGGGCAGCCGCATGTTCCAGGATCAACGTGCGTACGAGCGAGTAGCGATGCGTGCACAGGTGACCTGCATCGTGGATTCCGAGACAAGCCGCGGGGTGAGTTCGAACCTCAGCCAGGCCGGGATACAGGTGGAAGTGAGTGACCTCAAGCCCAAAGGAGCGATCCAATTGTCATTCCGCTTACCCGTTTCCGGTGTCGCCGTGGATGTGGTCGGTAGTCTCGTTTGGCAACACAACAGGCGGCATGGAATCCGATTTACCCACGTGGGAGCGCAGAGCCGCCTCTCAATTCTCCAGTACGTAAGGGAACACGCAAAGCACTAGTGCAGCGGTATCTAATGAACCATCCTACTCATTGGCAAAGGATAGCTGTCGTTAACAGGTCAGCATGACCGGAATCCGGTCACAACGAAGCATGAAAAGAGGTCGATATCAACCACCCTGTTTTCAGCGTGTTACATCTCTTTTCTAGGGAGGCGTTAACACTCATTGACTTGCCCTCGCTCACGCTGGTCGACTAGGGAAAGCCACCGCCAACCAGATGACGCCGCCGATAATCATAGCCTCTACGGCGACAAACATAGCGAGGTTTTGTGGTTTGAAAACCCACCAGTCAACCACAAGATTGATCAGTATGACCACCACCACCAAAGCGACGACACCGGGTTTTCTCCACCAGCTTCGTTGAGTATTCATCCGAAAATCAAGATTACAGCTAAGCAGCAAACGGCGTCGAAAAACCTCTGGATAACCTCAGTTGACGTTAGCAGGCGATTTCACTCATTGACCCCGAAGCTATTTTGGTCGCGGAAGGCGGATTTCTTTGTCTACGTGCTTCCAAACGTATTTCACGAGGATGACAGCCGCTGCTGCGAAGATGGACTCACTGACAACACCTAATAGCGGCTGCCCAACGGAATGGAGCTTATACAGAGCGTTTCCTGCGGCAAATACTAGCAACATCAAAATAAATTCCGACAGCCATTCGAGTTGTCTGAATTTCATGTGGCCCCGCCGATTCCGGTCCATGGTAAACCATGACTGACGAAAACAGGCGATTACACGTTTTGACCCAAGCGGTGATAAGTGCAACAGAGACCTCACGCACGTCGGTTGTTTTTGAAGGTTTAATCCGGGTCGCCGGTGTTGCCGCGAATCACCTGCTGGCACGCCAGCATTCGAGAAGATGATTGACCGTATCATAGACAGCATCCCGTGCGTCTCTCCGACTGTACCCATGCATCAGCAACTGGTCGTATCGCGTATGTCGATGACGAATTGCCGCTATCACCGCAGCTTCGAGCGCTTCCGCTTCGAGCGTCCGTGCCGCTGCAGTGCGTCCGACGCGGCCACTGCCACGGCGTGAAGTGTGGAGTGCAATCGACTTGGCCTCCGTCGCAGGGCAGCCGGGATAAAGTTTGCGAATTGATTCCGTCATGCGGATCGCGAGATCGTCATCCTGCTCCACTCGACGCAGCGAGGCCTTCTCACGCTCGGCCAACCGCTCAGCGGCATCGGCACAGCATTCTTCCTCTGAACGATCAAGGGCGGTTTGCTCGACCAATATGCCCTGGCGTTCGTAACGCTTGCGGGCTCGGCTGAAGCGAACCACGACGGCTGACAGGGAACTGTATTTCCGCGCTCGCCGAGTGAGAGCAGTGTCGCCTCTCGGCAGATAAGTCAAGTGGTCGAGGTCGGCACACGTGAGGCACAGCGGGCGACCTTTCTCCATGAACAAGAAGTCGTGCGCCAACAGTTCCTTGCGGCACTCGGCGCATTCGGAATCACGCACGATGTCGAACACGACGAGGTTCTTTGATTCTTGCGATATTCCGGTCTCGTTGGATTTTCCCGACATTATTGACTTCCACTTCTACGGCAAACCGTCAACATACGATCTGCGCTCAGCGCCACTTGGCCGTACTTGCCTCGTTCCGCTGGTCTGCCGTAATTCCATTATTGCGGCATGTGGAGGCCGTCGCTATGGGCAAACACCGAGTTAAGCCGAATTACCGCCGTCGATTGCTTCGACTGCCGGATCTGGATCATTGTAAGCGGGCCGTACTCAACAGCCTCGGCTCTCCAGCATCACGCCGCGTGTACGAATTCGCCATCGACCAGTTCATCGCCTGGTATTGCTCCGAACCTCGGCTGGCGTTCAATCGTATCGGGGTCATGCGCTATCGCATGTACCTGGAATCGCGGCATCTGGCCGCCAATGCCATCAACCAACAGCTTGCAGCCGTGCGCCGCCTGGCTCACGAGGCCGCCGACGCGGGCTTGCTAAGTCCCGAATTGTCTGCGGGGATCAGCCGTGTGAGAGGAGTCAAGCAACTGGGATTCCGTTCCGGGAACTGGTTAAGCGCAGAGCAGAGTTCCGAGGTGCTACAGCATGCTTGTGGTGACAGCATGCGTGCCAAGCGCGATTACGCGATGCTGGCCATGCTGTTTGGCTGCGGGTTTCGCAGATCGGAACTCGTCGGTTTGGAGTTAGATGACATCCAGATGCGTCAGAGCCACTGGGCCGTGGTCGATCTCGTCGGCAAGCGTGGCCACATTCGGACTGTTCCCATTCCAAGCTGGGTCAAAATCGCTCTCGACAACTGGACACGCGCTGCGCATGTCACTGAAGGCAAAATCTTCCGGGCGGTCGCAAGGAAGGGAAAAGTATGGGGTCGCGGCATCTCACAAAACGTGGTCTGGTACGTCGTCAGAAGCTGCTGCCAGAGGGTGGGCTTGGAGCACATTGCACCGCACGACCTGCGCCGGACCTGTGCGAAGCTGTGCCACGACCGTGGCGGTGAGCTTGAGCAGATTCAGTTCTTGCTCGGACATGCATCGGTCCAGACCACGGAACACTATCTTGGCTGTAAACAGAATCTTGGGCATCCCGTGAATGATCTTTTCGACCTCAGAACGGATACGCAGCAGCAAGCGAAACCTGAAGAACGTGTCCCGGCGAACGGAGCCAGCGGAGTTGTAAAACACGCACACGAGCCAGCGATAGAATGCGGCGATGGAGGATCGGAACATGAGCAGCCCATCCGCGAGCCAAGACAGGTATCCCTACCAGAACGAACCGATGTGGTCGAGATCGGAAAAAGCTATCGCTCGGGAAGCCTTCGACGCTGCTCTGAAGCGGGAACTCCGCGAACTGATGCAAGAAACCAAACGGATGGCCGATCAGATCACCAAACCAACCGATATGTGAGCATTGGAACGTTACCTGACCCAACGTCGTAAAGAGATCGACCGAAAATACGAATTTCGTTCTTCGCGACTCACGCAGACCTTTGGGAGACTCTTGTGCGAACGTCGAGTCAGTCAGGTCGAGCTAAGCGGGTTACGCGAGGACAAACTGAAAGCGATTCGATCCTGCGCCAAAGTCTTTTCTGAGGACATAGACTAACCGGGATTTTGAGCGCTATCGCCTGGTTACGTCAACCAGCCCACCTGTCGGACAGGGCCAAATAGGACCAGAGCCGAAGTGAAGCAGCGGGCACCTACATCGAACAAAGTCTCTCGGTTTTACGGCCCGCTGATAATGTCGTGTAAGTTAACCCCGTTGATGAGCGCATCGATGATTTATGCGCTCACAGAGAACTACCAGGAACTCCGGCCTTTGGCGCCAGTAGACGAGGCGCGGCCCTAAAACTTGATTGTAACTGTCTTTACCTCCGTATATTGCTGCAGAGCATACTCGCCCATCTCTCTCCCGATTCCGGACTGCTTGAAACCGCCGAACGGGGCAGCGGCGTCGAAGACGTCGAAACAGTTCACCCAAACTGTACCCGCTTTGACATTGTTCGCGATCGCGAGTGTCTTCCCGATATCGCGCGTCCAAACGGCGGCCGCAAGCCCATATGTTGTGTTGTTTGCACGCTCAATCACCTCGTCAAGGCTGCGGAATCGGATAATGCTCATTACTGGCCCGAAAATCTCTTCGCGCGCAATCTTCATTTCATCCTGGACATTCGCAAACACGGTCGGTTCGATGAACAGGCCATCGTCGCCAACGGGCTTTCCTCCCACAAGCAGATCGGCGCCCTCTCGCTTGCCTGCATCGATGTACGACATCACCTTGTCGAACTGTGCGCGGTCAATTTGCGGCCCCTGTTCCACTGCTGGATCAAACGGGTTGCCGACAGTACGCCGGGCTGCACGCGCAACGCTCTTTTCGACGAATTCGTCATAGACCTTGTCTTCGACGAATAGACGCGAGCCCGCGCAGCAGACTTGGCCCTGGTTGAAGAAGAGCCCGAAATGGCAGCCTTCAATCGCCTGCTCCATCTCGGCATCGGCGAAAACAATGTTCGGGCTTTTTCCACCCAACTCCAGACTGACGCGCTTGAGATTGGATTTTCCGGCCGCTTGCAGGATAAGGCGGCCCACTTCTGCCGAGCCGGTGAAGGCGACTTTATCGATGTCCATGTGATTGGCGATCGCCGCTCCAGCGGTCGGTCCATAACCCGGAAGAATATTGACAACGCCTGTAGGGTAGCCCGCCTCTTGAATCAATTCTCCAATCCGCAATGCGGTAAGGGGAGTTTGCTCGGCGGGCTTGAGCACGACCGTGTTGCCGGTGGCCAGAGCCGGTCCGAGTTTCATCCCGTACATGAGAAGCGGAAAATTCCATGGAGTGATTTGGCCCACGACACCCACGGGCTCATGTCTCGTGTAACAAAAATAATCACCGTTAATGGGAATCGTCTTTCCCTGATTCTTGTCGGCCCATCCCGCGAAGTAACGGAACTGCCCCAGGGTTAGCGGTATAGCCACGTTGCGCGCTACACTCAGCGGCATTCCGTTGTCCAGTGTCTCCAGCTTGGCGAGTTCGTCTGCGTGTTCCTCAATAAGATCAGCGAGCCGGTTCAGCAGACGACCGCGCTCCGACGCAGAAGTCTTGCTCCACGGTCCGCGTTCCAAGGCCTTACGCGCCACTTTCACGGCCTTGTCAACGTCTGCGATATCCGCTTCGGCGACTTCCGCTATCTTCTCTCCGGTCGCCGGGTTGTAGGTGGGGAATGTCTTACCCGATTCACTGGAAACCCACTGATCTCCGATAAGGAGTTGAGTACGGGTTTGAACAGCTCGGTTTTCCTGAACAACGGACGCAATGGTAGACATGGCTACACTTCTCCTCTCACCTTAGTTGGATTTGAAGAAAGCTCAGATGCTTGAGGCGACCGCGTCTTCTTCTTGACCGAGCGCTCGCCTCAGAATCTTCCCAGTTGACCCTTTGGGTAGTTCCTCTTTAAAGATGATCGATTCCGGAACTTTGTAGTCCGCTAAACGCTCGCGGGCGAAGGCAAGCAACTCCCCCTCAGTCACCGTGTATCCTGCGCGCAACACAACGTAAGCGATGACTACCTCTCCCCACACTGGGTGGCTTCGCCCGACGACACCCACCTCGCTTACGGCGGCATGATGGTAGAACACCGCTTCGACTTCCACAGGAGAAACATTGCTTCCGCCGCGGATGATGATCTCCTTCTTGCGCCCTACAAACCGGTAAACGCCGCCCTCGTCACGGCGCGCCAGATCACCTGTGTGGAACCAGCCATTTCGGACCGCTCCGCATGTGGCCTCTGGATCTTGCCAATAACCGGCCATCAGATGCGGTCCTTGAATACAAATCTCCCCCACCTCGCCGGGCTTCACGTCACGGCCATCGACACCGATCAACCGAAACTCGGTCCCGGAGCCGGGTTGGCCGATCGAGCCCACTCTTGTGTTTCCCGGCCGGTTCCAGGCTGCCGGGGCGATCTCAGTCGTGCCGTAGCATTCGCAAACTGGTCCGAAGACATTCGCAAATGCTTGCTGGAGCGCGGCCGGCACGGAGTCCCCGCCACAAAAATAGAATTCACCCGAGGACACGTCTGATCGCACCTCAACCTGCGCCTGGATCAACCCGTGGAACATCACAGGAAGTCCTAGGAGGTACGTTCCCCTTCGGTGTGCGAAGGCTTGCACGGTGCTCTTGAAATCGAACGGCCGCGAAATCACGACCGTTGCCCCGTTGAGCAGACCGGACAGAAACATCATTCCAAATCCAATCATGTGCGCCATCGAAGTCATCACCACCGCAACCTGGTTCCGGTCAAGCCCCATCTGAGACATGGCCTTTGCTGTTTGCGCAAGACTCTCGTGTGTATGCATGACACCCTTTGGTCGCGCAGTGGTACCGGATGTGTAGAGAATGGCAGCAACCTGATCGGAGGTGATCTCCGGGCCAGCGAAGCATCCACTCGTCCCCATCAGTAGATCTTCAAACGAACTCGCCTTAGCGTCTGGCGCGTAACCGGTCAGGTAACGAAGCTCAAGCGAATTGATCGCTGGACAGGAACTCGACAGCTCTTCAAAGAGTTCCGGTTGGCCGACATAACATACCGATCCGCTGTGGCGAAGAATGTAGTCGATCTCCGGTCCCTTCAATCGCGTGTTGATGGGTACGGCAATCCCGCCCGCCTTCAGGCATCCGACGTAACCCAGAGCGAGTTCGGGCCCGTTCAGTAGATGGAATGCGACGCGATCCCCCCGCTGTAGACCAGCGATCAACAGATTAGCCGCTATTTTGTCCGTAAGATCGTCCAGCTCGGCATAGGTCCAGGTTTGCTCGCCGGATACGATCGCAAGCTTCTGCGGATCTCCGTTTCGGGAATGGTTCAAAGCTGCGACGATCGTCATAGTCACGCCGGGAACAGTTTGCTGGACCCAAAGACGATTCACAAGTTTGAAACGGTTTCAACGGGGGCAAATCTAGCGTGAAACTCCTGCCGGATTCTCAATTTTCGGCAAATGCAATCTTTCCAGCAGGGACCGGAACCGCGCGTCCTCCCGTAGCGCATCGAATCGTGGATCAGTGGCAAGGTACATGAGCCAGCCTGCGCGCTCATCGCAACTGCGTTCAAGCCACTTGAAGACAGCCGTGTCGTTCAGTCCCAGATAGACAAGGACGCGTCCATAGGGTGACACATATCGGTGGCGGGCGAGGTCGTCGAGTGTCCCAAGTAGCTTCCGAGCTTCCTTCCTCTTGCCGGCTATTGCATATGCACGCCCCAATGCACCGATCGCCGTCGGAACACTATCTGAAACCGAGGTAGCACGCTCAAAACACTCGATGGCATTCTCATAATCTCCGCGCGCTTCATGGCAGCGGCCCAGACCTACGAGCGCCCGCCAGAAATTGGAATCCAGTTCTAAGGCGCGTCGATATTCATGTTCTGCCTCTTCGGTTCGCCGCGCCATCAAAAGCACTGCACCTCGTGTGGCCGCGACGAAGAGCGACAAAGGATCAATTCGTCTTGCGGCATCAAGGATACTCAGTGCCTCCTCGATGCGGACCAGAGGCAAAAGCACAAGCAGCGCAAACAAATGCTCCGGGAGATCGCTCCGGGACTGGGCATCGAAAGCCCGTTTAAACAATAGTTCGGCTTCGTTCCAATTCCAATCAAACATCGCCTTGCTGCACGCCAATACGGACAGCGCATCTCCGTCGGATTCATTCATCTCGAGGGCGCGGGTCGCTGCTCTCTGTGCCTTGGGCATCGCCTCAAGCGGAGCATCCATCGAAAACATGGCAAGGTAGAACCAGGCCACCGCCATTCCACTCAAAGCCAGCGAATATGCAGGGTTCCGGGAGCAAGCCTCTTCAAAGCATTCGATGGCACGGTGAAACTCTTCCCTCGTTTGACGGTTCAGGTGGTGTCGTCCTCGCAGGTACCATTCATAGCTTTCGAAGTCGCCTTTGCTTTTGAAAGAAATATGTTTCAGTTCTCTTGGCTTGTCGCCCCGCAGCATGTCCGTAATCGCGAGGGCGATTTCTTCCTGTACGGCGAATACATCTTTGACTTTCCGCTCATAACGTCGTGACCACAGTTGATATCCGTCGGCAGTGCTCGCCAGTTGTACCGTGACGCGCAGGTCCTCACCAGACTTGCGAACGCTCCCCTCAAGAACGAAATTGACATTCAGCAGCCGGCCGATTTCCCGGATGTCGGCATTCCTATGCTTGAGCGCAAAGGCGGATGTCCGAGCAACCACTCGGATTCCCGGAATGCCAGACAAAGCGTGGATAATCTCCTCGCTGAGCCCGTCGCTGAAATAGGCCTCTGGATCAGGACTGAGGTTTGAAAAAGGAAGAACTACGATCGAGGGCTCAGGTATGCGACTTTCCGCACGATCTATTAACGCTTGACGATTGGCGCCTTCGCGAAAAGTGGGAGTATAACTTCCTTTGGGGAGATCGATGACTATCGCGTCCGCCGCTCCATCCGACGAATAGTATTCGCGCAACTTCGCGCGCAATCGAGTAGCATCGACTCTTACGACGGCAGTTGTTCGCGGATCAAAGTCACCCTTTCCTGTGTACAAGGTCATTCCAACGATAATCTCCTTCAAGGGTTCGTTCGGAGAGGAGAGGGTATGTTCGACAACAAATCTCAGGTACCGTCGCATTCGTTCGGCATTGGCAAATGCGGGGCTCGAGAGGATCCTATGGAGATGATCGGTGACCCGCTCTGTCGAAGGAGGCGACATAAGGTCACGACAGTCTACTACGAATCGGGAATAACCCTGCCATAATGATAAGTGACATGCTGCTCAACACGGCGGAAAGAGGACTCGCGGAAACGAAGCCCAGCATCAGAAAGCGATTCACGGCAAAGTGCGAGATGCCATTGAAGAGATGAACCGCTAGCGGCTGCAGTGATTGGCGAAAAATCACGATTACACTCATCATCCCATTCCCGATAAACGCTGCGATGTGAAGCGGATCGAAAGCAATCGGAATTTGAGTGTTAACGCCTGTTTACAAAAGCTCCGACTACAGAAGACAAAGAAAGTGCCCCATCCGGCATTGACCTCTGCGTTAGCTTCAATCGCTCTGCCGTTCATACGCTCCATGTCACAACCGCTTCTATCTTCTTTGTCGGTCGCGGCCTGCCACGCTGATCGGTCTTCAGAAGGTTGCCGCTGCCATCCGTGCAGCCATTCGGTTGCCCGTGTCAATCGCCGGAATATCGCTTTGTGCGCGGCAAACTGAAAAAACAAATCTTGCTCCTAATGGAGAGGTTTGGTGTATTATTGCGTGCGTTTTTGGACCCCTTGCGAATTTCCCCCCTAGTCTGACGAAATCGTGATCCGACCCTAGTTCTTGAAACAAAACTCAGAATGGAGGAAATCACTATGACCTTACGCCTTCTCGCGCTCTCTCTCTTAGTGTGCGCTCTGATGTGCACACTTGCCATTGCCCAAGATAGCCAAGCGCCCTATCCTCCCTTCCGGGCTGGGGCTGTACCACCCCTGGTTCAGATGGGACCAACCACTACACCGGAGATCGTTCCGCCCGCTGGTCCAACGTGGACTAAGGCTAAGAATACGCCGCCGGTTTCGATGGGAGCCATGCTACTGCTTACGGACGGCCGTGTGCTCGTGCATTCCGAACCGAATTGCGGCGGTTGCATCGGCAACTACAGCAACTGGTATACCCTCACCCCCACGAATACCGGCAGTTATATCAACGGCACCTGGAAGCAGGTGGCTTCTTTTCCCAGTGGATACGCTCCTCTGTTCTTCGCCTCCGCGGTGCTCCGTGATGGCAAAGTTGTGGTGCAAGGCGGCGAATACAATTGCCTTTCTGGCTGCTCGGGGGTCTGGCAATCTCTGGGAGCAATTTACGATCCAGCCACCAATAAGTGGACCGCCACCAAGCCGCCTGCCAATAGCAATATCGGCGACGCACAGTCGGTCGTCCTGCCGAATGGAACCTGGATGCTGGCAGAGTGCTGCGCTATTGTGTTCGGGCACAGCTCCTTCCCGGTGTATTACACCTTCAACGAGAGCACATTAAGCTTTACCAACAAGGCGAGTTCCACCGATGGCAAGAACGACGACTTCGACGAAGAAGGCTGGAACCTGCTTCCGAGTGGCAAGGTACTAACCGTGGATGCTTACACCAGCAACACCGTGCTCACGGGAACGAATTCCGAAACGTACAATTCCTCAACCAACACGTGGTCGACCGCGGGCAGCACGATCGTGCAACTCTGGGATTCCAACTGCATGTTTGGTGGCGGAAGCTTCGAGGTCGGGCCGGCCGTATTGCGTCCAGACGGCACCGTTTTCGCCACTGGCGCCAGCGACTGCGAGCCGGGGCACACTTCAGTCTTCAACAGCAAGGCCGGAACGTGGACCAAGGGACCGGATTTCCCCAACAGCGACGCCGCCAATGATGCGCCTGCTGCACTCGAAATCAGCGGCAAGGTCATCGTCGAAGCCAGCCCCTTCAGCGGCACATTCAGTGCGCCCTCAAAGTTCTACGAATGGACTGGCTCAGTACTGAATGCCTTCCCCGCTCCACCGAATGCGGTAAATACACCCTCGTTCTTCGGACATCTGTTGGTTCTGCCCAACGGGCAAATCATGTACACGGACTATTCGACTGACGTCGAGTTCCTTACATCGGTCGGAACCGTCAATTCGGCGTGGCGGCCCACGATCTCGTCAGTGGCCACGACGCTCACACACGGATCACTGAACAATGCGATCTCCGGAACTCAGTTCAACGGCTTGTCGCAGGCCAATGCTTACGGCGACGATTTCCAGGACGCCACCAACTATCCTCTGGTGAGAATCACCAACAACTCGACCAAGCATGTGTTCTATTGCAAGACGCATGGCCATAGCACGATGGGGGTCGCCACGGGGACGAAAGTGGTTTCCACGAAGTTCGATGTGCCTGCGACCATTGAAATCGGGGCAAGCACTCTAGTTGTAGTCGCGAACGGTATTCCTTCCGCTTCCGTCGCGGTTACCATCAATTAGCACAATTAAGCTGAAAGCTCGTCCGCGGTGTCAAAAAAGGCCCAAGCCCTCCATCCGGAGCTTGGGTCTTTTAACGCTGCAGCCCAGATCAGCACGAAGGGCCGTAAAAGATCGCTCTGGGGTGTCGAGCACACTACGGCAAGGAACTTTACTCGCGGTCCAGTGATGACCACCAGTCAATGTATCGTTGCTCGTCAATTGGTGAAAAATCCCGATCTATGAGAGGAGAAGTCAAGGACATTTTTCTCCCTCGACTGGAAGGAGAAGATGTTTTCTTGCCTTCTAGCCCCGGTGCGTGAGTGCGCGGTTGTTGGTGGTGCCGTGGATCGTGCATAGTTCCATC
>DATFQQ010000351.1:0-7993 GCA_035264195.1 Candidatus Sulfotelmatobacter sp. | reverse complement strand
GTTGGCAATCGCTACCGGCGCCGGCGCCAATGCGCGCCATTCCATCGGCACCGGCATCATGGGCGGCATGATCGGCGAAGCGACTCTCGCCATGATTTACGTGCCGCTTTTCTTCTACATCTTCGATGAGTGGGCTGAGCGCTCCAAAAAGAAATCCCAAAAGGAACAAAAAGAATCACCGGCGCCGGAAACCGCACCAGCCACAGAGGGAGGGCACTGACATGCATCGAAGCCCGTTATGTTGGCGAACCACTTTCTCACCACGAAGAGCGCGAAGGACACGAAGACCGGATAAAGCAGAGTGGAACCCGAAAAAAGATTTCTTCCTTCGTGATCTCCGTGTCCTTCTTAGAAATAAGGCGTTGGGCGGATACAAAGCCCTCACCCTTCCCTCTCCCGTAAAGTGGGCGAGGGTAAAGAAGAGATCGGTATTGGGTGCTCTTCGGATCGAAAAACCCCCTCGCCCATTCCGATGGGAGAGGGCTGGGGTGAGGGCGATTTCATTCTCTGCAGGCGAGCGTAAGCTCATGAAATCACTTCGTGGTCTGTTAGTTTTTGCGCTCGTATTTTTCACGAGCGGCTGTTTGGTCGGGCCGGATTATCAGCGGCCGCAGATTGATACGCCTCAGACATGGCGGGTTGAGGACAAGAATGTGCAGGCGATCACCAACATGTCCTGGTGGGAGCAGTACAACGATCCAGTTCTTAACGAACTGGTGCAGAGCGCCCTTCAAGACAACAAAGATGTGAAGATTGCTGCGGCCAGGATCGAGCAGTTTCTAGGTCTTTATACCACTACCCGAGCGGCGCTCTTTCCGCAGGTGGGTGCCGGCAAAACCGCCGGCAGGCAGCGACTGAGCGAGATAGCCGGGCCCGCGCCGTTTGAAGATACCGTCAATACGTTTCCGAATTTCAATAACTTTCAGTTTTTTATCAACGCCACCTGGGAAATCGATTTCTGGGGTAAGTTGAGACGGGCCACGGAAGCGGCGCGCGCCAACATGCTGGCCAGCGAAGAAGCGCGCAAGTCCGTTATTCTCACGCTGGTTACTTCCGTGACGAATTCCTATATCAACCTCCGCGACCTCGACAAGCAGCTCGTGGTGACCAGAGAGACGGCAAAGAGCTATGAGCACATTTACAATATATTCAAGCTTCGCTTCGATTACGGTTATGTCTCGGCCATGGAACTCAATCAGGCGAAGCAACAATATGAGCAAGCATTAGCGAATATCCCCTTTTTCGAGAAGGCCATCGCACAGCAGGAGAACAATATAAGCGTATTGCTAGGGCGAAATCCTGAGTCCATCCCACGTGGCAAAACAGTTGATGAACTTGTGCTGCCTACGGTCCCAGCGGATCTCCCTTCCGAGGTTCTAGCGAACCGCCCCGACATCCGCCAGGCGGAACAAAACCTTATCGCTGCTAATGCCAACATCGGAGTTGCCAAAGCGCTGTACTTCCCGAGCGTTTCCATGACCAGTCTCTATGGGACGGCGAGCTCCGATTTCTCGAGACTTTTTAGTGGCCCCAGCAGGATATGGACCATCGCGGCCCCCGTCACGGCGCCGATTTTTACCGGCGGTGCTATCGCAGGTCAGGTCCAGTCGGCCGAGGGAGTGCAACAAGAGACGCTGTATCGGTATCTGCAAGTGATCCAGACCGCGTTTCAGGAGGTCAACGACTCGCTGGTTGACCAGGATCGAACGAAAGAGCAACTGGCGGCACTCACCCGGCAGGTCGAAGCGCTGCGTGAATATGCGAGGCTTGCATGGCTCCGTTTTGATGAGGGTTACTCCAGTTATCTCGAAGTGACGTATTCACAGAACCTGCTCTTCAACGCGGAGCTGGAGCGCACCGGAGTGCAAGGGGTTTTATTACAAGCCTACGGAAATCTCTACAAGGCGATGGGGATCGGCGGATAAAGAGTGTCGAGTGGCAGGTGGCGAGTGGAAGATTAGTGATCGGTGATCAGTAGTCGGGCTCGGGTTTCAGGTTTCGGGTGTCAGGTGCCGAGACTGGAGTGGCGAGGGGCGAGGGACGAATGACAAGAGACAGCCGTCAGGTTTCGGGCTTCAGGACAGGCGGCTTCGCTGCTCTGGGCAACTCCTACTTCCGACGGCGCTACGCCATTTTATTTTATTCGCTCCTGCTTACGATGGTGGCCGCTCCGGCCTTAGGTGCGCTTGGACTTAGAGTCGGTTTGATTGAGGTATTCCTAGGAGCCAATTTGATTGCAGCAATCATCCCGATGGGCAACCGCAATGAAAGGCGGCTTTTGCTGGTCGTGTTGTTGGCCATCGCTGTGGTTATGCGCCTCGGTGCGGGCTGGCTGAATGAAGCGATACTCTCCGCCGCAAGTCTCTCGATCTGGACGATTCTTGCGCTGCTTGCAGCGGCTAGCGCGCTAACGTTTGCCCTTCGGGCTCAGTCGATCGACCGCGAGCACGTCTACGCCGCCCTCAGCGCCTATTTGCTTGCGGGAGTATTTTTTGGCGTCTTTTACTGGGTTTTAGAGCATATTCGGCCTGGTAGCTTCGGTCTAGCCGGCGAGTTCTCTCCCAACAGCGCGATCTATTTTAGTTTCGTTACTCTGGCAACGCTCGGTTACGGCGACATCGTGCCGCGCACGGATGTGGCACGTGGTCTGGCGACGCTCGAAGGAGTGGGAGGGCAGTTGTTCCTAGCCGTGTTGATTGCTCGCTTGGTCAGTCTCTACGCACGCGGAGAACCGGGAACAGGATCGTAGGCACAGACTCAGTGTCTCAGTGGTGAGTATGCCTTTCACGCCTCACGGCTACCCTAACGTAAAGGGTGAGGTGTGAAAAATGAGGGTGCGGAGGCGCAATGGCACAGAATGAGGAAAGCAGTTGGAAAGCGTTTTTGCCGGCTGCGCAATGGCTGCCTGAATACCAACTCGGCTGGTTGAAATCGGATGGTGTGGCGGGCATCACTCTGGCCGCGTACGCCATACCGGTTTCACTGGCCTACGCGAGCTTGGCGGGATTGCCGCCGCAAGTGGGAACCTACAGCTATTTACTCGGCGGACTCGGTTACGCGCTGTTCGGCTCGTCGCGCCAGCTTGCAGTGGGACCAACTTCGGCCATCTCGTTGATGGTCGGCGGCTCGATTGCGCAAATGGCCGGGAACGACGCGATGCGTTACGGCCAGGTTGCAACTTTGGCTGGCCTCACGGTGGCCTTGTTGTGCGTATTGGCGTGGCTGCTGCGGCTTAGCACGCTGACCAACTTCATCAGCGAGACCATTTTGTTGGGCTTTAAGGCCGGTGCTGCTTTGAGCATTGCTTCGACGCAGTTGCCAGCTCTGTTCGGAGTGCCGGGCGGCGGAGATCGTTTCTTTGAACGCATCTGGATCGTCTGTGCGCAGCTCGGAGACTTCAATCCTGTTACCCTAACTATCGGGATGGCAGCGCTGGCGCTGTTACTCTGCGGCGAAAGATATTTCCCCGGGCGGCCAGTGGCACTATTCGTGGTCGCGCTATCCATTTTCGCAGTTTCTGTTACCGCATTGGGTGAGTCTGGCATAACGCTGGTGGGAAGCGTGCCCGCCGGTTTGCCGAACTTGGGGCTGCCTAACATTCACCCGCGCGACGTGGACGATTTGCTGCCGCTGGCTTGCGGCTGTTTACTTCTCGCCTATATCGAGGGGGTCTCCGCAGCGCGAACATTTGCGGCAAAGCATGGCTACACACTGGACGTGCGGCAGGAGCTTCTCGGCCTCGGCAGCGCAAACTTACTGGCTGCGCTCGGCGGCGGTTACCCGGTGGGTGGCGGTCTGTCACAATCCGCCGTGAATGACAAAGGGGGCGCAAAGACCCCTTTGTCGCTGGTAATCGCGTCGGTGACACTGGCGTTCTCCTTGCTGTTTCTTACGGGCCTCGTACGCAATCTCCCTAAGGCAGTGCTGGCGGCCATCGTTCTCGTGGCCGTTTCGGGTCTGATCAATCTCAGGGAAATGCGCCACCTATGGCGAGTAAGTCGTTTCGAGTTCAGCGTTGCCATGGTGGCCTTCGTAGGAGTTTTGTTGCTCGGAATCTTGAAAGGTGTCTTGCTTGCTGCCGTCGCTACACTTTTGATGTTGCTCCGGCGCGTGGCGCACCCGCACGTTGCCTTTCTCGGTCGTATCCCCAAGACCCAGCGCTTTTCGGATCTGGCGCGTCATCCCGACAACGAGCGCATCGAGGGCATGCTGATATTTCGTGTCGAGGCTTCATTACTGTACTTCAACGCCGATAGTGTGCGGCAGGTGGTACTCAATCGAATCCGAACTGAAGGACCGGTGCGTCTGGTGGTGTGCGATCTTTCCAATTCTCCGTACGTCGATTTGACCGGCGCCCGCATGCTGGCGAAGTTGAGCGAGGATTTAGCAGAACATAACGCCGCTTTGCGTCTTGCGGAAATCCACGCCGAAACGCGGGACCTTCTGCGCGCGGAGGATCTGGAAGCGAAGGTCGGCCGCATCGACCGCTTTACGTCGGTGGCGGACGCGGTTGACCGTTTCGAGACAGAGAAACCATATTCGAATGAAGCCGCGCTACCGAAAGAAGACCGCAGGAACATCGCTAAATAAACCGGGACGGGAATAACATGCTCGGTGACGAAGAAAAGAAAAGGCTCGAGGCAGCTCGTACCGGCGAAAAGCCATGGAAAAAATGGGGGCCGTATCTGAGTGAACGCCAATGGGGGACAGTGCGTGAAGACTACAGCGAAAACGGAGACGCCTGGAACTATTTCACTCACGACCATGCCCGTTCCCGGGCGTATCGTTGGGGCGAAGACGGGTTGGCAGGGATCTCCGACGACAAGCAAAGGCTCTGCTTTGCCTTGGCGCTGTGGAATGGCAAGGACCCGATTGTGAAAGAGCGCCTGTTCGGGCTAACCAATAGCGAGGGAAATCATGGGGAAGACGTGAAGGAGTACTACTTCTATCTCGACAATACACCCACCCACGCGTACATGAAATGCCTGTACAAGTATCCTCAGGCCGCCTATCCCTATGCCGACCTAGTTGAGACGAACCGGCGGCGCACGCGCAACGAGTTTGAGTACGAACTGCTCGACACCGGGGTTTTCAACGAGGACCGCTACTTCGACGTCTTTGTCGAGTATGCCAAGGAAGCGCCTGAGGACATCCTGATCAAGATCACGGTCTGCAACCGCGGCCCGGAGGCCGCCGAACTGCACGTGTTGCCGACTCTATGGTTTCGGAACACGTGGGCGTCTTGGGAGGCTAGGCCTGGCGCGAAACCCGTGCTCAAGCGGATCGAGGGACCGCCAGATACGGCGGGGATTGCGGCGACGCATCCGACCCTGGGTGCATACCGTTTGTACTGCGACCGCGATGTGCCTCTGCTTTTTACAGAAAACGATACGAACAACGCTCGACTCTTTCCCAATTTCCCGAACGCGAGCCCGTGGGTCAAAGACGGTATCAACAATTATATAGTGCATAACCAACTGAGTGCGGTGAATCCTGATCAGACGGGAACGAAGGTCGCGGCGCACTACCGCCTGACAGTCGGTCCCCGCCAGTCGATGACGGTGCGCCTGCGACTGACCCAACAAGTGCCTACGACGCAGGGGGCGAAAACCGCAGCGGACAGCTTCCCGTTTGCCAAGGCGTTTGACGAGACCCTGGCAGCGCGCCTGCAGGAGGCGGACGCTTTCTACGCCTCGATAACACCCCCCTCCGCCACGGAAGACGAAGCACGCATCATGCGCCAGGCTCTGGCCGGTATGTTGTGGAGCAAGCAATACTATTACTTGGACCTGGACGACTGGCTGAGTGAGCATCATGCGAACATCTTTCGCGGCGGCAGGAAGCTCATACGAAACCGCGGCTGGTTTCACATGGTGAACGACAGCGTCATCTCCATGCCGGACAAGTGGGAATATCCGTGGTACGCCGCCTGGGACCTGGCCGTCCACACCATTGTCCTGGATATGGTGGATCATGACTTTGCTCGGGAGCAGCTCGACTTGATGCTAAGCGATTTGTACCTGCACCCCAGTGGCCAGATCCCTGCCTATGAATGGAACTTTAGCGATGTGAACCCACCGGTCCACGCCTTCGCTGTCCTTTTCAATTACGTACAGGACGAACAACTGGAGAGCACGGATGTGGATAGCCTTAGAGAGATGTTCAGAAGGCTATTACTGAATTTCACCTGGTGGGTAAACCGGAAGGATCCCGACGGCAACAACGTCTTCGAGGGCGGTTTCCTGGGAATGGACAACATCGGGGTCTTCGACCGCAGCGCGCCGTTGCCTACCGGCGGCACTCTGGAGCAGGCCGACGGCTCGGCCTGGATGTGCTTTTTCTCCCAGAACATGCTGGAGATCGCCCTGGAGCTTGCCAAGTATGATCCCAGTTACCAGGACATAGCAGCGAAATTCGTCGAGCACTTTCTTTGGATCGCTGCAGCTATGGACAGGGTAGGCATTCAAGAGGATGAGTCGTGGGACGAGGAGGACGGCTTCTTCTACGACGTGCTCCGTTTTCCCGACGGTTCAGTCCAGCGCATTAAGATTCGTTCCATGGTTGGGCTTCTGCCCCTCTGCGCCACCGCGGTTATCCCGCCGGACATGACGACAAAATTCCCTGAGTTCACCAAGCGGTTAGAGGATTTCCTGGATCGGCACCGCTTCATTTTGGCTAATGTTCACCCCCCGAATGTGCCTGGCGCGGAAGGTCGCTATCTCCTCAGCCTCTGTGATGAGACGAAGCTGCGTCGCATCCTTACGCGGATGCTCGATGAGGAACGGTTTCTCTCGCCCTTTGGCATCCGGTCTTTGTCGAAGTGGCACGAACAGCATCCGTATACATTCGACGTTCATGGCCAGCGCCACGAAGTCAAGTATCTCCCCGCCGAATCCGATACGGGAATGTTCGGCGGTAACTCGAACTGGCGCGGGCCGATCTGGCTGCCAGTCAACATGTTGATCCTGCGTGGGCTGCTACAATTCTACCTCTACTATGGTGACAACTTCAAAATTGAATGCCCGACGGGTTCCGGCCGTATGATGAACCTCTTCGAGGTGACCATGGATATTGGCCGGCGGCTCACCCGGATCTTCTTAAAAGATGAAAAGGGGCGCCGACCCGTCTACGGCGGTGCCGAAAAATTCCAGACCGATCCGCACTGGCGCGATTATGTCCTCTTCTATGAGTATTTCCACGGCGACAATGGCGCCGGGCTGGGGGCCAGCCACCAGACCGGCTGGACTGGGCTGGTGGCAAAGCTGGTCCAGCTGTTGAATGTCCTCGACCCTCAGAAGGTACTCAAGGGAGGCACCCGGCCAACCATGACCGCCAGATGATCTCGGGAGAACGCTAAGACGGAAAACATAGATGAAGCTGCGCACGATTCAAGGCATTCTGATTGGAGTAGTTATCGGTGTTGCCGTTGGCATTAGCGTTTATACTTTCGCCTATGCCAAGGGTTGGTCCTACCTCACCGATAATCCGGCGGCCTGCGCCAACTGCCATGTCATGCGCGAGCAATTCGACGGCTGGCTCAAGTCGTCCCATCGCTCGGTCGCCACCTGCAATAGCTGCCACACGCCGGCAAATCTCATCGGCAAGTACGCGACGAAGGCGTCGAACGGTTTTTGGCATTCATTTTTCTTCACCACCGGCGGCTACGAGGACAATATTCAAATCAAGCCGCACAGCTTAGCGATAACAGAGCAAGCATGCCGTAACTGCCATCGCGAAATTGTGGATGCTATCGAAGCAACGCACCCGACATCGAGCGCCGGGCAGCTCGCCTGCTTGCGCTGCCACAACTCGGTGGGACATCTTCAATAGACATGAAGAAATATTGGAATATTGGAATGGTGGAAAACTGGAATGATGCGTTCGACCCAAAATTTCAACATTCCAATATTCCGCTATTCCAGTATTCCAATAGCACAATGTTCCATCGTTCCAATGTTCCACTATTTCCAGTCTTAAGTAATACAAAGTGAGT
>DATFQQ010000350.1:0-4782 GCA_035264195.1 Candidatus Sulfotelmatobacter sp. | reverse complement strand
GGTCGGTGTACTGGATGTAGATGACACCCGTTCGCAGCGGTCGCGAGAGTTGCTGGCAGGCAAAGACAAATTTACGTTTGACGAATGGAGCCAGGCTGCATTCGACGCCACGGTGTACGAAGCTGGGGTTGAACTACCGTTTCTGTCGGCTGATTGGGAAAGTTTGCAACGGTCGGATCCTAAACGCGCTGAGGCATTGGCAGCGCCCATGAGGGAGCTAACCGGTTGGGATGGTGTCAGTACGACCGAATCGGTTGCCATGACCCTGTTCTCGCTATGGCATCGAGAAGTGCACAAGCACCTCTACGCACCGCCGTACTCACTAGTTTGGGAACCTCGGGACCTCGCCGAAGGTGTGACCAGGACGGGAGCGTTGGAGAAGGTGGTGGCTGACCTGCAACGCGATTTCGGGACATGGCGCGTGCCCTGGGGCAAGATCAACCGCCTGCAACGCACTAGCGGTGACGACACCTTCAACGATGCGAAACCGAGCCTTCCGACTTTGGGCGGAGTCCCAGAGCTTGGAATCGTGTTCGCCTTCTGGTCGAATCCCGAGAAAGACCAGAAGCGCATGTATGGCTCGTTTGGTGGCGCCTACGTCAGCGTGATCGAATTTGGACAGGAAATAAAGGCGCGTTCGGTAGCGGTGTTCGGTGAAAGCGGCGATCCCAAGTCACCACACTATTTCGATCAGGCTCCGCTTTATGCTCAGGGTCAGTTTAAACCGGCTTGGTTTACGCTTTTGGAAATCAAGGCGCATCTGGAACGCGCCTATCATCCTGGCGAGCACTAGGACGATTTTCACTTGGCGGATGACGGGCAACTCTTCCGTTATCGAGTAAGGGAAGGGTTGCCGACAATCCGGGAGCGGGAGCTATCTCGCGTGGCGGCTCGAATCTGGACGCGAAATAGATCACTTCAACAAATCCGTTTTCCGTCCATCAAGCGGCATCCTGAGGCCTGGGCAAGACCACCGCAGCTGTATTGCACGCCCCTGAATGAGGTTCACTCCTCGTGCAGCAGGATGGCAGGATCAATGGACAGGGCGCGTTGCGCTGGAATCCACATAGCCACTAGCCCCAGTAATGCCATCGCCAGAACAACGCCAGCCAATACCAGCGGATCGCGAGGAGTTGCCGAATATACGATAGAAGCCAGCACCCGGCTCGCCAGAATTCCCAGAAGCAATCCTGCTGCGGAACCGAAGGCCAATAATCTGACGGCTCGTCCCAATGCGGCCTGCAACACTTCGTTAGGCTGTGCGCCAAGAGCGACACGAATTCCCAACTCCTTCAGCCGCTTGCTAAGGGAATACGCAGCCACTCCAAAGATCCCGGTAATTGACAGCATGACGCCCATCACGCCCAGCACACCGAGCGATATGGTGGCCACATGCGCAGGAAAGAAAGCGAAGTTGTTCAGTTCGCTGCTCCATGTTTCGATGTAGGAAGGCAGGCCTCGATCCAGGTCTCGCAGTGTATTCCTGATTGTCGCCGTCAGTTGGAGCGGATCGAGCCTCGAGCGCACCACCAGTATTGTCTCGGGGGATGGCGATTGCAGGATCGGAAGAAACATGGCCAGGTGTGGTTCTTCCGTAATACCTTTATATTTTCCGTCTTCCACAATGCCGACCACTTGGAGACGCGTTCCGTCCTCGATCTTGAAAAATCCGCCGATTGCTTTCGCCGGGGATCCGAAGAGTTTTCTTGCAAATTCGCGATTCACTACGACGACGCGTGGCGCGCTCTTGTCGTCATGCCAGGTGAACGTCCGTCCAGAGACTAAAGCCGTGCTCGCGGCATCGAAGTATTCAGGCGATATATTAAAGAAAAACGAAACAGCAGCGGCATTGGACGGCCTGAGATCGGCCGTCTCGTCAGAAAAGATATTCGAGTCGCTGTAAGCGCCGCTGATTAGCGGCGCCCAATCGATCAAGCCCACGGACTCCACGCGAGGAATCGACTGCGTGGCCTCAACCATGCGTTTTTGCATTTCGAGCAATTTGTCGCCGTTGTAGCCCGCCATCCGTAAATCCGTGGATACGATCATTGCGTTACGTGGCTCGAAACCGAAATTGCTGTGCAGCGAACGGACGAGTCCACGTACCGCGACCATGGATGAGGTGACCAACACTGCGCAGATCGCAATTTGCACTACCAGCAACACATCTCGCAGCGTGATCCGCCGCGCTGGCGTGCGGGTTGATCCGGCTTTAACGATTTGGTAAGGATCGGTCCTGAGCACCTGGCGCACAGGAACGATGCCGAAGAGGACTCCGCTTACCAGCGCCAAAGCCAACGCTACCGCATACACGTTTGCGTCAGGGTTCACCGGCACACTGATGGGATACCTGGGTAGAGGCCGCCATGCGCTCAGCCCGTGCAATAGCAGAACGCTGCCGAAGAGTCCGAGAGCGCCACCGGCGAGGGAAATCAGCAAAGCTTCGGTAAAAAGCGTTCGGAGAATCCGTACCCGCTTCGCGCCCAGCGCGAGGCGCAAAGCAATTTCACGTGACCGGTCGGCGGCACGTGCGGCGAACAGGCCGCCCAGATTGGCTGAGGCGGCGAGCAGAATTAACCCGGCCAGCAGCATCAGTCCCGTAAGGAATGCCTCTACTCGACTGCCGAGGTAGTCGCCGTACAAACTGGGACGCGACAGTGAGAATCTCACTCGGCCATATTCTTTGGGATAATTCTTTTCAAGGTACGAACCGATGGAGTTCAGATCGGAAATGGCCTGTGCCGGAGTGACACCGGCCTTTAAATGCCCCAACGCTAGGTAAATCCAAGGGATGTCGCGGGCCGCGAGGATATTCCGACCCTCTATCTGCTCCTGGTTCACCATCGGTAGAAATAGGTCGGGAGAGGCGAATAAAAGAGTCCCGTGGAATTCGGGGGGCGCCACACCGACGACCGTAAAAGGATGTTTGTTGACCTGAACGATACGGCCCACGATGCGTCGGTCGTCCTGAAAACGGTTGTGCCAGCAGGCGTAGCTGAGCACGATGTATGGAGCACTGTTGGGGCCTCCCTCATCGGAGGCGTGGAAGAATCGGCCAAGGTACGGCTGAACGCCCAGGGTGTCAAAGTAATTTCCGCTGACTTCAAATAAGAAGACCCGCGACGCACTTTCGCCCGTATCGAGCCCAGCCTCTGCGATTCGATAAGCTGCCAGACTCTCGAAACTCCGATTGCGGTCGCGCAGGTCGAGATAGTCGGGGTAGGACTGTACCGGATCGTCCTGACCGACGCGCTCAATTCCGTAGAGGCTCTGCTCCCTCGGCAGATTCATCGGCCGCAGAATCATCGCATTCAGCACGCCAAAGACCACGGCGTTGGCGCCAATGGCCAGCGCCAGTGTCAAAACAGCAGTGGCCACAAACCCTGGTGCCCTGCGAATGGTCCGCCAACTGTATCGAATGTCCTGAAGCAGGCTTATCATGGCGACCCTCAGCCAAATAACATAGGGTTGCAGGAGTGGATCCTGCAATTCTACAACCAAGAAGATGACCCGTAAGAGGTTGATGGCAAGGGCCAACAGAACCTGATCCTTGCGACGCGCTGTTCGCCTGCGGAATTGACCGTCCACAAGTGGACAGCTCTGAACCTCTTGGCGAATGACGGGCTACTCTTCCGTAAGCGTATAAGAGAAGGGTTGCCGACTCGAGACTTACGGGAGGAAATTGATCGTAACGACGGACGGTATTACCTCGACCAGCTGAGATGTTCAAGGACCGCTGGCCAAATCACATCCCCACGGCAGACGCAGGCCTGATAAGGACATTTCTGCGAGCCAGACGGTAAACTGGGTAGCTGGCAATAAGAACCAGACACCCGTACAGACTATTGCGTGTAGCGGCGGCAACAGATCCGACGAGAAAAGCGACAGAGCCGAGAACCGCCACAGCAGTAGTGTAGGGATAGCCGAAGGCACGATAGGGGCGTGGGGTGGACGGCTCACGACGGCGGAGAACGAATACGGAGAGAAACAAAAGGAGGTATTTCGATACCAAGATAAACGAAATTACGGCGAGGACGCGACCGAATGATCCGGAGAGAACAAATCCGAGAGAAACGAGCGCGGAGAACAAGAGTGCCGTGGCCGGAGTGCCACCGCGATTTACATAAGCAAGCCGGATTGATCCCCAGCCGTCTCGGTTTACGGCGTACAAAATGCGGCTCGCGCATAGTGTCGTGGCGTGAATGAGGCTGACGAGAGCGATGATCATGAATGCACGGACGATGATCGGTCCAGGCGCCCCGACGATCATTTGTCCGATAGCTGCAATGGGCAGATTTTGGTGGGCCAAACCGAAAATGCCAAGAGCATAAAGAAGCGCGGCGTTGGTGAAGATGTAGATGGCGCTAAGTAGCAGGACCCCATTGATCATTGCGCGCGGGAGTTCCACTCCAGGATTGATGATTTCGTCGCCGAAGAAAAACGCTGCGTTCCAACCATCAAACGTAAAAATGACCGCTTGAAGCACGACCACCCATGCGATGAAAAGAGGCATACCCCCCGAAATGGGAGCAGCCCCGAGACCATGTGCGGAGACGTGGCGCGGTAGGAGGAACGCACCAAGAACAAGGGAGAAGAAGACTATTGCGGTGGTTGTGCTCGTAAAGTTCTGAAACCGACTGCTCCAACGAATACCGAGAGATTGAACCAGCGTCACGAGCACCAGGATGGCGGTGGCGACGTAAACGGGACGCGGTGAAAGCTGCGGAACGAGGTCGCCCAAATATTCGGCCGTAACCAGCGCGACAGCAGCATTAGCGGCGC
>DATFQQ010000349.1:0-10795 GCA_035264195.1 Candidatus Sulfotelmatobacter sp. | reverse complement strand
CGATCCTCGGGTCGAGCAGTTTCTCGCGCTACTTCCTCCGACGAACGGGGCGGACAACGGAGATGGAACCGGAGACCTTATCACCGCCAATAAGGGTTCCACTAATGAGAATCTCGGTATTGTCCGTGTCGACCACAACTTCTCGAACTCACACTCGCTATTCGGGCGTTACATGATCGATGACAGTTCGTCGGTAGTTCCCTACATCGCAACACCACCGGGAACCTTCGTCCCGGGATTCCCGGCACTTCATGAGGCGCGGAATCAGTATTTTAGTGTTCAGGACCGCAGCAATCTCCGACGGCAAATGCTGAACGAGTTGCGGTTTGGTATCAACCGCACGACCGCGTCGACTTCAGTGGTTGATACACATCCGGGGCTTTCCATTTCCTTGGTGCCTGGCCGACCGTTGGGGACTATTGATATAGCCGGCATGAGTCTGCTGGGCAATCACGCCTTTTTTCCAATAGGCGATTTTTCGACCGTCTATCAAGTTCAGGATCAGCTTTCATCGACAATTCATCGCCACACGCTCAAATTCGGAGTCCAGTTCCGAAGGATCCAATCCAATGGCCCGCTGGATTTTGGGGTGAGCGGGATCTATACCTTCCAAGATCTGAGCCCCTTCGGGATCCCGGCACAGTCCAACAACCCTGCTCTTGAATTCTTCCTTGAAGCGCTGCCTCTGTCGTACGTGGGCGTTGATCCCTCCAAGTCCGATTCGAACCGCGATTTTCGGCAGAGCGTTGCCTCTGGTTTTGCGCAGGACGTTTTTCGGGCAACAAGTCGTTTATCCCTGAATGTCGGTTTACGATACGACTTCTACTCCAATCCGACCGAGGCAGAGGGGCGTCTATCGGCTATTCGTAATCCAGCAACGGATTCTGGCCCGACAGTGGGCAACGTATTCGCAACGACACCTCGGGATTTGTTTTCACCGCAAGCTGGCTTTGCCTGGAACATCTTCGGCAACGGCAAGACGCTACTGCGGGGCGGAACCGGTATTTTTCGCGACCAACTCCCCTTTATCTTTTTTGGTGTTAATCGGGCTTTACCGCCTTTCTTCGCCATAAATTCTTATGTATTTCCTAGGTTTCTCAATCCGCAAAGTGCTCTCATTACGCAACCGCTTTACATTTTTCAGGCTTCTTACCATCCAAAGTTCCCATACGCTTTGCAATACAACCTCAACTTGGAACGCGAAGTTGCGCCGGGTACTTTTCTCACCGCAGGGTATTTCGGTGCGCGGGGCAATCACCTCCTTCGCGAAGTAGAAGCGAACCCTTTCGAAACGGCGTTAGGTCATCGCTCCAACCCGAACCTGCCTTCACCTTTATTGGAGGATTTGACCGATGCGCAGTCTTTTTACAATTCGTTCCAAATGTCCGTTTCGAACCATAACGCTCACAATTTTTCCTGGCAGGCATCCTACACGTTCTCCCATTCAGTAGACGATGCCTCGAGCAATGTTTCTATCGAGGCCGTAAACGAACCTCCCACGACTCAGGACCCGTTCGATCGCAAGGGGGACCGGGGACGCTCAGGATTCGACATCCGGCATAATTTCGTGGCCAACGTTGTTTATGAGTTGCCTTTTGGGCGTGGAACTCAATTCGGTGGCTGGCAGATCTCGGCGATTGCCCAAGTTCATAGCAACGTCCCTTTTACTCCGGTGCTCGCGTTTGACAATGCAGATGTGCAGTCACTGTTGACTTCGGAACGGCCAGACCTTGTAGGCAATCCTTACGAGGGCGTTTGCCCAAACGGCTTTAGAATTGGCACTCCTTCCTGTTGGTTTAATCCAAGTGCCTTTGCCCCACCGTCTCCAGGTGAGTTTGGTAATGCTGGACGCAATATCCTGCGCGGCCCCACCTTCGCACAATTTGATCTGGCACTGCAAAAGAGCTTCCAACCGTCGGAGGGGACGAAACTTACATTTGGAGCGGAGGGCTACAATCTGCTTAATCGCCCGAATTTTGCAGTCCCAAGCAACACGCAAAGCCCGCTCACGCTGGGAGGGAATGGAGACGCTGTGTTCAAAGATGCAGCGGGTGATCTTGCCAGCAACGTCGGCCGGATTTTCAGTACCGTCGGTACCGGGCGTCAGATTCAACTGGATGCACGGTTCACTTTCTAAGGCACCTAGAAGCGGCACTTATGCGGCTGCTTTTGGATCCTCTTTCACTGCTTTTGCAGTTGCCCAGAGCGAGCCAGGATTAACGCGATTTGGATACAAAGTCAGCATCTTTTCATAAAGCTCCATAGCAGTTGATGTACTCGCCACCGAAGCGTTGAAGTCGCGGATGTAACCTCGGGTTTCCTCGATGTGCCGCGGCGAGCTATCCGGATCAAGCACCCCATGACCGGCTATCACCGCTTGAGGATGCAGTGCCTCAATCTTATCCAACGCGTGCAGCCACTCTTCCCTGGCGCCTTCATCGCATTCCGCGAGATAGGGGTGCGTGTTGCTATACACAGTATCTCCCGATACAACCGGGCCAATCGAAGGCACATATAGTGCAGTTGAATGCACCGTGTCTGTATGGCCGAGTTCTATTACCTTTAGCTCTTCCCCCTCAAGATGGAGCGTGTCGCGCTTGAGAACTTCCGGCGCTACCAGCTGCGATGGAACTTGACCTGGAAAGCGCGGCTCCCAGAAGGACTTTATAAAGTCTGGTTTTATCTGCTTTCGCATGGCCGTGACGGAGGAAGCGGTGGCAAACGCTCTCGCGTTAGGAAACCTATCAAGCAGTAGCTTCAGACCGAAAAAATGGTCTCCGTGAGCATGCGTCACGTAAATAGCTGTGAGATTTTTTCCGCTCTCAACAACCCAATCTAGCAGCTCCTTTGAATGTTGGTTGGACAGAAATGTATCGACTAGAACGGCATCGCGTTCGCCATAAATAAGGGTGACCGTATTGGTGACCCAAGCGAGATCTTCTTTGCCCGGCGGAAGGCCTTGGGTAGAGCTACCGCGTTTCTTGGTCAGAAGCCTCCAATTCAGCTTGGACATATATTTCCTTTCTCAACGCCTGATGCGTTGCCAACGGGATCGAACCTCTTTTTCAAGATAGTTTTCTAAATGTGCTCGTGCTGCCAGGAGAGCATCGCGATTGCGCTCTAAGCGGCTGATCATGAGCGCACCTTCTAAAGAAGAGATGATGAGCATCGCGACCTGGTTTGGGGTTACTTCATTCCTGATTTCTCGCCGCTCGATTCCCTCACGGATGATTGACACGATCAGCTCTTGCCACTTTCCTAGCGCCTGCCGAGCTCGCTCACGCAGGACGGGATTTCCATCGTCGGATTCGACGGCAGTATTGAGCAGAGGACATCCGCCGGGAATACTTGAGCGGCGCTCAACAAAATTGGCAATGAGGTGTTTCAGCCGGTCAATACTTCCTGGGATGTTGTCGAGATCGCCGACACGCTCCTGAAACGCTTCTTCCCAGGCGTAATCGAAGGCTTCCGCCGCCACTGCTTCCTTGCTCGGAAAGTGTCGGTAAATTCCGCCTTTCTCAAGTCCGGTCGCCTCCATCAAATCGGTCATTGAGGTTCCTTCAAGCCCGCGTTGATTAAACAGCTCCGCCGCTTTCGCAATAATTCTTTCTCGAGTTTCGTCGCCCTTAGACATGATCAATTCATTTCAGCTGCCTATACCCAGCACAATATCTCCGCCAAGCCCTTGCAACAAGTTCTGGAGCTTTTGCCTAATGCCTCAGCGCAACTTTTACGAATCAGTGAACACCAAGGATGTCGCTGGCTACCCGCTGGGAAAGGTCATGCGCTGTGTGATTCCAAAAGCGGCTGAGCAGCAAGGGATGTCGGTGGATGCCTACGATCAGAAGATCGCTATCAGTTCTCTGCGCGCATTCCACAATCGCCTCTACTTCGTCCCCTTCGACAAGTTCCGTCGCCAGAGCTATGCCTTCTTGACGAGCAGTTTCTTGTGCTCCGGTTTGAAGCTTTCGATAATACTCAGAAGCTTGCTGCCGAAGGACTGCGGTCCCGCCCGGGATTTCTGCGTCGATATAGCCACTGTATGGAGGCAGCTTTTCCTGTATCGACACGGCTATCAATTCGGCGTTCAGGCTCTTGGCGAGACGGATGCCGGTGAGTAGAGCGCGTCCGGATGCAGGAGATTCATCGTAGGCAACCAGAATTCGCTTGAACATTTTTCCTCCTTGTCTCAACTGCACGACGAAGAATGACCGAAAAACCAAACATGCGGCTATCGCACCTTGACCGTAGGCTCAACCGACATGCCGGGGCGTAGCAGGTGCTGTGGATCTTGGGCTGAATTGAAGCGAATCCGCACGGGCAATCGCTGCACGACTTTCACGAAATTACCGCTGGCATTCTCAGGCGGAAGCAGGCTGAACAAAGTCCCAGCAGCTCCTGGAAGGTTTTCCACCGTGCCCTGATACTCGCGGCCGAATGTATCAACGTGGACCGTAACGGGCTGGCCGGCACGCATGTACTTCAGTTGAGTTTCCTTAAAATCCGCGGTGACCCAGATGTCGTCGACCGGAACGACCGCGAGCAAACTTTGTCCCGGCTGAATTCGCTGCCCAAGTTCGACGGTCTTGCGTCCAATCACCCCACTGACGGGCGCGTAGATCTTCGTATAGCCGAGGTTAAGTTCGGCTGTGCGCACGTCTGCTTTCGCTTGGCTGACCTGGCCGAGGCTGGACTCAGACTTGGCCTTTGCGTCGCTCACCTGTTGTGGAGCAGTCCGGGCTGCGCCAACCTGGGCCTCTCTCTGCAAGATAAGTTTCTTCACTTGCGAAATTTTCTGTTCTTCAGCACCAACTAGAGCTTGATCGGAGTCGACGGTCTGAGCGTCGGCTAGAGCATCCGCCTCGTGAGCGTCGTATTCCAGGCGGGAGACGACGCCGGCGTCAACCAGGCCTTTGTAGCGGACCCGGTCGCGTTCAGCGCGCGCCGCAATAGCTTGGTCTTGCTGAACCTTGTGTTGTGCAGCCGCTAGGTTGGCTTCCTCGGTCGCGAGTGCAGCCTCAGCTTCGTCTACCGCCGCTTCCGCCAGTGTGAGCTGACTGAAAGCGCTCGCATTCGTGATGGGGACATTGACGCCGGCAGAGCGCGCCCCTGCCTCGCGGGTAGCCAGATCCCCACGGGCGTGATCGAGTTCTGCCTGGTAGTCACTCGGATCAAGTTCAACCAGAAGGGTCCCGGCCTCAACATATTGATTGTTTTCCACCTGAGGATTGACGTAGAGAACCGTGCCACTGATGCGGCTCGAGACCACATTGATGTGACCGTCAATCTGGGCATCGTCAGTGGTCTCGAAGTGTCTGGCATGTAGCCACCAGGAGACGGCGCCCACGGCCAGCAATCCGACAGCGATGCTCGCAAACGCCCAGCGAGGGAAAGGCTTCCGTTTGGGTTCCGGGTGGCGAATTTTAAACGAATGCACCCTAAGGTCTTCAGAATTATTTTCTTCGACTTCTAATGAAGGCTCCATAGTCTCGTCGACTGTTTCGATTGCGTGTGACATGTTCCCTCCTGCGAGCACTCAGTGCGCTGCGGCACTTCCGCCCTGATTGAATTTGCGAATAAAAATTGCCAGTGGTGCGCCGATGGCTGCGACTACTCCTAAAATCCGAAAGCAATCCAGAAATGCCAGCATGGCGGCCTGCTGTTGCACCAACGCGTATACCTGTGCGACCGCGCTCGCGGACGCATCGGCTATGCTCGATCCGTGTTCGACAAGACGATTAGCGATCCCGGCGACCGTCGCCCTCAGCGGCTGGTCGAAATTGGTTATGTGCGTGACCAATACTGTCTGGTGATACTGCATCCGGCGGGACAACAACGTGGTCACCGAGGCGATCCCAAAGCTTCCACCTTGGTTGCGGAAAAGATTAGTAAGACTCGATGCTTTGTTATTTTTTTCCTTGGGGAGATAGGAATAAGCGAGCTGCGTCGCCGGGACAAATAAAAACGCGATCCCCAGACCCTGGAGTGCGCGTGCTCCTGTCTCTCGTGCATAGTTGGTTGCCAGGTTGAAACTGGCGAAATACCACATCGCCAAGGCCAGAATTCCAAACCCAAGAGCGAGAAGACGGGATACGGGAATTCGGCTCACCAAACGAACGACGACCGGGGCCAAAACCACAATCACCATGGCTCCGGGGCCTAAGACTAACCCTGCGTCTGTCGCGGTATAGCCATAGAGCGACTGGAGCATTTGCGGAATCAGCACGGTGGAACCGAATAGTACGAATCCGAAGAGGAAGTAGTAAACATTAGCGATGGCGAAATTTCGCTCTTTCAACAAACGAATCTCGACGACCGGATCTGGATGACGCAGTTCCCAGAAGATCGCAATCACCAGCGCCACAATCGCGATTGCAAAGAAACTGACAATAAAGTCGCTATCGAACCAGTCCAGCCGTTCTCCGCGGTCGAGTACGACCTCTAGGCACGCAAAGCCAATCGCGATCAGCATGATACCGATGTAGTCGATTTTCAGCTTGCCGGCGTTTCGCGCTGCTTCTACTTCGCGCTTGAACTCCGGCGGGTCCGATAACATCCGGCTCGTCAGGACAAGCGACAGGATTCCGATGGGGACGTTTATAAAAAAGATCCAACGCCACGAGAAGCTGTCAGTGATCCAACCGCCCAAGGGCGGCCCAACAGCCGGAGCGGTGACTATGGCCATGCTGTAAAGTGCGAATGCAGCCGCCCGCTTGGAGGCAGGGAAAGTATCAACCAGAATTGCCTGCTCAACTGGAGCCAACCCACCGCCCGCAATTCCCTGCAACACGCGGAAAAAGATCAACAATCCAAGGCTCGCGGAGAAACCGCACAGCAAGGAGCTCAATGTGAACAACGCTACACAGGCCATGTAGTAGTTCTTTCGACCGAACACACGACTCAGCCAGGCGCTGAGTGGTAGGACGACCGCGTTTGCGACAAGGTAGCTAGTGAGCACCCAGGTTGCCTCGTCATAACTGGTGGCGAGGCCTCCGGCAATATGAGGTAGAGAAACGTTGGCGATGGCAGTATCCAGCAGTTCCATGAACGTCGCGAGCGTGACCGTGATTGCGATGAGCCAGGGATTGATAGCTCTTTCCCTGTCGTTCGCCGCCAATGTCAATGGCATTGTTGCCGCCGCCATATTTCCTCCTGCCTGCCAACATCAGATTAGGAAAGAGACCGAACGGTCGCAAAATATCGCACACAGCGTGCTGCCCAGTCTTGGACCGGGATTTAGATCTTCAACAAGCTTCTTGTCATAGCTGTGGCCGGACGGGAATTCCCAACTTCCGGATCCGATAGGCCAGGGTGGTCCGTTTCATGCCCAGCTTGGCAGCTGCGCCTTTGGGCCCCCCGGTGACCCAGTTGGATTCCTTCAGGGCGCGCAATACGTGTTCCCGCTCCATTTCTTCAAGTGTGGACAAGTGGGTCGGTGAACTCTGGACAGTCTCTTGTGTCAATTCGTCCAGAGGGGCACGCAGCGAGGTTCCAGGCGAAAGGATCACCGCTCGCTCGATAAAGTTCTGCAATTCCCGCACATTTCCTGGCCAAGCATAGTCCTTGAGCACTTCCATGGTACGGGGCGGAATTGTTTCCACCTGTCGGTTCATTCGTCGGCAATATTTCTCCACGAAGTGACGAACGATGGACGGAATATCTTCGCTCCGATCCCTTAAAGGGGGGACCATCAGCGGGAACACGTGCAGGCGGTAGTACAGATCGCTCCGGAACGTGCCCTCCTCGACCATCTGCTTCAGATCCCGGTGTGTGGCCGCGATCACTCGTACATCCACTTGCTGCGTCCGCGTGCTACCCAGCCGCTCAAATTCATGTTCTTGCAGAACCCGCAGCAGCTTCGATTGCAGCTCGAGAGGAATATCGCCGACTTCATCCAGGAATAAAGTCCCCTTGTCGGCAACTTCGAAGCGACCAGGCTTCCGCATTATCGCCCCGGTGAAGGCACCCTTTTCGTGTCCGAACAATTCGCTTTCTAGTAGGCCGGAAGGTATTGCGGCGCAGTTCACTTTTATGAACGGTCGATCACGCCGGCCGCTTCGATTGTGAACAGCGTGGGCGATCAACTCTTTTCCAGTGCCCGTTTCTCCCTGGATCAGCACGCCAGAGTCCGTCGGAGCCACGACCTCCACCTGCCGCAGGACTCGCCGCAGAGCTGCGCTTCGCCCGACGATTTGTTCAAAACCTGCCTCACTGGCTGGTTCGTCGGCAGGGCAATCGTCAGCTTCCGCACCGTTGTACCGCTCCTCGAACGCCACATGCGACGGTATTTCTACAAAAGGTGTTTGCGATGTCAGCCCAAATTCGATCGCGCTCATAGCTCGCTCCTATATTTGTTCAATATGACGGATTGGCGACCTGCACTAACCCTGACTGAGACCTCGTGGTCTCGCATGACGAGGCAAGTATGGACGGTTTCTTCATGGCTGCGTGTAGACCGACGCGGCTGATGGAGCCGCCGCGACTTCAAGCACCGGCACGGAATTGCACCCCTGCAGTTCCGGATATTTCGCGAAGACCATGCGCAACAGTCGCGCGGAATCCTGTAACTGCATGAATCCCGCTTGTGTGGGTATATAAGTCATCGCGTTTCTCCTCGGTGTTGTTTAGCTACTCAAAGCCGTGCCAGTCGCCAAACGGGCGCGGTTTTCGGAAGCTAAGCGGCTCGTTTCGATGTTCATCGCGACTAGCAGGAGAACTTCGGCCAAGGAAAACTGGCGAATTGTTTCGCTCGTTATACCGAACATTGCCGCTCCTTTCTTCGAATCTCTCGCTCTGCTCACGTCTGCCGGCGCTGCCGGCACAATCCAGAAGGCAAACAAGTGCCCAATTTGAAACAGATTCAAGGGACAGCACTTAGCACGCGGAACTTCGGTCCTGCCATTGTGCTGTCTGCTGAACGCTCAGCATTTTGCTGATGACGAGGCGTGTAGCCGACCTGACGAGCATTGCATGTCAGTACCTTACGAATGGAGCTCCAAATGCAACCTCAAGCATCGCCGGAAGACGCGAATCGCGAATCCGGCACGCCAACGCGATCGGCGAAATCATCTAGGGGGGCAATTGCTGGCAAACTGGTCGAACTCCTGCCACAGGAAATCGTCATGCCATCGGAAGGACGCCGCGCTTTCTGGCCTTGATCAAGGGGAGTTCGTGACGATCCCCGCGCTTCCCGAATGCCGGACTGTGGCAGGATTACGAGTCCGCACGGCAGTCACTGCTCCCCAATTTGTCTCGGAGGGAGCCAGCAGCGAGGTACGCAATCGTCCGTGCCGGAGGAATCGCACAAAATGTTGAAAATTGAAAAAGATAACGGGGGATGCGTCACCAAACTGCGTTTGAGCGGGCGAATTCAATCCGACCAAATCTGCAGCATTCGCTCGGAAATGAATGACGGCTGCACAAGCAAGGTCTTGGACTTGAGTGAGATCAGCCTGGTGGACCTCGCCGCAGTTCGGTTCCTGATTTCCTGCGAGGATGAGGGCGTCGAACTGGTCCAATGCCCTGCTTACGTTCGTGAGTGGATGCTTCGCGAGCGTGCCGAGGGACTGCAACCCGAGGCCCTAGATGGCGCTTGACCGAGCCCCGCAGAAAGCCTATGAGTGCCAGTGAGCGCGTTCTCCGTTCATCGACAGTACCTACAATTCCTTTCGCAAGCTCGGCGCTCTTTAGGCGATCGATACCAAAGTACTATCCATACCATTGTCTAATTGTTTGCGACGTGCCTTCATGGCCTAATCAATTGGCCCTGAATGTGTTCCCCATACCCAACCCGGGTCGCTGGATTGGCCGCATGAGCGCAAGCGAGAAGCTCCCGCGAGACCGGATGGACTCACACACCGCCCCCGTAGCCGTTCACCCAGAGGCCATTCTGCAAGGGAGCGAGCGCAATCTTGCCGCCATTATCAACACGATCCCCATATCGGCATGGACTACCCGTTCGGACGGCTACTGCGACTTCCTCAATCAGGGTTGGCTCGATTACACGGGCATGACCGCGGACAAAGCGCAGGGCTGGGGTTGGGCCGAAGCAATTCATCCCGACGACCGCAAAAGACTTGTCAAGGAGTGGCAATCGTGTCTGGCTTCGGGTATCCCGGTCGACACTGAGGCGCGGATGCGTCGTTTCGACAACTCCTACCGTTGGTTCCTGATTCGCGCCAATCCATTGCGGGATGAATCAGGCAACATCATCAAATGGTACGGAACTTGTACAGACATTGAGGATCGCAGGTGTCGGGAGGAAGACCTGCGCGCGAGAGAATTGTCCTGGCGCCAGATCGTCGATAACATTCCTGGCCTGGTCGCGACCATGGGCGCGATGGGGGAAGTGGAGTTTCTGAACCGCCAGATCCTCGAGTATTTCGGTAAGACAGATGCAGAGCTGAAAGACTGGGCGTTGACGGATGCCATTCACCCGGATGATCTTCCCCGCATAATCGAGGCTCGCATCAAGTCGATTGAAGAGGGTCGCGCTTACGATGTAGAGCACCGTTGCCGGCGTGCCGATGGAGTATATCGATGGTTCCAGGTCCGCGGTCTCCCGGTACGAGATAGAGAAGGCAAAATAAGCGCATGGTACCTCCTTCTTACAGACATTGATGATCGCAAGCGTGCGGAGCAGAAACTGCTGCAAAGCGAGGCCGATTTTCGCACGATCATCAACAACATCCCCGGTTTCGCACACACGATGAGCCCAGCGGGCGAGATCGAGTTTGTTAACCAGCAGATCCTGGAGTACTTTGGGAAAACAAGTGAGGAATTGAAGGACTGGGCC
>DATFQQ010000348.1:0-8734 GCA_035264195.1 Candidatus Sulfotelmatobacter sp. | reverse complement strand
GACCGATGCGAAAGGGCACAAACTGTCCTTCGTGGATCGATGCGCGGAAGCGATCCACGGCCCACTGATGCGCCTCCGGAGTTCGCGTCGTCAGCATGTCTTCGGTAAGTGTTTGTCGAGCATAGGGAGCGGGCCGTGTTGGAAGTCCTTGTTCAGCCGCGGCAACTTCGCCGGGCAATGTACTCGCCGGATACTTCCGGTACTCGATTGGCACCAGAGGCTTGCCGGTGACGCGATCAAACATGTACAGGAAACCCTGCTTGCTGGTCTGAACTACGGCATCAAGAGGCTTGCCGTCGCGCTTGAGCGTCACTAAGACTGGCGCTGAAGGGAAGTCGCGATCCCACAGATCGTGGTGGACTCCCTGGAAATGCCAGATCCGCTCGCCGGTCTCGGCGTTCAGCGCGATTTCGCAATTCGCAAAAAGGTCATCTCCGACGCGATCGGCCCCATAGAAATCAGAAGCCGCCGAGCCTGTAGGAACAAACACGATGCCGCGGCGCGCGTCGAGAGCCATGCCCGCCCAGTTGTTCGCGGCACCGCTGGTCTTCCACGAGTCTCTCGGCCAAGTGTCGTATCCGAATTCTCCGGGATGAGGAATCGTGTGGAAAGACCAGCGCAGCTTCCCGGTCCGCACATCGTAGGCACGAATATCTCCGGGCGGCGCGGGCAGTGTTTCAGGATTGCGCCCTCCGACGATAATCAGATCCTTGTATACGATCCCGGGACTGGTCAGAGCAATGGATTGAAAGCGTGGCTCGCGGCCAAGATTCTCCTGCAGATCAACGCGTCCGTTAGTTCCATACGTCGGAATCGGCTTCCCTGTCGTGGCATCGAGCGCATAAAGAAAGTTCATCACGCCCACGAAGATTCTTTTGTCGTCGCCACTCGACCAGTACGCCAGCCCGCGATTGGGCTGCATGCCCTTGATGCCGGAATCGAAGTTCCAGAGCAATTTACCAGTCGTGGCATCGACGGCAAAAATCTTTTGGGTTGGGCTGATTCCGTACAGAGTTCGACCGACAACCAGCGGGCTGGTCTGCACTCCGCCCTTCTCACCGGTGTCGTAAGTCCATGCCACTTGAAGTTGTTTGACGTTCGAGCGATTGATCTGCACCAGAGAAGAGTAGTGTTGATTCTCGGGCGATCCGCCCCAGACAGGCCAATCCTGTAAAGCGGGCGAGCCAGACTGCGAACCTGCTTTCGCAGTTTGAACGCGAACCAGTATTGCGGAAGCGAGTGCGAACAAAAGAAACAGAGCCCAAGGCCGAAGACGCATGCGGACCAATTTATAGCGTTTCGGCCTTGAGGTCCAAATTCTACGACCACCAGGCCGCGGCTGGCTGTTCGCGAATCACGATGCTGTTGAGGAAACCGGCTGCCTTGGTGAGGCCTTCGGCCGGTGAAAGCAACGTGTCTTCATGCTCGATCGAGATCACGGAATCGTATCCCACCAGCCGCAATGTTGAAATGAATTCGCTCCACCATTCTGCTCCGTGGCCATACCCGCAAGTGCGGAAGATCCAACTGCGATCGCGCTCCTGTGTGTACGGTTTAGTGTCGAGTACTCCCGTTCGCACCAGATTCACTGGATAGAGTTGTGTGTCTTTCGCATGAACGTGAAAAATCGAGTTCCCGAGCACGCGAATCGCTTCGATCGGGTTGATGCTCTGCCAGAAGAGATGGCTGGGGTCATAGTTGCAGCCCACTTGATCTCCTGCAATCGACCGGAGCCGCAGCAGAGTTTCCGGATTGTAGACCACAAACCCCGGATGCATTTCGACCGCGATCTTCACCCCATGGTCGGCGGCAAATTTCGCGTGTTCCTTCCAGTATGGAGCAACTACTTCGTTCCATTGCCAGTCCAAAACGGTCCGAAAATCTGGCGGCCAGGGACAGGTGATCCAGTTCGGTGCCTTGGCATTTGGGGTGTCACCTGGGCATCCCGAAAAATCGACCATTGTCGATACCCCAAGCTTTTCCGCAAGCAGAATGGTCTTGCGGCTTACGTCGCGATGCAACTGCCCGATGGCTTTATCAGGATGCAGCGCGTTGCCGTGACAACTTAGGGCACTGATACTGAAGCCGTGATCGGCGATGATCTTCTTGAAATCAGAGAGCGCAGACGCGTTGTCGAGCATCGAAAGCTTGCAGTGGGCGTCGCCGACATAGTTGCCCGTGGGCAACTCCACCGTATTGATATGGAGCGCGGAAAGCCGCTTGAGCACCGTCTCCAGGGGAAATTGCGACATCAGGGGTGTAAAAACACCAACACGCATATGAGATCTTCTCCTGAACAGAACCGGGACATTCTATCGCAGCCCAGTTATGGTACCTTTACGTCCTGACCTGGTTGTGGGGGACAAGTGCCTTGGATCGGCGGCCCTCTGGCGGGTCGCTCTGACGAAGAAATTCTTCTGGGGGAATTTACTTGCGCCTACCTCGACTGTGTTTGGTCATCGCACTTTTCCTGATCCAGCTAGCCACCATCCTTGCGGCACAAAATCAAGTTGCCGTGGATCCCTCCCTGCCTCCACCACCGCACGAGAAAAAGATCCATCTCAAGCACATCCTGGTGATCGGCCAAACCAAGGGTTTTGAGCACGATTCAGTGAGCGATGGCATGGCCGCCATCTACAACATGGGTCACGATACCGGGTTGTGGGAAGCCATGCTGCGCACCGATACCGAGCTGATCACAAAAAAGCCCTTCGAGCGCAATGCGAAAAATCTCGACTACTTCGACGCAGTTGTTTTCGTCAGCACTACCGGCGAGCTTGATCTCGACGATTCGCAGAAGAAGGACATGATGTCGTTCATCAAGGACGATGGCAAAGGCTTCGTCGGAGTGCATGCCGCACTCGACACCAACTACAAGTGGCCAGAATACGGAGAGATGATTGGCGGCTGGTTCGACCAGCATCCCTGGATGACATTTAACGCTCCGATTATCAATGAAGATCCGAACTTCCCAGCCGTTCGCCACTTCCCTGCTGCGTTCCTCAAGTACGACGAAATCTATCAGCCCAAGGAGTGGTCGCGCGACAAGGTTCATGTCTTGTTGAGCCTTGATCCCACGAAGCTGAATTACGAAAACAACCCGCGCATTCATCGCGCTGACCATGACTTCGCCGTTGCCTGGGACAAGATGTACGGCAAGGGCCGCGTCTTCTACTCAACGCTGGGACACACGCAGGAATCGTGGAGCGATCCTGATATCCGAAAGATGTATTTCGAAGCGATCAAGTGGGTTTTGGGGATGACGGAAGGCAGCACGGCGTCTCATCCGCGTCCAGCGGGAATGGGACACTGAGGCTGCCGATGACGCTGACATTCTCACCGCTGCGATTTAGTCTGCATCTGGCGATCTCCACTCTGCTAGTGATCGGACAGAGCTCAGCTCAAACTACTGCACACAAGCCACAAACTTCGAAACCTACTTCTACTTCAGCGGGAAAAACGTATTCTCCAGAACTTGTTCAAAAGGGAAGAACTCTCTTTCAACAAGATTGCTCGTTTTGCCACGGGCGCGACACTACTGGTGGCGAGAGCGGCCCCGATCTGACGCGGTCCAAGTTGGTGGCGGCGGATGTGAGCGGCGACAAGATCGGCCCGGTTGTGCGCAATGGCCGCATCGAGAAGGGCATGCCACCCTTCGATCGCTCGGATGATCAGATCGCCGCACTGGTCGCGTTCATTCATACAGAGCGGAAGAAGGCAATGAGCGCTGCTGGCCCGCGAGGCGAGGGAGGACGCAAAGGCGTCGATCCTTCAGATCTGCAGACCGGTAATGCCGAAGCAGGTAAGCAATATTTCAACGGCCCTGGGGGATGTTCGAATTGTCACTCGCCCACTGGCGATCTTGCGGGAATCGCCTCTCGACATCAAGGCCTGGAACTTGAGGAGTTGATGCTCTATCCCAAGCACGCGAAACAAAAGGTCGAGGTCACGCTCGCTTCTGGTCAGACGATGAGTGGAACACTCGCCTATTTAGACGAGTTCACGGTTGGGCTGATCGATGCGGACGGCGTCTATCACTCGTGGCGTACGGCCGATGTGCACTATAAGGTCGACGAAGCGGTGAATGCGCACGTCGATCTGTTTAGCAAGTACACAGACGACGACATTCATAACTTGATGGCCTATCTGCAAACTCTGCGTTAGCTGACTTTTGGGTGCTGGGGAGCATTTCATGAATCTTCTGCGGTCTATTTTCCTAATCGCTGCAGGCTTTGTAGTAGCGGTTGGGTTCTCGCCAACTTCGTCGGCGCAGGGCGTCGACGACCAGAGGCTCGCGCATCCCCCGGCCGACAGCTGGCCCGGATATCACGGCGACTACTCCGGGCGCCGCCATAGCTCGCTCACACAGATCACTCCAGAGAATGTAAGGAACCTCTCGCTGGCCTGGGCCTTTCAAACAAATCAGACCTCGCTGATTAAATCCTCGCCGTTGCTGGTAGACGGCATCCTGTACTTTACGGTTCCTGAAAACGTGTGGGCGGTTGACGCGCGGTCGGGACATCAGATATGGCAATACAGGCACCCAAGGAGTCAGGGAGAGCATATCGGCCATCGTGGTGTCGCGATGTACAGAGGCTTTCTCTACTTCGTCACTCCTGACGCGCATCTTGTCTCCCTGAACGCAAAGGATGGCACCGTTCGCTGGAACGTCCAGGTTGCCGACGTAAGCAAGGGTTATTGGACCAGCATGGCGCCGCTGGTCGTACATGACCACGTGCTGGTTGGCGTCTCCGGCGATTTCGATAACCTCAATGGATATATTCGCTCGGTCGATCCGGAGAGCGGCGCGACGCAGTGGCAGTGGGATTCCACTCCTCCAGCAGGAACGCCGAATCAGACGACCGGCGGAATGACTTGGATGACGGGCACCTACGATCCAGAACTCAATCTCGTTTACTGGGGAACGGGAAATCCGACGCCGGTTCTGAATGGATCGACGCGTCCAGGCGATAATCTCTATACGTGCTCCATCGTTGCGCTCAATCCCGAGACAGGGAAGCTTGCCTGGGCTTTCCAGGTTTCTCCACACGACACGCATGATTGGGATGCAGTCGAAACGCCCATTCTTGTAGATGGCGATTTCCACGGCGAGCAGAAGAAGATGCTGATGCAGACTTCGCGCAACGGCTACTTCTTCGTTCTCGATCGCACCAACGGCAAGAATCTTCTGACCGTTCCCTACGGTCCGGTGAACTGGACGCTCGGCATCGACAAGCAAGGCCGTCCAATTCCAAATCCGGCGAAAGAACCGGCACCAGATGGACGCATCATCGCGCCTGATGAAGGCGGACTGACAAACTATCGCTCTCCAAGTTTCGATACGAAGAATGGACTGTTCATCGTCGATGCCCATCCGAGCTGGAGCATCTACTTCGCGAAGCCAGCCGACGGAGTATACGGCTGGGCAGGCGCGGACTACGACGTGTGGGGCAAAGGAGTGCTCGAGGCAATCGACTACCAGACGGGTACCATCCGCTGGAGCCATGAATTGGGACCTCAAGGATCTGGAGCCGGCGTGCTCACGACAGACTCCGGCTTGACGTTCACTGGCGACGCCATGGGCAACTTCCTGGCAATCGATTCGAGTAACGGCAAAACGCTTTGGCACGCAGGATCGGGATCGGCGATCGTGAGCTCACCGACGTCTTATGAACTCGATGGCCGTCAATATGTCCTTACCAGCAGTGGGAGTGTGCTGTTCGCCTGGGCTCTGCCGGAAAAGTAATCTGCGCTGCTGCATTGCTTCCGAGGCATTCTGGAGGGCGTCTTGCCTAAAGCCGTACGCGGCGTCTCGAAAATCCTTCCTTTACTGCTGACGTCTCTGGCTCTCGGCCAAGCAGGTTCAAACCTCGCTCAGTTAAGAGAATCCTTTGCGCATCCGCCGGATAACGCGCGGATTATGATGCGCTGGTGGTGGTTTGGCCCCGCGGCGACAAAGGATGAGATCAAACGCGAACTCGAACAGATGAAGGCAGCGGGAATCGGCGGCGTCGAGATCGCCACTTTGTATCCGCTTGCGCTAGATAATCCGCAGACTGGATTTCACAACTTCTCATTTCTTTCCGACGAACACATTGATGCCTTACGTTCCGCGGCCACGGAGGCTCGCCGATTAGGGCTTCGCATTGATGTCACCCTCGGCAGTGGATGGCCGTTCGGTGGGCCCCACATTCCGATCACGCAAGCAGCAGGAGGGATGCGTATTGAAACCGTTGGTATTCCGGCGGGCGCAACCTCCATTGCGATGCCTGACATCGCGGCCGGGGAACGTTTGGAGGCAGTCTTTCTCGTTCCTGGTACGCGCGATGCCTTTTCTGTTGGCGATGGAAAGCAAATCCAAAACCCTGCGATCAAGAATGGCCGCCTGCAGGTCCTGCCAGAAATAAACGGTCCTTCTAATGCAGTTTTCTTCATTTCGAGCCGAACCGGAATGACGGTCAAACGCCCCGCAGTAGGTGCAGAAGGATTTGTTCTCGATCACTACGATCACAATGCAATCGAAACGCATCTGCACGCAGTCGCCGACCGCATTATGAGTGCCTTCGGCGACCAGCCTCCGTATGCGGTGTTCAGTGACAGCCTGGAGGATTACGGATCTGACTGGACACCCGAATTGCTGCAGGAGTTTCAGAAGCGACGAGGCTATGACCTCACTCCGCGCTTACTGGCATTGATTGGCAATGCCGGGCCGGATACCGCCGCGATCCGGCATGACTGGGGACAAACTCTCACTGAACTTGCCAATGACAACTACCTGAAACCGCTGCACGCGTGGGCGACGCAACATCACACACTGCTGCGGTCGCAGACGTACGGATTCCCACCGGTCACGCTTTCCAGCAATCAGTACGAAGACTTGCCCGAGGGTGAAGGCAAAGCGACCTTCCTGATGTGGAGACAGTTCTCGGATACGCGATGGGCGGCGTCTGCTGGACACCTATTTGGCAAACCAGTCATTTCGTCAGAAACCTGGACGTGGCTGCATTCTCCCGCGTTTCGGGCGACGCCCCTCGACATGAAAGCAGAAGCCGATCTGCATTTCCTCCAGGGCATTAATCAACTCGTAGGCCATGGGTGGCCTTACTCGCCGAAAATGGCGGGTGAACCCGGATGGCGCATGTATGCGGCCGGCGCATTCGATGCTCACAACCCGTGGTGGTTTGCGATGCCGGATTTGACCGCATATCTGCAGCGAGTGAGTTTCGCGCTCAGACAAGGCAAGCCGGCTAACGACGTAGCAGTGCTGTTACCGAACGACGATGCCTGGGCGAGTTTCACGGTGAATGGTCAGTCGTCTTCATCGGTCACAAACAAAACTGGCTTCAACACACGCGGCAAGGATGTCAGCATTGATGAATCCATGGGAGATCTTCTGGGTGACAAGGTCATCCCGCAGATTCTCGATGCCGGATTTAATTTCGACTTCATTGATGCGGATGCGATCGACGCCGTCGGAATTCCCTACCCCGTGCTGGTATTGCCCGGCATCGATCGGATACCGCTGGCCACTTATAGGAAGATTGCGCAATATGTGCTCCATGGCGGCATCGTAATCGCAACGCGCCGGTTGCCTTCTGGTGCTCCGGGCTTGATGAATGCGGTCGCGGAGAGCCTGCAGATTCAGGAACTTTCGCTACGCTTGTTCCGCGACGCAGGTGAATCAGGCCTCTTGGTAAAGAACGAGGACGAACTAGGAAAGACTCTTGTTAGTCATGCGAAGCCGGACATGGTTCTGTCTCCCAGCGCTCCGGAGATTGGATTTATTCATCGCAAGCTGGACGCCGCGGATTTGTACTTCATCGCGAACACGGCGAATCGTGCGATCCATACGACTGCGAAGTTCCGCGATGCCAAGCGCAGCGCTGAGTTTTGGGATCCGTTCACGGGGCGTATATGGTCGATTACAAACCCAGGACAGCTTGAACTCTCGCTGGAGCCGTATGAATCGCGGCTGATCGTCTTCTCGGATTCCCCTTACAAAGGCGAAACGGCACGAAGACCTGGCGCCCCGGCAAGTAGTATGGATCTCTCCTCTGACTGGAAGGTCACCTTCACTGGTGTGAAGCAGGCGATGACAATGCAGACCTTGCATTCATGGAGCGACGACGAGCCGTTCAAGTACTATTCAGGACAAGTGACTTACCAGAAGACCATTGATATCCCTGCGGATATACTCTCGCACCGCTGGGTAACACTGGACTTTGGAGAGGGCACTCCTGTGTCGAAACCGGATCCATTGCCGACCTTCAACATGCGAGCCTACTTGGAAGGCCCTGTGCGAGAAGCGGCGGAGGTTTACGTCAACGGTCGGCGCGTGGGAGTGGTGTGGCATCCGCCGTATTCGATCGATCTGACTTCTTCGATGAAACCGGGAAAAAATGAACTGATGATTGTCGTCGGGAATACGGCCATCAACTCACTGGCCGGACAAACTCTTCCTGACTACCGACTGCTGAACGACCGCTATGGAGAACGATTTGTGCCTCAGGGTATGGAGAATCTGCAGCCGTTGCCCTCCGGCATCATCGGTGAGTTACAACTGCAGATCTCTCCACACCGCTAGGCGTTGTTATTCCTTATCGCAGCGTTACGTCCTTGCGCAGTGGCAAATCTTGCGAAGATCCACCGGCCATCACCGTGTAATTCCCCGGCACCAGCTTCCAGCTGTCCGACGCCTCATCGTAGACATCCAGTCGCTCTCGGCTGATAGGAA
>DATFQQ010000347.1:0-3349 GCA_035264195.1 Candidatus Sulfotelmatobacter sp. | reverse complement strand
GTGCCCGATTTCGGCGCACTCATCGCCAATAAGCCCACGACGGAATATCGGCTGCTCGCATGCCCAAGCGCGTTTGCTCGCATGCCTCGCGCTTTGTCTCCTTACCATTAGACCCAACAACTATTTTCAAGTTGAAGAGTGGAGGACGACGCTATGACAATCGACACACAGGCGACCAGAAATGAAAGTAACGTTCGATTGGAGGCCACATTGCCAATTGGGGCCGCCTCCCTCGCCTCGATCCTGCGTACCGAGGAGTTGCAGGCTCGCCCGTCGCGCCCACCCGACCATGAACGGGAGATTTCGGCGCTCCTGGCGCTGGTCGGCACGCTGGCCGATCATCCCGACACGATCCTGCAGACGCTGGTGAACAAGGCGCGCGATGTCCTGCGGGCGGATTCGGTCGGCCTGAGCCTGCTAACCAAGGATGGGCAGCGATTTTACTGGGCGGCAATCGCCGGCGCATGGGAGCCGCACATCGGTGGCGGTACGCCGCGCAATTTCGGTCCGTGCGGCGACGTGCTCGATTGCAATCGCGCGATGCTGTTCACGCACTGGGAGCGCCGATATCCCTATTTGGGCACGGCGCTGCCGCTTGCCGACGAGGGATTGCTGGTTCCGTTTTTCGTCAACGGCAAGGCGGTAGGTACGATTTGGGCGATCGCCCACAATGAGCATCGCAAGTTCGACCGTGAGGACCTCAGATTGCTCGAAAGCATGGGCCGCTTTGCGTCCGCGGCCCATCAGACCGTTGAATCCATCGATGACCTCAAGCTGCAAATGGCTGCGCGCGAAAAAGCCGAAGTGGAATTGCGCAAGCTGACCGACCATCTCGAGGAGCAGGTTCTGCTCAGGACCGCCCAACTAACGCAGGCTTCGGAAACGTTGCGTGAGGCGCAGACGGAGCTGGCACATGCAAATCGCGTCGCTACAATGGGACAGTTAACGGCGTCCATTGCTCATGAAATCAAGCAGCCAATCGCGGTGGCAGTAGGCAGTGCCGGGGCCGCATTCAATTGGCTTGGTAACCAGCCCCCGAATCTAGAGGAAGTAAGGCGGGCGCTCAGTCGTATCGTCGAGGCCGGAGCTCAAGCCACGGAGTTCATTGAGCGGGTCCGAAACTTTTTCAAGAAGGCGCCCGCGCGAAAAGATTCATTTGAAATCAACCAAGCGATAAATGACGTTATCGCCCTGACCCGTAACGAACTGGTAAACAACAAGGTCTCGGCACAAATGAAATTCGGAGACGACTTACCAGTCGTTCAAGGAGATCGAGTGCAACTACAGCAGGTGATGCTCAATTTGATCATCAACGCCATCGAAGCGATGACTGGCATAAGTGACGGTTCGCGACAGTTGCTTATCGAGACAAAAAAGGCATCGGACGAGGTGCTCGTCACCGTCCAGGATTCGGGCCTTGGACTGAACCCGGACAGTTTAGAAAACCTGTTCGACGCATTCTACACCACAAAGCCCGGCGGCATGGGAATGGGTCTGTCGATCTGCCGCTCAATCGTTGAAGCGCATGGCGGCCGCTTGTGGGCCGTTTCACGCGATGGTCCCGGTGCGATCTTTCAGTTCACGCTGCCTACATACGCGGGAGTATGACCCAGGAGCGCGGCAATCCTCTTGCCTTCCGCTCGCCCTTGATGCTTGACGATTTTGAACTTGACAGTGAGCGGAGCCGCGATTGGAGCGCAGCTCTTGTCCAATATGCCGTGGCGCAGCGTCCCGCCAATGCAGAGTTGCTCAAGCAATGGGTCACGCATTGGAACCGACCGTCGTACTTGAGTATGGAAGCGTTGGTCGAACTCTTCGGGCAAGCACCTCGTCCGCTCCAACCCGAGGCTGTTGCAGCAGCGAAAGTGCGGGCCGCACACTCGCTTCGGTCTCAATACGGTTGAGATTTGAGCGAATGAGCAGAAGACGAAAGATTCTTGCTACGCCAAAGCGACACTAAGATTGGCGCCTAGGATTGTTTGTTCCTGTCTCCCACCACCCAATGCATGGGAACTGACACCGGGGACTAGTTCACCGCCGGAGCAGGTCGCCTGCCTCTGCTGAAGGCCGCGTGAAGACAGTCATTAAAGCAAACCAGCAGTTCTAATGGCTTTTGGAGGTAGCAGACCGCTCCAGCGCTCAACGCCCGCGCCTTAATGGAGTCGTCGGGATAGGCCGTGACAAAAATAATGGGAATATCAAAGCCATTTCGAGACAAGTGATCCTGCAAGTCTAGGCCGCTCATTTTTGGCATTTGCACGTCCAATACCAGGCACCCCGTTTCCGCGATCGATGATGACCGCAGAAACGACTCGGCTGATGCGAAGGTGAGGGCTGAAAACCCCAGCGATCTCACGAGATCTCTAATGGTTTCCCGGGTCAAAGCGTTGTCGTCGATGATCGAAATAAGCGGAACTTCTCGCAAGGGCTACCTTCCTCGATTTCTCCATTCCCAAAACCACAGTGCCATGAAAGGCCTAATCGGGGAAATAGTACCTGAGTGCTAGCCCCCTAGAGCTAGAGTTCGCCGGATGACGCTCCGCTCGATGGGCACAAGACAGGACTGGCGAACAGCTTTTTGCATGGCGCTGGTTCCCTAAAGAGGCACCACGCGAATTTCAAACCGCATCAGATTTGAGTCGGAGCCAAAAACTGCACGGCTGAAACACATACCATAGTAAGAGCTCCTTAGGTCCAAAGTTGTGCTGCGATGAAATCTCAGTTCGATAGAAGACTGGTCGCGCTTGAACTAGTCTCATCTCGAAAGGTCCTATGGAAGATTGGGATTCAACAAATTCGACAGCGAGATTTGACAGACAGGTATCTAAAGCGATGGAGCCGACAATGCCGCATCACAGAGTACATCGATATCCGTCGACGGAACGGACACTGTCCATCTTTGGGATCTCTTTCAGTCCCGTGACTGGGAAGTGGTCGACCTTCTCCGAAGATACAAAGGTTGTTTTGTCGGAGCATACGACCGAACATGGAGCCCACGCCGCCTGTCGACGCTACGAGGCGGCCGCATGGCGTCGGCTGACGGCACGTCCCTTAGCTGATTTGACTCATCGCTCCATTTGATTCGATCGCGAACTACTCGACATGGACGCGTGGGAATTGCAGCAGAGTTAATAAATGGCAACGCTGGCCCGCCAACCTACCGATCCGTTGCATGCACGCATCGCGGTGCTGATCAAGCAAGGTTTCATCGTGCAGGGCAACGAGGACGGTCTGGTTCTGACGTGGCCGGGTTTGAAAGTGCTGATGGCCTGCGCCGAGCCGAAGCTGCAGCGGCCGAAGAGGATCAAGATCAATGGTGACGGATAGTAAGCTCAAAATGCGTTTGGCA
>DATFQQ010000346.1:0-17261 GCA_035264195.1 Candidatus Sulfotelmatobacter sp. | reverse complement strand
GTCAAGGTTGTTCGTCACAATTGAATGAGCTTGGCTGTGGAAAAGACGAGAAGGTCTTCTACCGCTGTCTGGCTTTGTTGAGATCGTCGACCTCCAGGCAGCATGGGAAGCTGTCGCGAAGCTCAATCCTCGCTCAACAGGACAGGTTTCCTTACCAGCGCAAATTTGCTGATCGCAGCGATCAATTGTTTGCGTTTACCTTCGCGTCCGAGGTGCGCTATCTATTGGTCAATCAGTTCAAAGGGGCTATCCGGTGTACCAGCCACATAAGCAGACACCGCGAAATCTGCGTTCGCATAGTATCCGACGCAGGAACGTCAACAAGCTTTACAACACTCTCCGCGCGCTCGATCGCACGGTGGTCGAAATTTCGATGGAAATTTACAAAGTCCCCCGGCAGGATCGCGCGGTGATGCTCAAATTGCACCGCCGACTGCACGACACCATTCGACAAGGACTGCCCGGATTCTTGAACCGCCCTCAACGGGATGCCTAGGGCCTGTAATCAGCCGATGTCGAGCACCGGCTCTGACCGGGCTTTCTGAGCGCGGGCCGACATCGCTCGGCGGGTCTTCTACGCCAAAGCCAGATTCAGGTTTTCAATCGCTTCGTCGATCTCGGCTGTGTTCTTGTAGCCGACCGTCACGCAGTCGACACCGGCATTTCTGAAGGCGAACCTCATCGCCTGCTGCCGATCCTCGCGGTTGAATGTACCCTCGCCGATGAGCTTCATCGAGATCACGCCCATTCCCTCTTTGCGAACTTCCTTCACGCGGCCGACGACTTCCGGAACATTGCCTGAGCCTTGAGTGGCGTAATCTTCAGCGTCCATGCTCTTGCCCTTGTGATTCATCCGGATCATCGCAACGTCAAGCCATTTGTTGCCCGGGACCTGCCGGAGCGCCGGCAGGCCATGCACAGATGCACCATGGCTTACGATGACCTTCTTTGATTGAGCTTCCAGGATTGCGTCCTGCCAGCGATGCGTGTCCCTGGGCCACGTTCCGGTATGTTGCCAATGCAGCAACATAATGTCGAAATACTCGGTGTTCGCCAGCTTGCGCAACTCGTCAAGTTTCTGTTGCGCATCGACGCCATCCCGCGTGGTCACTTTTGACATCAGTTGATAACTGTCGCGCGGAATACCCTTCAGAGCGATGCCCAACATCTTGTGCATCTCGCCGTAGCTCTCGGCGGTCTCGAAGAAGCGGATACCGTGATCGTAAGCGTAGCGCACCAAGGTTGTGAACTTCTCCTGACCCAGCGCACGCTGCACCTCGCCACTGAAGGTGCCGGTGCCAAAGGCAAGCCGCGTGACTTTCACCCCGGACCTTCCGAGCGTTACGTAGTCTGTCGCAGTCTGGCGTGCGGCAAAAAGCGGAAGGCTTCCGCTAGCCGCAATCGCTCCGGCGGCTAGTCCGCCTTTCAGGAACTCACGTCGGGTGAACTTTGACATTTGATCCTCCACGAACGCTTGATTGCGCGAAATGTTATCACTGCGATGCGACAAACAGGAAAAAGGTCAATTGGGCCATTTTAGCTTTCGATGCAATCCACTGCGGTGTCATCCGGATAGCCTGCGCCTTTGCAGGCCGGAGGATATATATGCAGTCCCCGGCCGCATGAGCACTGCAGGCAGGGTTGCATAGGTCCTCCGGCGCCCAAAAACGGCGCCATCAGGATGACAAAAGCGGAATGAGATCCGGCAATTCCTAAATCGATCTAATCGGAAAGGCTGATCGCTCCGATGGTCGCCGGGTGCACAACCTGATCTTCTCCGGGGCTGATGCACTGCATCGCGGAGCAATCGAATACTATTGATCCGGGAGGGATCGCGATGCGCAAATTCAGAATCTTCCTGACTCTATCCGTGTTTGTCATTACGTTAACGTCCCAATTGCTCGGCGGAACACTGGCGGGCGTGACACTCCCCGATACGGCTCAAGTGGGAAACCGAACGCTCGTGCTCAACGGCATGGGATTGCGAAAGAAGTACATGGTGAAGGTCTATGTCGCCGGACTTTACCTTGAGCAAAAATCTTCGGATCCTGGCGCGATCCTCAAAGCCGATGCGGCCAAGAGGATCGTCATGCACTTTGTGCGCGGCGTGACGAAGAACCAGATCGTCGACGGATTTAATGAGTCGTTTGCAGACAATACACCAGATGCGAAGCAGACTATGAAAGCCGAGATCGACCAATTTTTTGGCGCGATTGACTCAGTCCACGACGGCGACGAAATACTTTTCACCTACTTACCCGGCACGGGGACTATCGTCACTATCAATGGCAAAGAGAAAGTGACGATCGCCGCTCCCGCGTTTGCCCCGGTATTGTTCTCTGTGTGGCTCGGGCCGAAGCCGCCTAGCTCGGATCTGAAGGCAGGGCTGCTCGGACGGTAATGAACTCGGTGAGCAAATCCAGCAGCGCGTCTAGACTGACACTGCGTGTGAACGATAGAGTTGTTTTCGTACTCCAATTCACAACCGGGCTTTCCTGATTCAGTGAGCCATTCGCTCTTGATGAACATTCTGGTTTGTCCGAGGGACAAACTCTGCCTGCACGAAGAGGGCGACGATTTAGTCTGCGAGCGCGGTCACCGCTATGCCGTGATCGAAGGGATTCCGATCCTGCTTGTGTCCGAGGCTGAACAAACGCACATCGAGGGAACGCGAGCCCTTGCGTTGGCGGAAAGCAGAGACGAGGCGTCGCTTCCGCAGTTTAACGTGGGCGATGGCGAGGTCGATCCGTTTGTGCGAGCGGCAATTGGAGGTACCAACGGCAGTCTTTATCAGCATCTGGTCGGGAATCTGAAAGAGTATCCGATCCCGCGACTGCGACTCCCGCATGGAAAAGGAAAACTATTTCTCGAGGTTGGCTGCAATTGGGGACGTTGGTGCTTAGCGGCAGCGGCGGTGGGCTACAGCCCAGTAGGAATCGATCCGTCACTGAAAGCGATCCGTGCGGCCAGACGGGTTTCACGGCAACTTGGAATCGAGACTACATACATTGTTGGTGATAGCCGCTTTTTGCCGTTTCGCGCGGAGGTGTTTGATCAGGTCTTTTCTTACAGCGTTCTTCAACACCTCTCCCGATCGCACACTCGCGAGAGCCTGCGAGAGATTCGCCGGGTGTTGCGAATCGGAGGAGACGCGCTGGTACAAATGCCAAATGTCTTCGGGATCAGGTGCCTGTATCACCAGATTCGTCGCGGCTTTCGCGAGGCCAACGATTTTGAGGTACGTTATTGGACCCCGTCAGAATTGTTGTCGGAATTCGGGGCTGATATCGGTCCTTCCGAAATCAGCGTGGACGGCTATTTCTCGCTCAACGTGCAGCCAAGCGATTTACGATTGTTGCCGGCGAAATATCGAGCCGTGGTTCACACCTCGGAGGCACTGCGAAAACTGAGTCGGTACTTTCCTCCGCTCTTGAAGGTCGCAGACAGTCTTTATGTTTCGTGCCGACGGCGCGATTGAATGTTATTGTTTGCGATGCCCCGAAGCAGCGCGCAGGTTTATTGACGCGTTCTGCATACACAATGGCGTGTTTTGAATCGCGAAGAAATACCCAACGAATTAAAGTACAGGCTGTGTGCGCAGCAAAGAACGCACTTGCAGAAGACTGCAGATCGAGCGTATAGACAAGTAACGTAATGTCTGCGGGGAGGCGACCCGGTTATTGCCTCCCGAAGTGGGGCGACGAGACATAGGGGTTTTCACAAAACACTCATTCAAGTTGTGAAGGTGCCTTTGAAGGGGGTTCTCATGACTACGCTCAATGTGAATGGCGTACGCCGCGATGTGCAAGCGCCTGATGATACTCCGCTGCTCTACGTTCTCCGCAATGATCTTCAGCTAATCGGTCCGCAGTTTGGCTGCGGCCTCGCCCAGTGCGGAGCCTGCGCTGTTCTGGTCGACGGCAAAGAAGCTCGATCGTGCGTAACGTCCGTCGCCAGCGTTGCGAACTCCGAAATCACAACGCTCGAAGGTCTTCCTGCGCGCTGGGCCAAGCAAAAGGGACTCTCGGACGAGCAAGCGAAGACGGCCCTGCATCCGGTGCAGCGGGCATGGATTGAAGAGCAGACCCCGCAGTGCGGATTCTGCCAAAACGGCATGATGATCAAGGCCACCGAACTGCTCGAAAGCAATCCGAGTCCGAGTGTGGTGCAGATTAAGGATGCATTCACGAACTCCGGTCCGTCGCCAAATTTGTGCCGCTGCGGCACCTACGTCGCGATCATTGAAGCCGTACAACACGCCGCCACCCTGATGGCGAAGGGGAGGTAAGTCATGGCCAGCATGAGCGAAAATCCGCGAAACGTAATCGGACCGACTCTCTCCCGCCGCCAGTTCGTCAAAGCAGGCGGCGCACTCGTAGTCGGATTCAAGGTGATCGGGCCCGGCGTCCTCAAGGCGAACGCCAAACCGGCTCTCTTCATGAATTCGCTCGATCCCTCGCTTGGGAGTTCCTGGGTCGAGATCCACCCCGACAATACAGTCTTGATCCGTACCGGAAAGAGCGACTTCGGCCAAGGCTCGACGTTCACCGCCTACCGACAGATTGTTGCGGAAGAGCTGAGCGTCCCTTTCGAGGCCATCACGACTGTAATTTCGGGCGATACCGATCGCACGCCCGATGGCAGTGGTGCCTTCGACTTTCTGGGCGGCGGTACGCCGAACATCCGCAAAGCAGCAGCGTATACGTTCCAGGCGCTGCTCGACCTCGCGTCCGAAAAACTCGGCGTGGCCAAAGACAAGCTTTCCGTGAAAGACGGCGTCGCCTCGGGAGGTGGCAAGAGCATTTCGTATGGCGATCTCGTCAAGAACCAGCAGTTGAAGCTGACGATACCGGTGAAGGGTGAGCTCACCAGCATCGGGGGACTCAGCATTGAAGGAAATCCGCCGATGAAGCCAGTGAGCGAGTACACCATCATCGGCAAGTCGTTCAAGAATTCCGTCATCAGCTCGAAAGTGGGCGCCAAAGAGACTTGGGCGACCGACGTGCGGCTGCCGGGCATGTTGCACGCGCGCGTCGTCCATCCCAAGACGCTCGGCTCAACTCTCATCTCCGCCGGACAAATCGACAAAGCCAAGTTCCCAAATTCGCAAGTCATCGTGAAGGGCAATCTTGTTGGCGTAGTCGCTCCCACGGAATGGGAAGCGATTCAGGCTGCCGAACAGGTCGCCAGTGCCACCAAATGGACCGACTGGAAGGGCCTTCCCAGCAGTGAAAAACTTCACAAGCATCTTCGCGAAGAAGCTGACTGGACGAGTGCGGCCGTCACCAAGGGTGAAGGCAACAAAGGCGATGTTGCGCCCTTGCTCGCTTCGGGACATAAGAAGCATTCGGCCAGCTATCAGTTTTCTTACATGAAACATGCGCCGATCGGCCCGACCATGGCTGTCGGCGATGTGAAGGCCGACGGCACCATCCACATTTACACGCACAACCAGAATCCGCAGGCACTTCGCGGCGAAATCGCGATGATGCTGAAGACCACTCCCGATCACGTGATCGTCCACTCGTATCCCGGTCCCGGACACTATGGCCGGTCGAACGGCGGCAATGCCGGCGCGGAAGACGAGGCCGTACTGCTATCGCAAGCTGTCGGCAAGCCCGTCCGCGTGCAGTGGATGCGCGCCGATGATCTGCAGTGGTCCACACAATCGTCCGCCGCCTATTCCGACATTCAGATTGCACTCGACGAAAAAGGAAAAATTGCCGCCTACCAGGTCGACCACTACATGCCGGCCATGCAAGATGACCGGCCCATTGGAGCGGTGCTTGCCGGACTGCCTACGATGGCTGCGCCGAATCCCAAGGGAGATTTCGTTACAAACACGTCCAATGGCATCGAGGATGCATGGGTGTATGCTCCGGTTCCAAATGTGGCTGAGCATGGTCACGGCACCTATCAGGTGGGAGAGAAGGCTTCACCCATCGCGGTGGGACTGCGCGATCACAGCATGCGCACGCCCGGACAGTTTCAGCAGAACTATCCGCGCGAACTGGCGATCAGCGAGGCAGCAGCCCTGGCCGGTGCTGACGCGATTCAGTTCCGCATCGACCACGCGAGCGAGGAACGCGTCATCAGCGTGTTGAAAGCGGTCCGCGATGCCTCTGGCTGGGATACCCGCCCCTCGCCACGCCCCAATGCGGCGTCCACCGGTACAACGCCTGTGCGCGGCCGCGGGGTCTCTTTGATGCTCCGCAGCGGTTCCTACTGGGCCTGCGTTTGCCAGATTGCGGTCACTCCGAACACCGGCAAAATTGTGGTGGAGAAGTACACGATTGCGGTCGATCCCGGCATCGTGGTAAACCCGATCGCATTGAAGCGGAACGTGGAAGGCGGGGCGATCATGGGGATCAGCCACGCTCTGTTCGAAGAAGTGATTTTCAAAGAGAGTGGCATCACCCAGGATGATTGGATTTCCTACCCCATCCCGACGATGTCCGACATCCCGGAAATCAAAGTGGTATTGCTGAACAATCCGAAAGTCGGTGCCTACGGTGGCGGTTCGGAGGCTGCGAATGCGCTTGCTGCCCCTGCGATTGCAGCTGCGCTCCACGATGCAACCGGAAAAGTCCTTCGACGACTTCCGCTTAAGCCTGCGTACGTTCAGGCAGCGCTCAGGACGTAAGCAAATAGCATTAATAGACGCCCATGCGCAAACACTCCGTGGTCGTGGCAACTCTGTTCGGCACAAGGTTTGTTGCAAGCGTGGAAGACGATGGCGGCGGTAACAGTCGATCCAGGGTCGATTCTGACCCGCAGGGCAAAAGGAGCGCTTCCCGCCTCCCGCCTCATTCAGGCAACATTCATTTTCATGAGCTACGATTGGCTCGTTGAGTCAATCTCAAGAGGCGCAACGCTGTGAATCGAAGCCATCTAGCGTTGTCATTCGCTGTGTGTGCGTTCGCTTCCGACCTGCAAACGCAGGCGCCTGTTCCCACTCTCAGAAATATTGCGGAGTTCGATTTACCGGCGCCCCCCCGGAAAGCGTTTTGACTATTTGACGATTGATCTTGACGATCACTATTTGCTCTCGGTACACCTAACGCCGGGCCAACGTACATCATCGACTTGCGCACAAATAAGGTTGCTGCGACAGTCGCAAGATACTCCCGGAGCTGAGGGGGTTGAATATGTGTCCGAATTGAAGAAGTTCTACACGTCGAACGCGGGCGACCATGCGATTGCTGGAGTCGGAAGTACAACCGACGCTAAGAGCACTTCGAGCGAACGGATTGGATGTTGTGGCCATTGATCACCACATGATCAATTCCCGGGCGGTACATCATTTTCCTGCATTACTGGGGACGAGGCCCGGCAGAGAATTGGCGACCGGGTTCAAAGCTGCACTAGATGAGTGGAGTCAAGGAAAATAGAATCGACTGATGACGGTGCTACACGGAACTGTCGGATGAAGACCGCGTCGACTGGGCAAGCGCTCATCGGTGCTTGTGTTGTCGTTGCAACATTAGTATGTGTCGCGTCATCGGCACTACATTCTCAAGAGCCCTCTAGTAAGGCGCCCAAAGAGAATCAGGCTGCAGTCCAAGAGCTAGCTCGAATGGCCAATGCAATTCGAGTGGAGCGCCCTCCAAGGCTGGATGGAACGCTGGAAGACGCCGAGTGGCAGGCCGCAAGCCCGACCGCCAATTTTCTGCAGCGCGAGCCGTTCGAGGGACAGACGCCAACCGAAAAGACCGAGGTTCGCGTTCTCTATGACAGGCACGATGTGTACTTCGGAATTGTTTGTTTCGATTCCGACCCGGGCAAAATTGTGGCCAGAGAGTTGCGCCGAGATGTCAGTCAAGAACTGGACGACTACTTTGAAATCATCATCGACTCTGCCCACGATCGTCGCAACGCATATGTTTTTCAGATCAATCCTCAAGGCACGCAGCGTGATGCCCTAATCACCGAGGAACAGCGCACAGAGAGCAGCACCGGAGACGGGGATCCGGGATGGGACGGCGTTTGGACGTCAGAAGCGCGCATCTCAAAGCAAGGCTGGACCGCCACAATTGCCATTCCTTTTTCCACTCTGAACTTCATGCAGTCGGGGGATGTGATCTGGGGAATCAATTTCAAACGATTCATCCGGCGCAAGAACGAAGAAGATCTGTGGTCGGGCTGGAGGCGGGCGTTCGGGGCAGCACGGATAAGTCAGGCCGGGGATTTACACGGAATCTCTGACATCGGAAGTGGCCGCCTGTTCATCGTTAAGCCGTACGGGATGACTGGATTCAGCCACTTCCCCCCAAGTGCGGCGGGTACCGGATATACGCCCGGCACAAGCCCGCTTTACACCGGCGGCGTCGACGTTAAGCTCGGCCTACGTTCAAATTTGGTAGCCAACTTCACCGTCAACACCGATTTCGCCGATGCCGATGTCGACACTCTGCAGTTCAATCTCACGCCTTACAAGCTCTTCTTCCCTGAGAAACGCCAGTTCTTCCTGGAGAACGCCGGAGTGTTCAATTTCCCTTTGGGCGGGGATAGTGGAGATTTGTTGTTCTTCAGCCGCCAAATTGGTATTGACCCGATCACGGGCGAAGAAGTGCCGATCAATGGGGGCGGTAAAGTTACCGGCTCGCTGGATGGATTCCAAATCGGCGCAATGGACGTGGAAACTCGGCGTTCCGGTCCAAACCCTTACGCGAACTACGCTGTTGCCCGCGTCAAACGGTCGTTGTGGGGCGGCTCCTACATTGGCGTGATTGGCATCGACAAACGCTCTGGGAATCCCCTCGACAGCTTCAACCAAACGAGCGGTGCAGACACTCGACTCGTGTTTCACAGGGACCTGGTTCTGACTGGCTATGCTGCGCAGACACGAACCCCTGGGCTTTCCTCAGGGCAGACGGATCTTGGGGCTGGGGTCACCTATCAGAACAGCTGGCTCGATGTCCTTGGCGAGCACCGTAAGATTGGTCCCAACTTCAATCCTGAGGTTGGATTTCTGGAACGCACTGATTGCATCTGTGATTACGCGGAAGTGAACTTCAAGCCGCGGCCGAAGCTTCGCGGCGTGCGCGAACTTAACTTTGAAGGCTTCATCTTTCACGCACCGGATGTAAACAGCGTTCTGCAAACTCAGGAATGGCAGAACACATTTCGCATCGAATTCAATAACGGTGCCTACAGCGACGACGACATTGTGGACGTGTTTACGCAGCGTCTCACCACGCCGTTCAACATCTACAAGAACGTGTTCATTCCGGTCGGTGAGTATCACTGGACGCGCCATCAACTTACGTACGGTTCATCGCAAGAGCGGAAGCTGATGATGAATTTCTATGAGCGCTTTGGCTCTTACTATGATGGGCACCTGAACGAAGCCCGTGTTCGTGCCACTTATCGCACAAACGAACGTTTGTCGTTCAGCTTTGCAGAGCAGTGGAATCGTTTTCGGCTGAACGTGGTTGCGGACCCATCTGGCAATCCTCTGCCCCAGGGCGCAGGAAACTTCTCTGTCGTGTTCGGAAGCTTCCAGACGAACTATTCGTTCTCGCGCTTCCTCACTCTATCTGCGTTGCTCCAAATGGATACGGCCAACACTCAGGCGGCAAGCGCAAACATCCGCCTGCGGTGGAACTATCGTCCGGACAGCGATGTGTACTTTATTTATACGGCAGGCCAGCGGTTCGCTAGCCTGGTCGCTGCCAACCCGGCGCAGTACTACGAAAACCGCTTCGCCATCAAATTCACCTATTCCTGGCGCCCGTGAAGGCCCGAATTGCTTCAAGGTAAGCGGAAATATCAAAAGCGCATGGGAGCGGATTCGAAGCAACCATCACATTACAGACTCGCGTCGTGATGGCTGATCCGGGACATTACAGTGCGATAGTCGCCATCCGAGTGTAAGCTCTCGACGGCTTTGCGCAGAGCGGCATTCACCGCCGGATCGCTCGAATAACGTTCGGCGGCGTCAAGAAGAACGCGGGCTTTATCACCGTCGGAAGAAATGCCTGTGGCCGATTGGATCGCAGCAACGGCCAGTGAACTGGAAATCCCAGGTTTGTCGAGCACAGTCATCAGAACCCGACTGCGGTCGCCATCGGAACTGACGCTACTGGCAGCGGCAAAAAACGCATCGCGAGCGGGATCGACATTCGTACCTGCAAGTTCGATCAGGACGCGAGCTTTATCGCCGGCCGAAGAAATTCTTTGAGCAGAATTGGCGATGTTCGCCACAGTATCCGTCCCAATTCCCTGTTTCTGGGCCAAGAAAACGAGCACTTGTTGGTGATCTCCATCGCTCGAAATGGAATTCGCGGCGTCGAAGAATGCTTTGCGCACAGGCGCATCCTCGCTGTAAGCAGGAACTGCCTCCTTAAGTACGCGGGCCTTATCGCCATCGGAGGAAATACGCTCAGCGGAGAGCAGTGTGCGAGTCAAAGTGCTGTGGTCGTTGCCATGAGAGGCCAGCATCCTTGAGAGAACGCGGGCGTGATCGCCGTCGGAGGAGATGGAATTCGCCGCGTCAAAGTAGGCCATATCCACGCCGCCACCGGGAAGATAAGGGTTCGCCATGTCGATGAGCACCTCCGCCTTGTCGCCGTCTGAGGAGATATGCCGTGCAGCTCTAGCGGCGCTCGCCAAGGTCTCTAAACTTCCGCCGTCCTTCTTGACGATGTCAGACAGAACCCGGCGTTTGTCACCGTCGGAACTAATGCTTTCGGCAGCGTCAAAAAGGTAGGAGCGCAAGTCGGCCGTGAAGTAATTCGCATCGACGGTGATGATGACTTGGGCCTTGTCGCCGTCGGAAGAAATGCTTCGAATCAGCCTCGCGGCCTCTTTGAGGTCCGAGGGCTTAAGGGTGGATTGGGAGAAGAGTTGCTCCAGATAGACTCGCTTCGATCCATCGCTGTGGATGCGTCCGATCTCGGCCAATACTGCTGGCGGACCGCCCTGTCGCAAAATTCGGGCGACGCGAGGTCCGGCTCCGATGCCGCTGTCGCGGATTGCCTGCGGTAGCGTGCGGGCCAGCCACGCGCGGCCCTCGTCGTCGATAGGCTTGGTGCTCCAGCCGACCGAGTATGAACGGGTGAGATTACCTGCGGCATCCGCTCTGACTTCATAGGCACGCTTGGAAAGTAGGCCGCCCTCTTCGATCCGGAAACGTCCGTTAGGCGAGAGAGACTTGATATCGGTGTCGTCGTCGGTGAACTCAACGGTGCCGTCGATCTTTATGCTGAACGACGTCCACCCGTTGTGGACGGTCATTTGCACATGAGAATCGGCACTCTGTTGAGAAGCTACGGGCGCCATCGGGGCGACCGGCGACAGAGGAGACCGCGGACTCGTGGGTGACGATGGCGACAGGGGGGAGGGCGGTGACGTAGGCGAGAGTTCCGCCTGCGGTGCGAGTGGTGCGGCTGGTGCAAGCGCAGCAGTGACGGACGTTGGAGGGACGAGCACTCTTGGTGCCCGTGGAGCGAGAGCGAGGGTCATCGGCAGAGGCGACTGGGCCAGTCGCGGGGCTATTGACCCCCTCGGTGCAATCGGCGCTTCCCGAACATCCGCGGATCTGTCGCTCTGAGCGAAAGCAATGAGCTGGGGTGCGCGAGTGCTCAGACAGGCGAGCGTCACAACGACACCCAACGCTGAAGCCAGCGGCACGATCGCAAGACGAGGAGCTGTGTTGCGCGTGCGATCAAGCATTTTACGTACGCGCCAGAAGAGCTGCGAACGGTTCCCCGCAGCTCCGGCTGCGAGAAGACCGGCGCGCTGCCACTGGGAGAGCTCGGCAACTTTGGTCAGGGCAGCGGCATAGGACCGCGGCCTTCCGGTCGCGGCGATCACCCAATCGTCACACGCCATTTCCCGCGTCCATGACATCTGATAGCCGAGCCAATAAACCGCTGGTTGAATCGGCAGCACAGCTTCGATCAATTTTTGAGCCAGGTTGCTCCAGTCGTCGCGGCGATGCAGGTGAGCAAGTTCGTGCAGGATAACCTGCTCGAGTTCAGAGCGCGAAAGTCTTTCCAGAAGTGCACAGGGAATCACGATCGCTGGCCGCAAAAAGCCAAGCGACACCGGTCCACCTATATGGCTCGAAACGAGCAATTGTGGCTGACGGCGAATGCCGTGGGTCGCGCACAAACGACTGCAGTGCAGCTGCCAATCTGGTGACGCCGGTATTGCGGTTGATTTCAGGCTTCGCAAAGCGCAATATCCCGCGGCCAACCGGACAAGCAATACGAACGAGAACGCCAGCCAAGTAATTGCCATTGCGCCCAGGAATTTTGCCGAGTGAATGCGAATCAGAGGATGTTCGGACGGTGATGCTTCGCGCAAGGAGCTTATGGACGGACCACCAGAAAGCGTTGATTCCAGAGGTTGGCCGGATGTCGACGCGTTATTTTGTGATGGCACTGAGTTGATGTGGGAAGAACGAGTCTGGCGCTCTGGCCGATAGACTTGTGCGGGTTCATGTGACGGGACATTGGTCAGACTTGGGGAAACAACAGCGCGCGATTCAATTCCGGGCTGCACGATAGATGCCCGGGGGACAAGCGGACTAGCAAGCAGCGCAACGACGGCGAGCAAGGTAATCCACAGGGCGGTGAAGCGAGTCGTCGAGTTCAAGCGAGGAAAGAATCTCAGCATCAGCATCATAGTCGCCGCCAGAATTGCTCCCAGGCAGATTCCATTCAGAAGAGTGGTCATCGCAATATTCATGGGCGTCATTTCTGCTCTCCTTCACTTTCCGCGATCATCTTCCTGATTCGCCGCAATTCCGCACGACTGATCGATTCTTCCTTCAAGAGGTTCACAATCAGGAGTTCGCGCGAACCTCCGAAGAAGCGGTTGACCAGATAGCCGAGCGCGGTCCGGCTGGCTTCTTCCTGAGCAATGAGCGGTTCGTAAACGAAGGCGCGCCCCTCTTTGGTGTGCCGCAGATAACCCTTGCCTTCGAGAATGCGGAGCGTTGTTAACACGGTGCTGTAGGCGAGTGGTGGATCATCGGTGAGTGACGCCGCGACATCGCCGACGGTCGCCGACCCCTTTTTCCAAAGTACGTTCATCAACCGTAATTCGCCTTCTGTCAGGTTTGTTGACTTTTTTCTGGCCAACGTGGTCCTCTTCGGATGAACAATTAACTAATTAATAGTTCCAGTTTTATACCGCCGCGGGACCACATTGTCAATTAATAAATTAATAGTTTGGCAAGTTTGTCAGCGCAGTTACGCTGAATCTAAACCACGAAGTTCACTCGTGCCGGTAGGCAAGATTGTCGAAGCGCAGACCTTCGCCGTTCTTAAACTGGAAGATGACAGTCGAAGTCGTGTCGCGCCATTCCGTTCGCAGTCGCCGCACCTGACCGGGCTTGATGGTGAAGGAGATCTCACGAGCCTGAGGAGAATGCATCGTGACGGTCGCGTCTGACACACCGCCGTTGTAAACGTCGATACCAGCAAAGATCCGTGGCCAATAGAAATGGAATTCGGTCCTGGCAGCTTTGGTGTCGGCTACGGCCAGGTTGAACGTTCCAAAGCCTCCTTCAGGAACATTGATCTTCCACTGATCGGCTCCCCAGTCAATGACTCCCGAAGGATATTCCCCTTTCAACGCGGTTCTTGCAGGCAGATGCGGGTCGTCAAAGGTAATGTATTGCAGCGGCGGATTTCCGTCTTTTCCCTCGATATCGATGTCACGCGCATCGTCGTGGCGGATCCGCAAAACTCGAGTCGTGTCATCAAAGACGAATCCTTGCTCATCGAGATCACTTCGTCGAGGGAGTGCCTTGCCACTTGCCATAACAGACTCGGGGACAAAATCGAGTCGAAGAACATCCGAAGATTGAGGATCGAATGTCGAGTACGTCACCGAACCCTTCCCGTACCTGATCTTCGTGACGACGGAACTGGATCCGAGCAGGTGCGATTCATCCGACGGAGCCCACTCCGGCACAGCCCAGAAAGCGTCCATCAGTCTTCGCGGACCATCCGAAAATTCATCGGTGAACCACCATTGTCCCGTGAAGGGTGCGTGAGCAGCGCCGGGGAGTCCCTGAAAATAGGTCACCCAATTGTAGGAACGATACGCCGCGTCACGGTATGCGACATCTCCGGTCTTCGCGAAATAGAGGGCCTCCACAGCAGCGAGCCTGGAGGTATGGCTATCGCAGCACTGGTTCGGATCGTTGCAGCAGAAGTTCACTCCATTGCCCTGCTCGGTCGTCACCAATGCATCATGCACAATGTACTTGGCCCACTTCGGCGTGGTCTTGACCCACTCAATCAGACGGCGGGCGTGTTCGCGCCATTGCGGGTCCTTCTCCGGATGCAGCAACACATAGCGTGCAAACTCCAGCGGAATTACCTGATTCATGTTGCCCATGCTGGCCACGGTGTCTTCGAAATATCCGACCCAGACATTGTTGGCCAGAGGATATTTCTGGAACCACTCCCAGGCACCAGCTCGAACCCGGGTGTAGCCAGCAACGTTTCCTTGCCCGATGCGCATGAGTTCGTCAAACAACATGATCGGCTCAATGACATTCGCCGAGTACGGCCCCATTGGCGCCTTTTCAGCTTTACCGTCGCGCGCATAGGCACGCACGGGCCAAGGCGAATTGTTCTCGTCGCCGGACTTGTAATTCTTGACCAATGCATCGGCACACCAGATCGCGGCCTGCAGGTACTTCGTGTTCCCAGTCATCTCATAGAGACGCAGATAGCCGTAGCCGTCCTCGCCCACAACATGAGGCTCGATGTAGTCTTCCGCCCCTAATTGACTCCATCCCGTGTAGCGCTTCGCTCCAGGATTAGCGGACGCATACGGCACTCGCGACCAGACATAGTCTTCTGGCGTCCGCCCGTTTTCCAGTTCGTAGTCGACGAAGTCCTGCAGAAAGGTCAACGTACGCTGGTCGCCGGTGTATGGATAAAGCCGCTCGATGAAACCTTCCATCATCGCCCGCAGGTAACCGGTCGAGTTCACCCAATGCGGGTCGGGCACAAGTTCAAAGGTCGTTCGGTCGAAGTCAAAGCAGCAATAGAAATAAGGAAGACGCTGCCGATTGTATTGGTCCCAAAGAATGGTCCACTGGCTCAGAAAGTGCGATGAATACGAATAGCCCGTGTTATCGGGCATTGGCCATGGCAGCAGTTTTCCTTTTGCGTCCAACTGCACGGGACGGCCCGCAATTGTCGGTGCGTCAACCACCGAGGTGACCGGGAATGACCCCTGCTGGGCAACGCAGAGGCCACCAAAAACAAAGCTGAAAGCTAGAGCTGTGATTCTGATGAACGGGGACATAGATCCGATTCTGGAACAAGGAAGGATATCTTATTTGCTGCGAGAAAATGAGAACGCAAGCTGGTTCGCAAAGGCGTGGTGCGCGACGAAGTGCATCGGTTTGAACCAGCTCAAGGACTGACGGCCGACGGGGCAGGAGACTCTCGCCGAACCCCTGTGGCGTCGACAATTTTCGGCGCATAGACGAAGCACGCTTCGAACAAGACTTCGTTCGTGGCATCGCGGACACATTCAACTGAACTTCATCAGATCCTTCGCCCTCGGTCACGGTTTAGGCTCCGAAGACGTTGTTTCAATGGTGTGGAGCACTCCTCGTCGCAAATCCCGCTTCTTCAGCAGCAAGAAGAAGACCGGCACCAGAATCAGCACATGGATCGTAGACGTGATCATGCCTCCGACAATTGGGGCAGCAATCGGCTTCATCACGTCCGATCCTATCCCCGATTCCCACAGTATTGGGGCAAGACTCAAAATGACCGCCGTCACGGTCATCAGTTTCGGCCGCAGCCGTTGCACCGCACCATCAATCGCGGCTTGCTCGATGTCTTGCTCCGTGAGCGGTGTTGGATCAGCCAGTCGGTGCTGTAAGGCTTCATGCAGATACACAACCATGACCACACCGGTTTCGACCGCAATTCCAAACAGCGCGATATAACCTACCCAGACCGCGACAGAGAAGTTGTATCCGAGAACCCATTGAAGCAGCAGGCCCCCTGACATCGCGTAGAGGGTTGGGAAGATCAGAACAGCTGCTTCAGCAGCCGACTTGAAAACGAGGTACAACAGCAGGAAGATTACGAAAAAGACCACAGGGAGAATCACCTTCAACCGTTCTTTGGCCCGCAATTCAAATTCATATTCCCCCGCCCAGCGATAGGTGTACCCGGCAGGAATCGTAAGGTTTTCCTTCAAGAGCTTATCTGCGCGACTCACAAATCCGCCGTAGTCTTTGGTTTTCAGATCGAGATAGACGTAGCCGGTTAGAGTTCCCTCTTCGTCTCGAATCATTCCTGGACCGCGCGAGAAGTAGACTCGCGCCACCTCGTTCATTGGAATTTGTGCTCCCGAAGGAGTCGCAACCAGCGCCCGGTTGAGCGCCACCGGGTCATCGCGGAAATCGCGCTCATAGCGGACGGCAATGGGATACCGTTGCCGGCCCTCGACATTCTCTGCAACATTTGCACCACCGATCTCCGATGTGATCACACGCTGTACATCCGCGACTGTGAGTCCATAGCGAGCTGCCTCCGGACGTTTCACCTCCACATTCAAGTAAAAGCCTTGCGATACTCGCTCAGCAAACACAGAATTCGTATCCGGAAGAGTCGAAAGAAGCTGTTGTATCTGCGCCCCTATTTCCTGAATCTTGGCAAGATCAGGACCTTGAATTTTCATTCCCACCGCAGTCTTGATTCCGGTTAGCTCCATGTCGAGACGATTCCGTACCGGCATCGTCCATGTGTTCGTGAGTCCTGGAAAATTCAGTTTGTCGTTCATCTGGCGAATCAGTTCTTCATAGGTCATCCCTGGACGCCACTGTTCTCGCGGCTTAAGCATGATCGTTGTGTCATACATGTCGAGGGGAGCGTTATCTGTGGCACTGTCCGAGCGGCCAACCGTCCCAAATACTGTTGCCACCTCAGGAAATGATCGAATGATGCGGTCCTGCTCCTGCATTAAGGCGGTTGCTTGCGTGATGGAAATTCCAGGCAGAGCGCTGGGCATGTACAGGGATGAGCCTTCGTAGAGGGCTGGCATGAACTGGCTGCCAAGCCGGAAGTACAGAGGTATTGTCACCGCCAGAAAGATCAAGTTCGCGGCAACTACCAGTTTCCAGTGTCGCAGGCACCAGCGTAGGACTGGCAAGTAGACGGCTTTCGTGATTCGCGCGGCCGGGTTTTGTGACTCAGGCCGCAAGCGCCCTCGAACAAATAACGGCATGAGCGCAGGCACCAACGTGATCGAGAGCAACGAGGAAAACA
>DATFQQ010000345.1:0-2909 GCA_035264195.1 Candidatus Sulfotelmatobacter sp. | reverse complement strand
GCCAGTGCTGGGATCATCGCGTGCGGCAAAAACCAGTTGAGCTTGCCCGTGTAGTCAACGAATCTGGCGAAGTTGCCCCAGGCCACATTCGGTTGGCCAAATACTCCCCACCAACCGAAACGGTCTGCCACGGCGGAAAGAAAGGACAGCCCGAGAGCGAACCGCAAGAACACGGAACTAAAGCTGGCCAATCCTTCGCACAATGTTTTCATATGCAACTCCCCGATTCAGAATCTGCGCCAGGAGCCAGCTCCGTTCCCATGTTCAGAGATCTCGATGTCTTCGCAGATCGGCAATGACTTTGCTGAGATAGCCGATCGCCGCTATCGCGAATAGCGGCTGCGCAATGAAAGTGAAGAGAGCCATGGGATAAGGTCCCGGCACAAGAATGAACACCTGCGTCAGCACAAAACCAAGGATGGCGCAAAAGGCTTCCCACCGAAGCAGCCTCATTTCATCTTCTCCGTGAGACGGGCATAGTCATTAGAGCCCGGCGTTCGCTGCACCGATGTCGGATGCGGCTGGCCATGGCAGTTCAAACAGATCATCTGATTCGATACCAGCCTCTCATGGGCGGTTTTGTGCGACTGGACAGCCTCAAACCGAGGTGTGCCGGCATGACAGTTGAGGCAATTCTTGTTGTCGAATCTCACCCGTGCCTGAATCGGTTCGTGATACGTGCGCGTGGTGTAGCGAGCCAGGTGCCGGAAGCCAGTCATCTTTGCCTCCAGGTTCCCGGCCAGACCGTAGTCGCTATGGCAGTGATAGCACTGGTTCTCCGCAATCCATCTGTTCTTGTAATGGCGCGCTGCCAGCGTCCCACTCATCGGGTCCTGCATATCGTTAACCATCGGCAACATGATGTGGCAACTGGCACAGCCGCGGACCTCATGGACCCCTTCAAACGTGTGATAATTCGCAAGAAAAACCGCGCCTGCCGGCAACACGATCAGGCTGGCGAACGCCAGGAGTTTGGCAAACGTAAGTGGCGGAACGCGGACAATACCCAAATTGACCTCTTTGTTCGCAGCCACCACTTGATCGAAGCGCGTCCGTGCTGTGCGCACGCAAAAAATCACGCCAAGAACGCAGGTCAGCGTTCCCAGCACCATAACAATCTGCAAGAAATCTATATTCACACCGTCACTTTCCTTACCGATACGGCGGTCACTTTGTATTCGGGCTCTTTCGAAGTCGGATCATAATTGTCGGCTACGCTCCGATTGACCAGAAGCTTCGCATCGTAAAAGGCGGCAAAAATTACACCGGGGAGTGACGCTTCGGTCGTGCGCGCCTGACCAATGACAGAACCATATTTACTTTTGACCTCGATGCGGTCTCCAGTCCGCACTCTCAGCCTGTAGGCGTCCCCAGGATTCAGATCAAACGTCGCATCGCCTGTGGCCCTATGCAGCTCGGCAATTCGGTCTGTCATCGTTCCGGTGTGAAACTGTTCCAGGACACGACCGGTGGTCAGATAGAGCGGATACTCCGCGCTCCTTTTTTCCGGGGAGGGCACGTAAGGCCGAAGATAGACAACGGCTTTCTTATCGTGGTTGCCGTAGAATTCGATGCCTGCCCCTTTTGTGACGAATGGATCGTCCCCTTCGACATAGCGGCGAGCCGTACCGGGATGATCTTCCGTCGGACACGGCCACTGTAATCCGCGTTCCTTCGCCAAACGGTCGTAAGTGATCCCTTTGAAGTTGTAAAGGCTATGGGAAGATACTTCACGCCACTCGTCCCAGACGGCTTGGGGAGTGCGGGCTGTGATGAGTTTGTCATGCCCCAGCCGAGCCGCGAGATCGACCAGGATTTGCAAGTCGCTGCGGGCTTGGCCAGGTGGGTCGAGAAGCTTGGGAGTCAATTGGTAGCGCCGTTCTCCCTGGCCCGTTACACCTTGTTTCTCGATCCACAAAGCGGCCGGCAGTACTACCTGTGCATGGCGCTGCGTCTCGCTATCTTCGAGAGCATCCGAGACCACGGTGAAACACTTCTCCATCGCAGCGTGATACCGACCGGCGGCCGGAAGTGACGTGCCCGGATTTGTGCACATTATGAGTACCGCTTTAACACGTCCGTCCTCCATGGCGCGGAACAGATTGACGGCATCGAAGCCCGGCTTGGCGGAGAGGGTTCCCTCCGGAACTTTCCAGATCTTTTCCATTTCCTGGCGGTGCTCAGGATTCGCGACTAATCGTCCTCCAGGAAGAGTATGCGATAAAGCGCCGGTGTCACGGACGCCGCCGCAGGCATTCGGCTGGCCGGTTAGAGAGAACGGGGTGGCCCCAGGCCGTCCAATTTGGCCGGTTATCAGGTGCAGACCATTGAGCGCGCTGTTGAGAAACGTGCCCTGCGTCCGTTGATTGATGCCCATCGTCCACAACGACATGGTCGCGGGAGATTTGGCGAAAAGATAAGCTACACGGCGGATGTCGCCGGCTGACACGCCCAGCTCTTGCTCCACCTTTTCGGGAGCGTACGACCGCAGAAACTGCTGGAAGGCCGCTTGATCGACGTCGCGTTCTCCATCGCTGAAGCGAACATGCTTGTCGATAAAATTTTGATCCTGCAGGCCATCATCAAAGATGACAAATGCCATCGAATTGAGAAGCAACAAATCTGTTCCTGGGATAACCGCAAGATGAATGTCCGAGTGCTCGGCCGTTTTTGTTCGTCTTGGATCAACGCAAATGATCACCGTATTTGGATTGGCTCTCTTCCGTTGCCGGATGCGCTCAAATATGGGCGGGTGACATTCATAGGGGTTGGCTCCGATCATGAAGTAGCAGTCGGCGTGGTCGGCATCTGCATAACAGCCCGGTGGTTCGTCTTTTCCAAAGGTGGAGACATATCCGGTTACCGCCGATGCCATGCAGAGTCGCGGATTCCCGTCCACGTTGTTGGTC
>DATFQQ010000344.1:0-21699 GCA_035264195.1 Candidatus Sulfotelmatobacter sp. | reverse complement strand
GTGCGGAAGTGGTGGAACTGGCAGACACACCATCTTGAGGGGGTGGCGCCGAAAGGCGTGGGGGTTCAAATCCCCCCTTCCGCACCAGAACTACCCCGGGAAATCCGAGCGAAACTAGTTTTGTCTAGAATCTAGCGTTCTCTAGAATCTAGCGTTCTCTAGAATCTAGCTTTCTCTAGAATCTAGCTTTCTCTAGAAGTTCGCCGATCGAATTCAGGAAACTCGAAACTTATGATCTACCTCGTCACTACGATTCACGTGTTGGTCTGTCTGTTCATTGTCATTGTCGTGCTGCTGCAGAGTGGCACCAGCGGCGACATCACGGCCGCCTTCGGAGGCCAAGGCAGCCAGACCGCTTTCGGTCCGCGCGGGGCTGCCAGCGCACTCTCAAAAGCTACCACCTGGTCCGCCGTGGCGTTCATGATTACATCCATCACCCTGTCGGTTTATGCGTCGAAGCGCAGCGGTGCCCCAGGTTCCGTTCTTCAGGGGATTAAATCGCAACCGGTCAAGACCCAGCCTGCTCCCGCGCCTGCGCCCACCACTCCGCCTCAGCAAAAGTAGGGTTTTTCGAAGCTCTCTCGATCCGCGGGGAAGAAATTCCCCGCGCACGATTCTCTTCCGTCCACCACTGTGTGAGTCACCTCGCCGGCAGCCTATGTAAAAACTTACAGAATCCCCTGTAATTGTATTTGCCGCACCGAGGTTGTACCATCGATGAGAGACGCTTTCATTGGGAGGTCTTATGTCCGATCGTGATGGTAATAGCTTCGTATGGTTTCTGGCTGGATTAGGACTGGGCGCTCTTGCCGGCGTTCTGTATGCGCCGCGCTCAGGTAGCGAGACTCGCGAGGTCATTCGGGCCCGCGCGGAAGAAGGGCGCGAATACGTGAAGAATCGTGCGCGCGAAGCCCGCGAACAGGCGACCTCTTGGGCGGATCGTGGCCGTGAAGTCGTAAATCAGCAGAAAGACCAATTCCGAGCCGCGTACGAAGCTGGACGTCAGGCCTACCACGAAGCGACCACGGACACGGGAACCACTAAGAATCTGTAAGCTGGGCCCTAAGAAATCGCGCCGGTTCTTCCCTCCGCGCGCGCACGACTGAAGTAGCGGAGGAATTGTTATGGACGACAAACTAACGCTGTTCATTGCTCTGACTGGCATTGCCGTCCTCCTGCAGGCAGGCGTGCTGCTCGCGATGTATCTCACCATGCGCAAGACCACCTCGGAGATGCAATCTCTGATGGGCGAGGTCCGTACCAAGGTCATGCCGAGCATCGAACAGGTGCAGCAGATCGTCGCGGAAGTTCGCCCGAAGATTGAGGTCATCGCAGAGAATCTTCGAGACACTTCAGCGACTGTGAAGGCACAGATCGAACGCATCGACGCCACCGTCAACGACATCATGGATCGCGGTCGGCTGCAGGTCATCCGCGCCGATGAGTTGCTCAGCCGCACGCTCGACCGGGTCGAATACACCTCAGAGATTGTGCAGAGAACAGTCGTCTCGCCCGTCCGTCAGATCTCCGGCCTGATGCAGGGCATTACGGTTGGACTGGAATTTCTCTTCGCCGGCCGCCGCAAGAATGGCAGGAGCCGGGAAGAACGGCGGGCCGTGCCCCAAGACGAAATGTTTATCTGAGCTCAGGCTTCAGAGTTTTAAGGTTTCAAGGTAGAATCCATTGCCGATGTGGCCCCAGTTTTGTCTTTGAAACTATGAAACGTTGAAACCTTCCCTGCCATGTCCAGATCTTTCCTTCACCGCGTCACCACTCTCCTCGGCACGCTGCTTCTCGCGCTCACCTGTTCGCTGCTCGCGCAAGAGAAGACTGTCTGGAGCGCGCAAGAACAGCCCATCGCCGATCAGATCAAGACCCTCCGCAAGCTTGACGATGCCGTCCGAGCGCGCACGACGAAGGAACTGGCTTTGCAGATTCGCCAGCTCCCAGTGTTGCCGAACAAGCTGAAACTTGCTGGGGATCTCGCGAATTTATCGACAGAAGGGGATTTTGGCCGCGATACGCTGCAGGAAGTGACAACGACGCTGGCTACTACTCTTCATCAAGAATTTCCGCCAGCGAAGGACGGCCAACCGGATGATCTTTTCGTGGAACTCGCATCGCTTGTCCGTTACGAGCACATGCAGGCAGAATCCGACAATCCGCAGTTCGCCCAGGCGATGGCAAAGCTCGAAGCTGACGACGCCAAGCGTCAAACTGCCGACTTTACGCTCCAGGATTTGCAGGGCAAGCCATGGCATCTGCGCGATCTGAGAGGGAACGTTGTGCTGGTGAATTTCTGGGCGACCTGGTGCCCGCCCTGCCGCAAGGAAATGCCAGACTTGCAAGCCCTTTACGACAAGTACAAAGATCAGGGCTTTCTGGTGCTGTCGATCTCCGACGAAGAAGTGGCCAAAGTTTCCCCATTTGTCAGCGAGCGAAAGATCACCTACCCCGTCCTGCTTGATCCCGGACGCAAAGTGAATGACGCTTTCGTGGTCGAGGGCATCCCGAAAACCTTCGTCTACGACCGCGAAGGTAAAATGGTCGCGCAGTCGATCGACATGCGCACCAGAAACCAATTCCAACAAATGCTGGCCCGAGCCGGCCTGCACTAACTGTTCGTAGGGGGCGAACGAATGCGCGGTGCCCCCGCTCACGAAGCGAGCGTGTGGTCGTTAGCGGCGCCATCCCTGCCACAATCTGCCATCTGCGATACTATTTCCGACATCCAATCTGTATGCGATATCTCGTTCGAGCCCACGTTAAGCCGGGCCGCGAATCCGACCTGCTCCGCGCCATCGAAGGCGGAACCCTGGGCGAGGGTTCTGTTGCCGAGGGCGAATATCTTCGCAATATGAACGAGGCGCGTCTGTGCGAAGACCAGACGGCACGATGGGTTGAAGTTTGTTACTGTCCGACGCCGCTTCAGGAAGAACGACCCTACTGGGAAGAATATTTCGATCTCACCCGCGTGCAGGACGCCCACGACCGGCGCAAATGCCGCGACCAGAACGGCACCGAGCCCTGGGCCTGCAACGACTGCGACTGCACGGCCAAACTCGAGAGGAGACTTCAAGAGTCAGGCACGCCCTTCCTGCGCTGGCTAAAAGGCCGATTCGTGTAGGGGCGGCTGCATTTGTCCACTAACCCATGATCAGGTAACTTCGGTCACTGACGATTGACGAGATCAGACCTGCTCTGGGGTAAAATCGTCTAGCGATTTCCCTTAACTGAGAGTTTTATGAAACGACTGGCGATCTTTCTTTGCCTCGTGGTCTTCTGCCTCTGCTGCACCATTCCGGCTGGAGCAAGGAGCAATACCTCTGCCTATGCCCAAAGCCGCGCCCAGCGAAAAGCAGAGAAGAGGCAGCAGAAGGCCATGAAGCGATACTTGAAGAAGCAAAGGAAGGCGCAGAACAAGATGTTCAAGAACAGTCAGAAGAATACACACTACCCCAAAAGACAGTACTAGTTCGCCTAGGCGATCCATCCACCGCCCACCACAACATCTCCCTCATAGAAAACTGCAGCTTGTCCCGGAGTGATTGCCCGCTGGGGCTGGTCAAATGTGACTAAGATTTCGTCCTCGCCGGTACGTTCGATCGTGGCGGAGGCAGGCTCGTGCCGATGCCGGATCTTAACGGCGACGCGCATCGGCTCGCGCAGGTCGTCAACCGAAATCAGATTCACGCGCCGGGTTCGCAGCGTGCGCGAGTAGAGATGCTCGTCGCCTCCGACAGTCACTTGCTTCTGCGCTCCGCTGATCTGGATGACATACAGCGGCGATCCGGTCGCGACACCGAGCCCCTTGCGCTGGCCGACGGTGAAGTTATGAATGCCCGAATGCTCGCCAATGACTTCCCCATTCGTGGTCACAAGCTCGCCGGACGTATCGGGCAACGACTCTCCCTGCTCAGCCAGGTAAGCATCGATGAAACGCTTGTAGTCTCCACCGGGCACAAAGCAGATCTCCTGCGAGTCGGGCTTCTCCGCCAGCGCCAGCCCATGCTTACGCGCCAGTTCGCGCACCTCGGGCTTTGTCATGTCACCCAAGGGAAAGAGAGTCCGGCTCAGTTGCTCCTGCGTCAATCCGAACAGGAAGTAGGTCTGGTCCTTGCTGTGGTCCGCCGGGCGCTTGAGCAGCCAGCGTCCTCGTACTTGGTCGAAATTGACACGGGCGTAGTGACCCGTCGCAACCCTGTCGGCGCCGATCTGCTGCGCCACAATCAGCAATTGATCGAACTTCAGATGATTGTTGCAGAGGCTGCAAGGAATCGGCGTGCGCCCGGAAAGATACTCCTCTACAAACGGACGTACTACGTCGCGCTCGAACCGCTCCTCGTGATTGACCACGTAATACGGAATGCCAATCTGCTGTGCCACCCGACGCGCGTCGTAAACGTCATCGAGCGAGCAGCAGCGTCCCTGCACTGACTCGGGCATGCCCTCGCGTCCGGCCAGCCGACGCTGGTTCCAGAGCTGCATTGTCAGCCCGATCAAGTTGTGCCCATCCGCGCGCAGCATGGCTGCGACCGTGGAAGAATCCACACCGCCCGACATGGCAACGGCAATTGTGTTTGATTCCGTCATTGATTCCGACTTCTTAGCAATTAGCAATTGGCCTTTAGCATTTAGCCGTCCTAATCTTTTATGGCCAAATGCCAATTGCTAAGTGCTAACTGCTTGCTTGTATCTCGGCGAAATCGCTCGCAACCGTGCGACAGTCTCCGGCACGAGAGCAAGAGCGTAATCGATATCCTCTTCCGTTGTCTGTTTGCCCAGACTGAAACGGATGCTGGCACGTGCCCGCTCGGGCTTTAGTCCCATCGCAAGCAGCACGTGCGATGGCTCGATTGCACCCGACGAGCACGCCGCGCCGGTAGAAACTGCCAACCCCTTCAGGTCGAGCGCGATGACTAGCGCTTCTCCTTCAATATGATCGAAGTGAATATTGGTCGTGCTCCGAACTCGGGGTGCTCCTTCACCATTGACTCCCGCCTCGTCGACCTGCGCCAGAATTCCCTGCTCTAAGCGATCCCGCATGGCAGACATCTTTTCCTGATCGCCGCGGTCGAAGGCTTCCCTCGCCATTTCCGCCGCCTTGCCCAGGGCAACAATTCCGGGGACGTTCTCCGTCCCGGCCCGCCGCGAGCGCTCGTGACGCCCGCCATAGAACAGCGGCTTCAGGCGAGTTCCCTTTTTCACATATAACGCGCCAACTCCCTGCGGCGCATGCATCTTGTGGCCAGAAATCGAGAGCGCATGGCACCCTATTCGCTTTACATCCAACACCACCTTACCCGCTGCCTGCACGGCGTCTGTGTGGAAGTAAACTCCGGCCTCGGTCGCAATATTGCCGATCTCTTCTACTGGCTGCAGCACTCCGGTTTCATTGTTGGCCAGCATCACCGAGATGAGCTTAGTATTGGGGCGAAGCGCACGTCGAACATCCGCCGGATCGATCAAACCTCGGCCGTCCACAGGTAGAACCGTAACTTCGCAACCGAGCTCTTCCATGTGCTTCGCCGCATGCAGCACCGCATGATGCTCAATACCAGATGTGATTCCATGATCCCCGGGAATCATCAAGCCGACGATTGCCAGGTTATCGCTCTCGGTTCCTCCGCTGGTGAAAACGACTTCGGAAGGACTGCACCCGAGCAATTTCGCGACCGACTCCCGCGCATTCTCGACGGCGGCTCGCGTCTCCTGGCCGTGATGGTGGATGGACGAGGCATTGCCAAAATGCTCTCCAAACCAAGGGCGCATAGCCTCAAACACCTCGGGCAAGACCGGGGTGGTGGCGTTATTGTCGAGGTAGACGCGGTGCATACAGAACCCGCTTCTATTCTACTGTAGGCGGTGGCGAAGCTTTGGGACAAGCTTGGATGCACCGACGAAGATTCCGATCCAACATATGGCGTCAAGCGCAACTGCAAGAGAGAACGCGATCGCGCCTGGGTTGGAAGAGTTCGGATGTACAAGGCGAAATAAAACAGCACCGGGTGTAAAGAACGCGCTCCGCAGTGCTAATCCGCAGGACTCTAGCGCCAAGATGACAGCTAGGGGAATTCTCATCCATTTGAGAAGAGTCTTCTTCTTTCGGATCAGCGCGTACGTGACTGTGAAAATCACGATCCAGGAAAGGAGATCGACCGCGAATATCCAAACCAACGGACTCAAATCGATGAAGTCTCCCTTACGCGGAGGAAAGAGCTGCAGAAGAAGTCCATTAGCCACAATTCCCGGGGTTGGAACGTCAAACCGTGAGTTTAGGGCCTCGCTGAATAATGTCAGTACAAGGATCGGGAGTAGCACCAGCGGAATAGCCCCTGCAATTGCCAGTTTTTTCTCCCAGCCCATATCGACCCCTTGACCGTTCTACCGCTGGTCTATCGCTATGTAGTGATTTGGGTACTCCGGCCCTAGATACTCCGCGCGCGGGCGGATCAGGCGGTTGTCGTCGAGTTGCTCGATCACGTGGGCAGTCCACCCGCTGATACGGGAGACGGCAAAGATCGGGGTGAACAGGTCAACATCGATGCCCAGCGTGTGATACGTGGAAGCTGAATAGAAATCGACATTTGCATTCAATTTCTTGTCGGCCTTCACGAACTCTTCGATCTTGTGCGAGATATCGAACCACTTCCCCTGCCCGCTGGAATTGCCGAGATCACGCGACATGACACGCAGGTGTGTGGCGCGAGGGTCTTCGGTGTGGTAGACACGGTGTCCAAATCCGGGAATCTTCTTCTTCTGCGCGAGCATACCCTTGATGTAATCGATCGGATCGGCGCCAGATTCGTCGATCGCCTGAAGGATATGGAATACGGCTTCATTGGCGCCACCATGCAGAGGTCCTTTTAGAGCGCCGATCGCGGAGGTGATCGCGGAGTGTATGTCAGACAAAGTCGCGGCGGTCACCCGAGCCGCAAAGGTCGAGGCATTCAATTCGTGATCGGCGTGGAGGATCAGTGCAATGTCAAGCGCACGTTCCGCCGTTGGAGAAGGATGCTTGCCGTTCAGCATCAGCAGGAAGTTGGCAGCATGGGAAAGTGAGCGCTCGGGCTCAACCACCGGATGACCCTTGCGAATGCGATCGTAGGCCGCAACGATCATGGCAATCTGCGAGGTCAGCCGAATCGACTTGTCGACATTGGCGGTGCGATCGTTGTTCTTCTCCTGGGGATCGTAAAACGACAACGCCGAGACCGCCGTACGCAGCACGTCCATGGGAAGCGCATGGCGCGGCGCGTTGCGCAGCAGGTTAATAATCGACGCATCCAGCTTGCGCTCCTCCGCCAACCGGTCGTGCAGTTCGCGTAGTTCAGAGCGGGTTGGCAGTTTGCCAAACCACAGCAGATAGCAGGTTTCCTCAAAGTTTGAATGGTCTGCCAACTCGTGGATATCGATGCCGCGGTAGGCGAGCACGCCGCGGTCGCCGTCGATGTAGCAAATCTTGGAACTGGTGGCAACGACACCCTCAAGGCCCTTCGGGGCGTGAGTAGTCACGCTGGACATTAGATTCTCACTTAGATGAAATCGGTTGCGGCCGCGCAAGGTAGGGTGCGAGAGGCAACCTTCGTTTATACCTTAAAGTTTTCGAACTTTCCAACCCGGCGCGCCCTACCGAGTTGGATGCTTGCCCGGGCACAAGCTTTGCCGGGAATCGTTGTCTGCGTTTTGCTTGGGTCTTTCCTGCACGCGTATACTGAAGAGTTGTCCAAAAGTCCTCATAGCTCTGCTTCTAGTTCGTCACAACTCCTCATGGAGGAACCGCTCTCAATGAAACGATACTGGTCTTTCCTGCTTGTGTGCGCCTTTGTATTCTCACATCTGGCCGCAGCCGATGAAGGCATGTGGCTCTACAATGAATCGCCCAAAGACAAAATAAAAGCGAAATACGGCTTCGAAGTGACGCCGGAATGGCTGAATCACCTACGTCTCTCGTCCGTCCGATTCAACAACGGCGGATCGGGTTCCTTCGTCTCGGCTGACGGATTGACCTTCACCAATCATCACGTCGGAGCTGCCTGTGTACAACAACTTTCGACGGAAGGGCATGACTACATCAAGACTGGCTTCTACGCCAAGACCCAAGCGGAAGAAGCGAAGTGTCCCAACCTCGAACTCAACCAACTCGTCGGAATTGAAGATGTCACCGACAAGGTCAATGCCGGAGTGAAGCCAGGCATGTCTGCGGCAGACATTGGCCAAGCCCAGCGCTCCGCGATGTCGCAAGTCGAGAAGGATTGCACAACTGCTACTGGTCTCCGTTGCGACATAGTCACCTTCTATTCGGGACAGGTCTACAACCTTTACAAGTACAAGAAGTACACGGATGTCCGTCTGGTGTTCGCGCCGGAGTTTGACATCGCCTTCTTTGGCGGGGATCCCGATAACTTCGAATATCCGCGCTACGACCTCGACATCACCTTCTTCCGCGTCTATGAGAATGACAAGCCGGCCCATCCGGACAACTACCTGAAGTGGTCGCCAACAGGAGTAAGCGACAACGAGCTCATTTTTGTTTCCGGTCATCCGGGCAGCACCAGCCGATTGCTGACGGTTTCACAGCTCGATTTCTTGCGCGACGTGCAATACCCCTCGGTCCTGAAATTCCTCGCAACAAGAATTGGAGAGCTGCAGGACTTCAGCAAACAGTCCGAAGAGCATGCCCGGATCGCTAAAGAAGATATTTTCGGACTGCAGAACGGGCAGAAGGCTATTGGCGGATACCAGCAGGGATTGCTGGATAAATCAATCATGGACGCCAAGTCAGCTGACGAGGCGAAGCTGCGCGCCAGTTTCAAAGCCGACCCGAAGAACGGCGCCGCACCCGATCCGTGGCAGGAAATCGCGGAAGCCATGAAAGTGCAACAGTCGATTTACTCAAATCTCACCTACACAGAGCGCATGCGCGGTTTTCCCCGCCTGGCTCAATTCGCGCGAATACTCGTGCGCGCGGGCGCCGAGAAGTCGAAACCGAATCAGGACCGAATGCGCGAATTCCGCGACTCTGGCTTGCCTTCCCTTGAACAGCAATTGTTCTCCACCGAGCCGATCTACAAGAATCTCGAGACGCTCGATCTCGCTGCGTCCTTGGATGACATGCAGCAAGCGCTTGGCAAAGACAATCCGGATGTCCAGGAGTTCTTGCAGGGCAGGTTGGCCGCCGATGCTGCGAAGGAACTCATCGCGAATACCAAGCTCGATGACGTTGCCGTACGCAAACAACTCTACGAGGGCGGGCAGGCGGCGATTGATGCCAGCACTGATCCGCTGATCGTGGCCATGCGAGCCATCGACCCGGACGCACGCGCGGTGCGCAAGGACTTTGAGGACAAGGTCGACGCCGTCGTTCGCCGCAACGGTACGGTCATTGCGAAAGCTCGCTTTGCACAAAGCGGATTCTCCCAGCCACCGGATGCGACGTTCACACTTCGTCTGAGCTATGGGGCCGTCAAGGGATTTCAGGAGAATGGCAAGGCGATTCCCTACGATACAAACCTGGGAGGCGCCTTCGAACATGCCGCAGAACACGGCAGCCAGCCGCCTTACAGCCTACCGGAAAGCTGGATCAAAGCTAAATCGAAGCTCAATCTAAAGACTCCGTTCAACTTTGTTTCGACCGCCGACATCATTGGAGGAAACTCGGGATCGCCGACAGTGAACAAGAAGGGTGAGGTAGTCGGAATCATTTTCGACGGCAACATCGAGTCTCTTGCCTGGAACTTCGCCTATGACGACGTGCAAGGCCGTGCTGTTTCGGTGGACTCCCGAGGAATTCAGGAGGCGTTGCGGAAGATCTACGGTGCCACCGCATTGGCTGACGAATTGATGGGAACCAAGGCCGCGGGAGCACAGGCAGCTAAGTAGTAAGCCCGCGACCGAATCACAGGCCCGCAGATATTCGCGGGCCTTTAATTTAGGCGGAGCGGTCTAACACTTCCAATTCATTTTCCTTTCACAACGGATGTCCAGGCCAGTGCTATCATTGGCGAACTTTTTTCAAGGAGAACACTGGATGGGACGACCGGTCGTGCATTTCGAAATCGGCTGCCGAGACAGCGCCAAAACCGCGGACTTCTATAACCGCCTGTTTGGATGGCATACGCAGGCGATGGGTCCCGCGACCATGATCGACACTGGCGCCGGCAGTGGCATTCTAGGTCACATCTCTTCGCTGGGGCATGAACCGCACAACTACACGATCTTCTATGTTGAGGTGGATGATGTGCAAGGCTATCTCGACAGAGCAACGTCACTGGGCGGGAGAACACTTGTGCCCCTGGTCGAAATCCCTACAGGAACGTTCGCCTGGTTCGCCGATGTGGAAGGAAGCACGATCGGACTCTGGAAGCCGAAATAGGAATCAGGCTGGCCAAATCGTCAGAGCCGTCTTGGTGAGAATCTGTTGTTGGATCTCTGTGCTCAGAGGGAGCGCCCGGAATTCATCGAGATTCTTCCTGATATCAGGCACGCCCGGCCCGGGCCAGTCTGTGCCGAAAAGGGTTTTGTGTGCGATTTCTTCTAGCCGCGGGAAATACTTCAGCAGCGTCTTCGGCGGAATGCCGCTGATGTCGAGATAGACGTTCGGATGTCGGCGTACGAGAAAGAAGGCGGTCTGCATCCAGAGTGGGCGTCCGCCGTGAGCCAAAAGAATCTTCAGCTTCGGGAAGTCCACGGCCACATCGTCAACGTAGATTGGATCTCCGTATTTATTGCGAGCACCTGGGAAGATCGACGTGCCCGTGTGGAACATGACGGGAATGCCGTTGGCCTCGGCAGCACGGTAGATGATCTCTAGCTCTTTAGCCCCGGTCAGATAGTCGTTGGGAAACAGCAACTGATGCGGCGGATGAATCTTGATCATCTTCAGCCCCAGCCGCAGGATCTGCTCCACGTCGGCCAAGATGTTCTCGGTATGCCGTGGGTGCAAACTTCCACACGACAACAGGCGTTTAGGATCTTCCTTTACATAGTCTGCAACGTATTGATTTACGCCGCTGGTGAAGCCGATGACCTCGGGTGCCACGTAGTTGATCAGCATGGCGCGGTCAATGCCGCTGACGTCCATGAACTTGAGGAAAGCCCTAGGTGAGCGGCAGAATTCCACGATCTGATCGAAGTTCGGGCGCTTCCTTTTCATCAGTTCCAGCGCGTGGGGCTTGAACATCTCCATCGGCTGTATGTGGATGTGGCAGTCGGTGATCATTCCAGTGGCTAGTGATTAGTGGGCAGTTGCAAAGGCGTCAGAAGAATAACAGATGCGTCAGTTAGCCGCTGCCGCCAGAATCGCACGCTTAGTAAACACGCGAATCATCTCGCGCCGATACTCTGGAGTGAGAGCGGATGTGGTGAGTGGTTTGCCGATTCTCGCGGCCAGGTCACCAACGGTCTCGGCAAGGTTTTCATCGACGGCCTTTCCCGCGAGCAGGGACGCTGCGCCTTTCACAAGGAGCGGAGCAGGATTGACCGCCGTGATCCCGACGCGGGCATCCGTTACGTGACCATTTGATCGCTTCATCACGACGGCGACGCCCGCGAGAGGGTAGTCGATCGATCCGCGCACGCGGAGCTTGCGGTAAACGCCACGGTATCCGGCCGACGATGCCGGCAGGAAGACCCGCGTCACGAGTTCATGGGACTGCAACTTTCGGTAGGTGTCGCCCAGTCCTGTGTAGAAATCCGCAAGCGGAATGCGGCGGGTACCGTCGGCACTTGCGATTTCAATTTCCGCATTGAGGCAGAGCAACGCAGGCGGCGTGTCTCCAGAAAATGCAGCCCAGCACTTGGTTCCACCGGGCGCAACGTGGCAGAGATCGCCGTCTTTCTTGATGCAGAAGCCGCATCCCTTCCGCCAGGGAAGTGACTGGTTGTACCAGAGGCAGCGCGTGTCGAGGCAGATGTTGCCACCGATCGTTCCCATGTTGCGCAGAACGGGGGAGGCTACAGTAGCTGCCGCTTCGCTCAGAACGGGATAATGCTCGCGGAGGAAATCGGAACGTTCGATGGTGCGAATCGTGGTGAGAGCTCCGATTTCAACTCCGCCATCGGACCGCGGCGTGACTCCCCGGAGTGTTGAAATTCCTCGGAGATCAAGAACGTACTGCGGCTCAAACAGCTTCTGCCGCATGGAGGGAATCAAGTCTGTGCCGCCAGCCAGCACACGAATCTCGCCTTTGTGCTTGGCCAGATTGCCGAGCGCCTCCTCCACAGTGCGCGGACGTAACAAATGAAACTCGGGGAGGCTCAATCCGCACCTCCAGCAGAAACTTCTCGGCGTGACGGATCCAGCGGATGTCGCTCAGGACCTTTGCCTTTGAACCACAGTGAACCACCGTGCTCACGAAAACGCTGGGGCGCAGTCGGATCGATCCCCTCAGTCAGATTGAGGGCCTTGACATTTTTTTTCGCGCGAATCGCTGCCAGTACGCGCTCGGGAGTGAACGGAGACTCGTGCAGCCTGACACCGACGGCATCGTAGATGGCGTTAGCAATGGCGGGGATCGTTGCGGCCAGCGATCCCTCACTGCATTCCTTGGCCCCGAACGGACCTTCGGGATCGATGCTCTCGACGATGATCGGCTCAACTTCGGGCGATTCGACCGACGACGGGCTGCGATATTCGAGCAACCCAGGGTTCATCAGCATGCCATCTTTCCAGACCATCTCTTCGGTCAGGGCCTGGCCCATACCCATCCAGACCGAGCCGATGATCTGGCCTTCGACGGATACAGGGTTGAGCGCGCGGCCGCAGTCGTGCGCTGCCCAGACTTTGTGAACCGTAACCTCGCCTGTATCTTCGTCAACACTGACCTCTGCGACCTGCGCGGAATATGAATAAGCAGGAGACGGACCGACGCCGGCCCCTTTGTGCTTACCGCCGCGGGCTTCTGGTGGAGGAGCGTAGGAGCCCGTGCCCGTGAGCGCGCCGTGGAAATCGATTGCGGCGACAACGGCTTCTTCGAAGGTCATTTGATCTTTTGGGCCTTCGTCTTTGCGCTTCTGCTGCAAAGATCCACGGAGGATCTGGCCTTCGACTCGGCCAGAGACAGTCGCTGCCGAGTTTTGCTCGGCCGGGCGTCCGACGGCGGCCATCCCCGCATGACCATTCGTTCTTTCGACTGTGTCGTTCCTGAAGATCAGGTCCTCGGGAGCGCAGTCCATCTTCTTCGCTGCGGCAGCGGCGATCAGTTGCTTGACTTCCTGCGCGGCGCGTAGCGTCGCATTCCCCGCCATGAACGTAACGCGACTTGAGTACGATCCGATATCGATCGGCGTGAGATCAGTGTCGGCGGCAATCACTCTCACGCGTGGTAAAGAGCATCCGAGGGTCTCGGCTGCGATTTGCGCGGTCATCGTGTCAGAGCCCTGACCGATCTCCGAAGCACCGGTGTAAACGACCACACCACCGTCGCGATCAATCTTGATGTTTACTGTGGAGTGCGGCATGTCGGAACGAATAATGGAGTTCGCGGCTCCGCTCACATAATGGCTGCATGCGATGCCAAGGCCACGTCCCTTGGGCAGCTTCCCTTTCCGATCGTTCCAGCCCGAGCGCGCGACTGTCTTCTCGATGCATTCCGGCAGGCCGTAACTCTGCACACGCAGTCCGTTCACGGTGATGCAAGGCGGTTGGAGCAGATTGCTTTGGCGAATCTCCGCTGGGTCCATGCCGATCTTGGCAGCAAGTTCGTCAAGTTGCGACTCGAACGCGAACCGGACGTTCACGGTCCCATGTCCGCGCATGGCGCCACAGGCGGGCTTGTTAGTCAGGACGCGGTATCCGTCGTATTGGATGTTTGGGATGTCATACAGCGCGCCGAGCAGCGCACCGGAATAAAGGATTGTCACGACACCGTATGAGCAATAGGCGCCGCCATCCTGCACAACGCGAGCTTTCACGGCGGTGATACGACCGTCGTTCTTGACTCCAGTTTTCAAATCAACGATGGTGCGCGGACGCCCTCGATGCGCCCAGAAGACTTCTTCACGTGTGTAGGTGATCTTTACCGGAGCCTGCGCCTTGCGAGCTGCAACCGCGGCGATAATCTCTAGAGGGATCACTTCGCTTTTGCCGCCGAAACCTCCGCCGACCAGGGGCTTGATGACTCGTATCTGCGCCATCGGCATGTCGAGCACTAGGGAAAGCTTGTGTTGCAGGTAATACGGGACCTGGGTCGAGGACCAAACGGTGAGGCGTCCGGGCTTTCCAGTGTGCGGGTCGGTTTCGAAGGAGGCCAGCGTGGAGTGTGGCTCCATAGCAGCGTGGGTAACTTCGTTGGCGATGAAACGGGCTTCTACGATTTCATCTGCTTCGGCAAAGCCTTTGTCGGGATCTCCGAAGACGTGGTGATAGTCCTTCTCGAGATTGTGCGGCTTGTGATCGTGGATGAGGTCGCTTTCGGCCTTCATCGATTCTTCGGGATCGAAGTAGGCAGGAAGTACTTCGTAATCGGCGTCGATGAGTTCGAGGGCCTTCTCGGCAATTGCTTCAGACGTAGCCACGACGCAGGCGACATTGTCGCCAACGTAGCGAACCTTATCGAGCGCGAGGGGATATTCGTCGTGTCCCACGGGCAGGATGCCGTAGGTTTTCGGAGCGTCTTTGCCAACCACAACGGCAACGACGCCTTCGAGTTTCTCGGCGCGGCTGGTGTCGATGTTCTTGATGCGGGCGTGCGGGTACGGAGAGTGGAGAATTTTGCCGACCAGCATGCCGGGAGCGCTGAGGTCGTCGGTGTATTTGCCGGCGCCCGTGGTCTTCTCGGCCGCATCGACCATGGCTGTCGGCTTGCCGATGATGGAGAAGTCTTTGCTCATTCTGGCTTCGTAATCCTAGAAAGAGAGAAGCAGATTCCTCGCTTTGCGAGGAATGACAACCTTTGACTCGTAGCCATTACTTGACCGTCACCAGTCCCTGCCTCTCGGCGGCAATCGCTGAGCGAATCGCTTCGTACATCTGGTTGTAACCGGTGCAACGGCAGAGATTGCTGCTTAGAGCATTGCGAATATCTTTTTCCGACGGGTCTGGATTCTCCGCCAGCAGCGACTTCACGGTCATGATGAATCCGGGAGTGCAGTATCCACACTGGGCGCCGCCCCAATCCCCGTACGCTTTTTGAATGGCGGCAAGACTGCCATGTTCGCTGACGCCTTCGATGGTAGTGATCTCCTGACCCTCGCAACTGGCTGCCAGCAACGTGCAAGACATCATCGCCACGCCATCGACCAGGACGGTGCATGCTCCGCAGGAAGAGTCGTCACAACCGCGCTTCGGGCCAGTGAGTTCCAACTCCTGACGCAAGACGTCGAGGAGCAACGCGCTCGGCTCCACCGCAACCTCATAATTGCGGCCGTTGACGCGAAGTTCTATGAGTTCCTTTTTCACGAAATCCTCTAGCTCCTAGCTGCTAGCTTCTAGCAAAACCGTATCGATTAGCTAGCCGCTAGGAGCTAGCAGCTAGAAGCTTCAGTACTTTGGCACCTTCGCATCCACCCGCGCCGACCAGGCATCAATTCCGCCGCGCATGGACTGTGCATTTTCAAATCCCTGCTGTCGCAGCCAGACCGTGACGTTCATTGATCGCACGCCGTGATGACACATCACGACGATGTGACCGTCCGGATCAAGTTCCTGATGCGCTCGCGACGGCACATCGCCCATCGGCATCAGCTTGGCTCCAGCAATCCGCGCGGTCTCGAATTCCCAAGGCTCGCGGACATCGAGCAGCGTGAAGGATTCACCTGCGTCCATCTTTCCCTTCACGTCTTCCACACTGACTTCGTATTCCGTCATCACCTGGCTCTACTTCCCTGTCCACTTCGGCAGACGCTTTTCCATGAAAGCTTGAATACCCTCTGTCGCATCCGCAGTCTTCATCAGGTCTTCGAAATAAACTTTCTCGGCGCGAGCCAGCCCTTTGTCGAAATGCATGGAATCCCAGGCATAAGAAGCTTTCTTGGCGATGGCAAGAGCCGCCGGACTGAGTTGGAGCAGACGATTTACGCTTTGTGCGACCCCCGCATCGAGTTCTGCTTCTGGCCAAGCACTCGTGGCCAAGCCGATCTCGGTAGCTTCTTTTCCGGCAATCGTTCGCCCGGTAAGAATCAGATCAGCCGCGCGCTTCTGGCCGACCAGCGCAGCCAGAGCCGTGCATGCGACGGGTGGATAGCAGCCAAGTTTGATCTCGGGGAATCCCCACTGAACGTTACCCGCGGTATGAACGAGGTCGCAAACCATCGCCAACTCTGCGCCGCCACCGAGGCAGGTTCCATGTACCGAGGCAATCGTCACCTTCTTCGTGGCGACAAGGGCCCGGATCACGGCATGGAACTTGACGAGCATCTCCTCTACTTTGTCCGGAGTATGCGCGGCGACATCAACTCCCGCGGAGAATGCCTTCCCTTCCCCGCCCAATACAATGACGGAAGTGGAGGGTTGGGACTCAATCTCGGTAAGAACCCGCGACAACTCCTCCATCATAGGAATGTCAATGACATTCAGGGGAGGATGGTGCAGCGCGATGCGCGTGACTGCACCTTGCACATCGAGGGAAATGCGTTCGAGTTTTGGGTCGGTTGCCGTGATCATGGTAAACCTAAATATTGATTGCCGACTTTCGGACTTCTCCGATGCTGGCTAACGGATCGCGAGCGCCCGCCTTCTCGGCAATCCATTTCTTCTCGGTCTCGATGATCTCAAGCAATAACTTCTTGTCGGTTGCGGAAGGCATGTACTCCTTCAAATGCTCTTCATACGCGCGGTCGTCCAGAGGCTCGCCAGTTTCGGCATGGAACTTCTGTCCCGCCCAACGTCCGATGGCGCGATTGAACTTGATATCAGGCGCGTATAGCTTTGGCTGACCCGGCTTCAAGTAAGTGTTGAAGCGCTCGATTAATCCGGCAACTTCCTCGCGATAGAGATGTCGGTTGTAGTCGTTGAGATCGTCCAGGTCGGCCGCCTTGTCGTTCTTGGGCTCATCGTAGCGTCCTTTAATCCCCCAGACGTAGGCCCAGTGCGCTGAAGACGAATGATCGGTGCCGAACAGATCGTACGAACTCGAGATCCATTTGTTGAGATACTTCTGGATCAACCAAGCCGGAATAACTCCGGCTTCCACGATGCGGCGCAGGCCGTCATTGCCGGTGCCCATATGGAAGGCCTCTTCGCGCAGCATGTAAGACATGGATCGTCCGAGTGGTGCAAAGGCCGAGTACTTTAGCATCTGCAACTGGAATTTGCCGTCGCGGTCGACAAAATCGGTGTAGGTGAAGAAGTCCATCCAGTTGTCGACATCAACGTTAAAAGCACCGAGCAGCCGCTTGTTCTCGAAGGCTCGGCGTTCGAGCATCTTTTGCGCTTCAACCTTTCCCGAGTAACCGAAATGATCGACCAGGAGTGCGCACATCTGCCATCCGTGGCGCATTTCTTCGATCATGACGCGCGTAATAGCCCGGCGGTCCCAGTCGGTGGGAGCGTTGTCGAGCAAATTCCGCTGCTGTTCGACGCTAGCGAACTCCGTATCGCCTTGGTACACGATCATGTTCATCAGCGCGTCGCGCATCTGCTGCGTGGGCATCTGGCGGAGGTTCTGCCATTTATGACGGCCTTTGTAATGACCAAACTCGATGTCTTCAGTATCGATGGCGCCATAAAGCGTATCGAACTTGAACGCCTCGATATCTTCCGTATTGACGCCGATTTCTTTGCGCCAGTCATTGAAGAGACCAATCCAGTCGCTGAAGGTTCCGATTTTTGCTACTTTGCCGGGCATATTGAAAACCTCTCACCACAGGGTACACAGGGGATCACAGAGGAACGATTCACCCTGTGCGCCTCTGTGCTCCCTGTGGTTCATCTTTTTCTTCTAACTCATGTTCAGCCATACGGTCTTGAGTTCCGTGTAATGCTCGATCGCGTGCGCTCCCAATTCGCGTCCGAAACCTGAACTCTTATAGCCTCCGAACGGAAGTGACGCGTCCATCAAACCGTACGTGTTAATCCACACCGTACCGGCCTTCAGGCGTCGCGAGGCGGTGTGAGCTTTCTTCAGGTCGCGTGTCCAGACAGCGGCAGCCAAGCCGTACGGGTTATTGTTGGCTTGCTCAATCACCTCATCAATGTCATCGAAGGTCAGCACGGAAAGCACCGGGCCGAAGATTTCTTCGCGAGCGATTTTCATGTCATTCTTCACGTTGCCGAAGATTGTCGGCTCGATGAAGAATCCCTTGTCGCCATTCACCGAAACGCGGTTGCCCCCCGCTACCAACTTTGCTCCATCCTTCTTACCGGCCTCGATGAATCCGAGAACCGTGTTCATCTGTTCCTGGCTCACAATTGCACCCAGACGGGTCTTAGGATCGAGCGGATCAGCAGGGCGCATTTTCGAAGCGCGGGCGACTAACTTTTCAGTGAATTCGTCTTTCAGCTTGCTTTCGAGGAAGAGACGCGAGCCGGCATTGCAGACCTCGCCTTTACCGTAAAAGACTCCGTTGATGGCACCTTTGACAGCGCTGTCGATGTCGGCATCAGAGAAGACTATATTGGGCGACTTGCCACCAAGCTCAAGCGTGACTCGCTTCAACGTGTCGGCAGCACCGCGCATGATTTCTTTGCCAACCGCGGTCGAACCCGTGAAGGCGATCTTGTCGATTCCGGGATGCGCGACGATGGCCTTTCCCGTGTCAGGCCCTCCAGTCAGGATGTTGACAACGCCTGGGGGAAAGCCTGCTTCGACTACCAGTTCTCCGAACCTCAGTGTTGTAAGCGGAGTCTGTTCCGCGGGCTTCAGCACTAGCGTGTTCCCGCACGCCAGTGCTGGACCCACCTTCCACGAAGCAAGCAACAACGGGAAATTCCAGGGAACAATCAGCCCGACGACGCCGACTGGCTCCCGAAGCGTGTACGTAAACGCGGTCTCGAATGCATTTACGGTCTCACCATGAACCTTCGTCGCCAGTCCTGCGTAGTAGCGCAGAACGTCGATGACCATTGGCATATCGACGTAACGTGACTCGAAAATCGGCTTGCCGTTGTCAAGGGTCTCGAGTTCGGCGAGTTCGTCGATATTCTTTTCGACAAGATCCGCGAGCTTCCATAGGAGGCGTCCCCGCTCGCTAGCTGAGAGCTTGCGCCACGGGCCGCTACGGTCTTCGAAAGCGCGCCGTGCGGCATCGACGGCACGGTCGACATCCGCTGCAGAGGCCTCTGCGACCTGGGTTAACACTTCACCCGTCGCCGGATTGATCGTGTCAAAGGTCTTTGAACTGTCGACCCATTGACCGTCGATCAACAACTGACCCAATTTGACATTCGCTTTGGTTGCCGCTGGCATCGATCTCCTTCAAGGGCCGCGCTGTGCGCGGCGGGCGGACGAATGCGTCCGCCCCTACATTTCTGCGAGATCCTTCGCTTCGCTCAGGATGAGCGCGCGAGGCTCCCGCTGCGTTCACGCCTCGCAAACACGCTCACTTCGCTTTGAACGTTGCGGGCCGCTTCTCCACATACGCGGCCAAGCCTTCCTTTGCATCTTCGCTCTGGAAGAGCAACTGCTGGTTTTCGCGCTCAACGGCCAACGCCGATTCCATCGGAATCTCCCATCCCGTCTGCACTGCACGCTTGATGCGTCCGACGGCCTTCGCCGCTTTGTTGGGTGGGCAGAACTGGCGCGCGTATTCCATAACGTTTTCCATGAAGCCGTCGCGCTCGTAGATGTCATTGACGATGCCGAGTTCCCGGGCCTCTTCGAACGAAAAGGTGTTGCCCGTGACCATCAATTCGATGGCCTTGCTCTTTCCAACCAGGCGCGACAGACGCTGAGTACCTCCGGTGCCCGGGAGAACGCCCAGATTCACTTCGGGCAGACCGATCTTGCCGGCGTCTTTGCGCGCGATCCGGATATCAGCAGCCATGGCGATTTCTAGTCCTCCGCCGACGCAGTGGCCGTTGATCGCCGCGATGACGAGCTTGGGTGTGTGTTCAAGGCGCAACAGCATCTCGTTGGCGTGCAGGCAGAAGTAGTACTTGAAGGTCGGGTCAACGCTGGAAAGCATCTTGATATTTGCGCCCGCGGAAAAGAACTTATCTCCTGCACCAGTCAACACAATCACGTAGACGTTATTGTCCATGCGAGCCTTTAGGATCGCGTCGTCGAGCTGACGGTTCATCTCGTAGGTGTACGTATTCGCGGGAGGGTCGGACATCTCGATAACTGCTACTCCGCCATCCGTGCGGTAGTTGACGAGTTGCTTGGTGGATTCTGTAGTCGCTGGCTGCATTGTCGTGGCCATGAAAATCGCTCCTTAGTCTCGAAGTCAACGGCTAAAGCCGCCTATTCTGTCTGCTCTCACGAAGGCACGTCTGAAGCCGTGCCTTCCAAAACCGCTATTTCTCTCTTCGTCCCTTGGTGGTCATCACACCACGCAAGAAAATGTCTCCCATTTCGTTTGCGATCGATGCCGCGTCGGCATCGACGCGCGGATTGTGCCAGGTATAGATCCAATTCATCATGCCGAACAGGCTCAACACTGCGAGACGAGTCGAGAACTGCCCCCCACGCTCGCGCTTCAAATCGTCGAGCAGCCCCACGCAGATTCTGTAGTATTCCCGCTTGATGGCCGCAACTTCCGCGCCAAAGCCATTCTTGAGAACCTCATCTTCGTGCGAAAGGACCTTCATCGCCGCCTGGTTCGCCAGGAAATATTCAAGGTGATTCAGGATGAAAATGCGGATGCGCTCTTCGGCATCAGCCACACCTTCCAACCTCGATTTCAGCCGCTGCACGATCGTCGCAAACGTGTGCTTCTGGATGAGGTAAAGCAACCGCTCTTTCGATTCGAAGTAGTAGTAGAGTCCCGCCAAAGACATACCGCTCTCGCGCGAGAGATCGCGCATCGACGCACCTTCGTATCCTTTTCTGCAGAAGACCTCGGTGGCGTAGGTCAGAATCTCGGCAAGGCGGCGGTCATACCGCGTCTCGGGGACCGGTCTCGAGCGATGACGGCTCGAGTTTACGCGGGTTGCTGTCGAAGGACTCCCCATAGTCGCTTATGCCAGCAGAGGTAGGTAATTCGAACGTTCGTTCGAACTAAGTATACCCTGCGGCTGCGTGAATGACAAGAAACGTCGGCAGCAGCGCGCATGAGGTGGTGAGGCGCCCGCCGTCGAGACTTGGAAATCTACTGTTCCTCTTGACAAACGCACGCGCTCGAAACTAAAAGTAAGCATTCGTAAATTTCGACATTTGGGCAGATAACAACGGAGGCGTCCTCGCCCGGACGCCTCGAGCTAAGGAGTATTCGTCCATGTCATCCGCTTCCCTTCGCACACTGGTCTTTGCGGTTGGCAAGTCGCCGGTATCACGACCGTATCCTCGGGCAACTGGTTCACGCCAATCGATTCCAACGGAAGCTTCTCGAACTCCGACGGCTTGCAGATGCCCGATGTGATCGCTGATCCCAACCACAGCCACCATTGCTTGTCGGGAACGTTCTTCAATACGTGCGCATTTGTGGATCCGGCGCTGGGCTCGTTTGGAAATGCCGGGCGTAATTCGATTCTTGGGCCCGGATTTCAAATCTGGGATTTCTCGGTCTTCAAGATGTTCAACATCACCGAGAGAACGCATCTGGAGTTCCGTACCGAATTTTTCAACATTCCCAATCACACAAACTTCCTCCTCTCCAAGT
>DATFQQ010000343.1:0-2834 GCA_035264195.1 Candidatus Sulfotelmatobacter sp. | reverse complement strand
AGCCGTAAGGTAACGCCGTCCACAGATAATGCAGCCTGTTCCAAGTTTGGGCGCTGTTCTATTTTGCACAGGTACGAGGCCTTGCTGCTAAGCGGAAATCGGACAAGTCGGTACTAGCCTCTGGAAACCAGATGATCAGGGTAAGCTGCAAGCCATGCCGCGGCGGAGGAAAATCAAGACAGCCATATGGGCTGGTGATAAACAATGGCAAGCGCTCAAAACGTTGGCCAACAGATGAGTACCGTCTAGCAGCAAGATGTTTGAATGTATAGGTCAAGGAGGAGCGCTTGGTGTACAAAAGCTGAACTCAGCCAGCGAGCTGATTCAGAGACAACCGAGGAGGCTCCCCATGGAAAGTATGTATTACATCGGCTTAGATGTTCACAAGAAAGTGATCAGTTCCTGCGTGAAGGATGCGAGCGGTCGAATTCACGCGCAAGGCCAAATCCCTGCCACGCGCAACGCCCTGGACCTTTGGATGAAAACCCTCCCTGGGCCGTGGAAGGTAGCAATGGAAGCCACCATGTTCACAGGCTGGATCTACGATCATCTGCTTCCCCATGCCGTTGCCGTTAAGGTGGCCCATCCGCTGATGCTGCGTGCTATCGCTGTGGCCAAAAAGAAGAATGATCGGCTCGATGCGGAGAAGATCTGTGACGCCCTGCGGTGTGATTTTCTGCCGGAAAGTTACATGGTCTCGACGGAAATTCGCGAACGGCGGCGTACTTTGCGGTATCGCAATCTGCTGGTACAGCAAAGCGTGCAGCTGAAGAATCGCATCTCCTGCGTGCTGATGGGGGCCGGCGTAACCTATAACCAAGAGAAATTACACCATGCCGGCTACTTCAAAGAGCTGCTGGCGACCAACCCAGACATCGACGAGAGCCTGCGGCGACTCCTGTACCAGTGCCGGGAAACGCTGGTCCGTTTGCGGAAGACGGAAGGTGCACTGGTGCGGTCACTCGAGCGCGATGCCTTCTTGGCAGAACGCCTGGAACGACTGATGACCATTCCCGCGGTCGGCCCGATCACAGCGCTCACCTGGGCGCTTGAAGTGGGTGATGTAAAGCGTTTTTCCTCGATTAAGAATGCCATCAGTTATTGTGGGCTGTGTGGCGACGAAAAGAATTCCGCAGGCATCCGCAAGCGGACTCCGATTTCCAAGCAGCGAAACAAACATCTGCAAACCGTTCTGGTGGAGGCGGCCAAGTTCGCCCCGCGACTGAGTCCTGTACTGGCGCAAGTGTATGACCAGGCAAAGCAGAAAGGGAATGCGAATCGCGCGACCCTAGCGGTGGCACGGAAGCTGGTGGCGTATTTGGTGGCGATCGATCGCCGCCAGGAAGGTTTCCTTGTAGTAGAGAAGCAAGACCGCGCCGTAGCGTAAAAACGGCAGTGGGCAAAAACAATCGAGTTTATTCGGCATGCGGCCTGCCAGGTCTCGCGGTAACCGGACTGGGCGACGGAGCGCAAGCTCCCGATGCTCTCTCCAAGATGTTTCGAGACTGGCAGGAGATCACTAACTCAATCTTCTGTGGAGGCCTTAGTGGCTGAGACAGCAAATGGATGTCTGGTTCTGCATCGAACAGGAACTATCGCCGAGAGGCACAAACCGCGAGCCGAAGAACTTGAAAAAACTTTTCACGCGCTCCTCCGAAGCGCGTCGGGAGAGCTTTTTTCTCTTGACAAGGACCTATCATGGATGTCCGGTAAGCCTTATCACGAATCGCGTGGAATCTTTCTCATGCTCCACTTAGCGGCTCCACAACTTTACCGGGATCGCCTCCGCCACGATGCTCATTGCGTCTTTAGCCCCGCGCTCCAGTTCGTGATGACGATGATCGGTATCATGCTGGTGTGCCCCACGTCTTGCGCGGCAATGAATCCTTGACCATCAGCTGTTGCGTCGTAAATGTAACCGGGCACCCCCCCCATTGGGTTCAACGCAAACAGACGTCGGATCGCGCCCACACGCAGCCCTCCCTCCTGGCTCTCTGCGATTTCAGCCGCCATAACCGCCTTGTCTGGCGAGAGGAAAAACAGTTCGCGCCCATTCTGTCGCCAGCGCGGCTGCGAACCTCCTCCCGTGGAGACCTGTACGCGCCCCCCAGGTCCCGGGAAGGGTGCAACATAAACGTCGTCGTTACCTGAATCGTTAGAAACGTACGCGACCCAGCGACCATCAGGTGAAAATTTTGCCATCTGCGCGTTGAACTGGGTTTCCACGAAAGCGTACGGCTTGCGATCTCCGCTGAACGGTAGGATCCAGACGGAAATTTTTCCGGATTTGTCTTGGTGGTCGAACAACAGCACACGTCCATCCGGCGACCAAGATGACGGGTAGTTCGCTATGGCCTCAAAGACAGGCTGCTCGAGAAGTTGTTCCTTTCCGGACCCGTCTGCCATCAGCAGAAACATGTGATCGCCACTGGCCCGTAGAGCAGTATGGGCACAGGCGATCTGTTTCCCGTCTGGTGACCAAACCGGAGCCAACGCTGTCAGCCCGCTGAAACTCGCTCGCGAGTGTACCTTGCGGTCAAGATCGTAAATCCAGATCTCAAAGTTTCCTGATGGTTGTGTTAGCAAACGGGCCGCAAGTCTCTTTCCGTCGGGAGAAAGTTGTGGCCAACTCACGTATTCCGGTGGACCCACGATTTCAAGCTTCTTCCCTTCTCGGTTGTACCAACACAGCTGTCGCCCTGGCTCGGTCGGCCCGGAGGAATACACCAATGTACCGTTCCGAGAAACGGAAAGGTCGGCGTAATTGAAGCCGGGCAGTACCGAAACGCCCTGCGCCAAGACAATGGCCTCACCTTTGACTTGCATCAGCTTCA
>DATFQQ010000342.1:0-3910 GCA_035264195.1 Candidatus Sulfotelmatobacter sp. | reverse complement strand
TCAGTTCTGCGTCAGGCCGGTTTGGTAACCGGCTTGGGCTACGATGCATACGTCCGTCGGATTGTCTTTCCGTTGGAGGACAACCTCTACGGCCGCAGCCTTTCGACGTCGGCGCCGCCTCACCGCTTTTTGCCGGGATCGTAATGTGAAGTTGTCAGAAATGTGGAGTTGACGCGCCAGGGGCCCGAAAAAGGCGGGGTTCCCGAGGTTTCAACTCCACATTCTGTTGGGGCTTAAAGAGACTCTAACCAATCGAGGATTGTGGGATCTCTGCTCCACGGCGTGCGCGACTGGCGCGGAACTGGTTTGACCCGGGCAATAGCTCGACGTTTCATCTCCAGGTCGACTTTCAGGTAACGATTCGTCGTGGCCAGGCTAGCATGGCCAAGGTAGTGGCTGATTGTCGACAGATCGTTCCCCGACATCAGAAGCGCGATTGCCGTGCTGTGGCGCATGGAGTGCGGGTGAAGACGCTTCTTACGCAGATTGGGAACATCTTCGGAAGCGCTGTGGAGACACTGGGCCAGAATGTAGCGGATCCCGAACCGGGTCAGAGGTCTGCCATGGTGATTCAGAAAAACATGAGCTTCTGACCGCACATCCAGGTTCCGTTCCCTCGCGAACGCTCGCAAGATCGCGGCTGTTTGTGGCCAAAGCGGACAGTGACGCTCTTTCCTCCCTTTGCCAAACAATCGCACTTGGAAGGGCCTGGCCAGTTGGAGGTCGCAGGCACGCAGATCGGCGATCTCCTGTACACGAGCCCCGGTATTGAACATCGTGGCCAGCAGAGCGTAGTCGCGACTTCCTTTCGGAGTGGTCCGGTCGATGGCTTTCAGAATCGAGTCGATCTCTTGTCGATCTAGGTAGTCGATGGCGCGTTGCGGCGCGCGTTTGAGCGGGATGCCCAGAACCCGCTGGGCCAGGTTCAGATGCTCAGGATTCCGCGAAGCCACGAAACGGAACAGGGCATGAATGCCGGAGAGCCGGACGTTTCGTGTGGCCGCGGTGTTGTTGCGCTCCTGCTCGAGATAGGCGAGGAACGCAAGGATTCCCGGTGGATCCAGATCCTTCAAGTCGAGCTCCACCACGGGCCGCCGGCTGCGCGCGGAGAGAAATTGCAGCAACAGCACCAGGCTGTCGCGGTAACTGTGGATGGTGTGCGAGCTCAGTCCGCGAAGGCGTGGCAGGTGGTCGGTGAAGTAGTCGCGCACTATGGCACCCAGTAGGTTGGGAAGTCGCTTCTTCATTGCTGCCCTCCTTTCCGTTCCGGTACGGGCACAACCAGTTCACCGTAGTGGCGGGCGAATCTTTCACTGGCGGCCGTTCGGAGCGGTTCGACCCAGTGCAAATAGTAGTGAGTGGACACCACGGAGACGTGCCCCATATAGGTAGCCAACAAGGGGAGCTTGGCTCCAACGTCGGCGCCCTCCCGGTACCAGCGCAGCAGGGCGTTGACGGCAAAGCTGAAGCGAAAATCATGGACCCGCGGCAGCCGACCCTTCGGGGTGAAGATGGAGCACTGTTGAAGTAGAGGTCTCAGACAGAGTGTCAAGCCCGTGCCGCTATAAGCCCGTCCACCCTTAGCGGCGTTGCCGATGAGGGCCGTATCTGAGGAGACAGGGGGTTTTCGCACGGCTCGGGCACGCAGATAACGATCCATCTCCTCGGCAATATCGCCGTTGAGGGGAAGCAAGCGTGACTTGTGGAATTTCGACTCTCGAATCAGCAAGGTCGCATTCTGACGGTCGTAGTCGCCCAGAGTTAGGCGCAGCAACTCCCCACGCCGAATTCCCGTCGTGAACAAGAGCACGATTGCTAGCCGTATCACTTCGGGGCAAAGCGACCACGGCACTCGCTTCAACTTCGAGGCGGCGCCGAGCAGCTTGGCCACTTCCTGTTCAGAGAAAATGTACGGCTGGCGCCTTTGATGCGGCCTGGGAAACAGGACCGGATCCGGAACGAAGCACTGAGCCTCGGTCCGGAGACGATAGAGACAGAAGTTGTAGACCTGCCGCATTCGGTCACGCCGCTCACCAGAAGCGAGATGCTCCAGGGTCTGACACCAGGCCTGAAAGGCAGTCGCATTTAGGTCAGGGTACTGGCTAGCTTGGTCGTGCAGGAATCGGTCCAGCGATCGGAGAGTGCGAGTCGGGTTGTAGAAACGTTGGCCCAAGGCCCGCTTTAAATCCACGTACTGGGCAAACGTGGGCGCAAGCCGAGATGAGAACGTAGCGCTTGCTCTGGTCATCGCTGTCCCTCCTTTGCCTGGCGGTTTCTCGCCGGAACCGGAAGCGCCACTTCGCGTAAGTCCGTGATCGCCAATCGTAAATATGTTGACGTGCTCGCTGCGGAACGATGCCCGAGGATGTCGCCGATGGTCTTTAGTGGGGTTCCCCTCTTTAAAAGGTGAACTGCCAGCGAGTGCCTCATGCAATGGGGACCTTGGAAGGGAATGCGGAGACCGCTTTTGCGAACCAAGGATTGAAAGGCTTCCCCGACGGCCGTGCGTTTCAGGACGCCGATGGGGGCGCGCATTCTCAGGAAGATTCTGCGATACGGCGGAGGCGTTGGAGTTCGCTTCAGATGTTTCACAATCGCGGACGACACTTCGTTGGTTAGTGGCAGTTCCAAGGGCGACAAGGTTTTAGGTTGCTGGATTCGCAGACGGCCCTGTCTCCAGCGGATGTCGTCGAGGGTGATGGCTACTACCTCGCTGGTGCGCATTCCGTAGGTCGCAATCAACAGAAACATCGCATAGTCACGCAGCCCCTTAGCTGAGGTTCTGTCAATCGATCGGAGCAGGGCGCGGATCGTCTCCCAAGAGAGGGTGCGCGGCAATTGCTCGAACTGGTAAAGACGCGGCTTATCAATCTGATCGCCCAAGCCGGCGGGAACCCGGCCGTCCATGGCCAAGAATCGAAGGAATCCTCTCAGCGCACCGATGTCCTGTTGGAGACTTGCCCTGCTCAAGCGTTTACCGGCTTTGGCGACGTAGGATTCGAGGTGCGTGGCCTGGATCTTCTTCAGCGCGATCCCCTCTTCTTCCAGGTGCTGGAGAAAGCACTGCGCCGTATACCTGTGGTTCGAAACAGTGGACGCGGCGAATCCCCGTACTTCGCGCAGATAGTTCCCATACTCTTCGATCAGAATCGAGGCCGGAGAGGGTGCTGGGGTTGGTCGGTGAGCAGTGATCAGACCGTTCGCGGCCAGATATCGTTCCAGTGTTCGCACGGTTTTTGCACCATCGGGACAGGTGTTGCTGAGAGTCCTCCAACAATCCTTGAGAACCGGGCGAGTCAGATCGGTGACCTCTTTGACCCGACGGCTTCTCAGGCAAGCATCCACATGCGGCAGCTTGCTGACAAAATACTCGCGCGAGTTTCGCATGTAGCCATTGGTGACCAGCCAATCGTCAAAGCTATCGGCGATCGGCCCCAGCAGCGGCATGGACCGAAACCTGAAGTGGGCCTTGGGAAAGAGCGAATGTAGCATCGGTATCTCCTTAAACGGAATTTAGCCGCCTGACGGCAGCGGTTCCGATGCTACTCATAAATGTGGAGTTAGGGACGCGGGGAACCGCGCTTTTTCGGGGCCCTGGCGCGTCAACTCCACATTTCTGACAACTTCACATTAAGAGCGGGGCAAGAGCTGGTGCGGGAAAGCGCCGCCTATACTCCGGCCATACAGGTTGACGATGTGACCCTGCTCGCGGCAGGGGAACAGGATGCGGCGCCAGAAGCGGTCGTGGCCCTGCGGGCTGATCAGCCCGGCCTGCCACAGCGACTCGAAGGAATAGCCGAGGGCCGCCAGATGGCGGTGCAGACTCCCGCCGGGAGCGTAGCCGATGCCTAGTTCTTCCATGAGGGTGGGGTCGTGCAGTCCGCGCCCCTGTAGATACTGAACCGCTTCC
>DATFQQ010000341.1:0-3381 GCA_035264195.1 Candidatus Sulfotelmatobacter sp. | reverse complement strand
AATCCTTCAGAGTTGCGTGCGAGCTACCTTGCTCCACGGTAGCCTCACCTGTGCTTGAGCTATACCTAAGAATCAGTGTTGCAACGTGGACCGAATGAGTCCAGTGGGTTGAGCCGCCCGCGATTCGGCCAATTGATAGAGTTTCGCGACATTGGAGTCTTGTGCCCAAATTCGTTTCCCGTCCCATCACAGCAGATGACTATATTTTTCGGCATGTGGACCTTGTAAAGTGCTGTGTGGGGACGATAGGAATCGATATCCCCACTCGGCCGTGCAGACCGAAGTCAAAAGTGCTCGAAATCGAGGTGCTACACCATTAAGGGCAATGCCATCCCGCCTTTTGCTGCATGCTCTGGACTCCGGCAAACGGAGCCGGGGTGTCCCGAGGCTCGCCCGGACCATGGTCTGCATCAGAGTATTGAAACTGAATGGGGACGGTGCCACTACCATCCATCCGTAAGTGCCACTTCTTGAAACACCTGTGATATTGGATTGGCCTCGAACACCGGAAAGTCACCACATTCTTCTCCTTGGGAAGAGGTCCACCCCAAGAAGTTCACAGCATTCGGATCATCACCGGCGCGAATCGCGTCTTCGACGTCCGGGTCGGTTCTTGCTTCGTTCAGTTCATGGTAGAAGGTTGCAACAACATTTTTCCAGGATTGATCGAATACCGGAATGCCGTTAGCAGTTCCATCTGCACGAATCTCGGAAAAGACGCGGACGGCGTAGTAGATAGTTTGCTCGTCAGGTTCGGTGCCGATGTGCACCGAGCCATGGTAACCTCCCAGGCCTTGAGTAGAATCTTCCTCTTCCTCAATAGGTACAGCAGTGTTGGCCGACCGGGTTTCCCCCGCCTGTCGAGAGGACTCGACAGGAGCAACGATGGTACCGGAAGTCGGAGCCGGGTCAGTGTTGAGCACCGTGCCACTTGGAAGCATAAAGTTGAAGACGGTTGCGGCTAGGTCGAAACTGTTCAGGGTGCCAGCTTGCAAGAGGGTTCTTACGAGCGCTTCAACATCGCCTTGAGAGACAATCTGTGGTGATGGACCTGAAAGAATTTGCGAACCGCGGAAAGTCGACGTGATATTTCCGGACTGGTAATACTGGGAGATGACGTTATTCAGGTCCTGGTCGGACATAGCTGCCGAAAGTGCCCCGTCAATGGATTCAATGTCGGAGTTCCGCCAGGCATTCGCACCACCTATGTAGAAGTTAGTAAAAACTAGATCAGCAATCGTGTTGGCTCCGTGGAAAACCAAGTCATGATCAGGCGTCGATGGTAGCCCTGGAGCGAGAGCGGTTGGTTCGGGCATCAGCAAGCGCGCTCGCGCTCGAAACCCTTTCTCTGCCTTGCTTCCATGACCGACGAAGACACGCATTGGCCGAACGTGCTTAGTACTATGCTTTTTGGCTTTCATCTGTTGCCTCCTCAGAATGGGGCAGAAGGACTAACCGACGCCAGTCCTGTCACCTCTCAGATCGACGTTGAGGGAAGTTTTGGAAGGCCTTAATATTCTCGCCTTTTGCTTAAGCTGTCAACCGTTTGTAGTCACAACTTTCTCTCACTTTTCTGCGCTCTGGCGCCTTCGCCAGCACCTTGCACAATTGTGCGAAGCATAGAACAGGCAAGTCTCCGAAAGCTGTCTTTAAAAATGCCTCGTCCGAAAGATTCGTGGGTGATTTGTGGCTCAGCGCTGGGGTTGATTGAGAAAGCGGTGGAGTTTGCGGCAAGTCGAATCGAGGGAGCGTTGCTCCTCTTCCGAGCCGTTGTAGATCAGTGGGCCGCCGTCGGCCCCAACCGCATCACGAATAAGTTTCTCGGCAGGGACCTTTCTTAGGGCAGGGGTGTAGTTCAGATCGCGAATGATTTCTCCACCCAGCAGCCAGAGATTGTCCACGTGCCGGCGAATGGTTTTCGGGGAAAGACTCGACGCGGCCAGATGCTCGATGAAGGGCCGGAAGCAAACCACCAGTGCTTCTCCTGGTGGCAGGTCTTTTTCCATCCCCATCCAGGAGTGTGGCCAGTCGTCCAGATCGCGGCCGCAGGCGGAAACAGCGGAGGCGGACACCGGTGGAGCAACAGGGTTTACTAGGGCCGTCTTCGCCTTGAAAATCGTCCGCACCATGGAACTGATCACGATTCTAAATCACTGCCATCGCCATCGCAGCTTCGTCTACCAGCATGCTCGCTTCGCTGCCGACCGGCTAAGTATCGAAGTCAACGTCCGGCCGCGAGCGGGCTCGACGGCAATCTGTTCGGGGTGCCACCAGCCGGCACCGGGTTACGATCATCTTCCCCAGCGACGCTTCGAATTCATTCCGCTGTGGGGCTTTCTGGTGTTCCTGCTGTACCGTATGCGGCGCGTAGAGTGCCGCAATTGTGGCGTACTCGTTGAGGAGGTTCCCTGGTGCGATGGCAAGCACCAGTTGACCCGAGCCTACATGCTGTTTCTGGCCCGCTGGGCGGGTAAGCTCTCCTGGAAGGAGACCGCCGAATCGTTCCACACGTCTTGGGACAAGGTGTGTGACGCCGTCGAGTATGTGGTCGGCTGGGGCCTGCAGCATCGTACCCTGGAGTCGATCCGCGCCATCGGGGTGGATGAAATCCAGTATGCCAAAGGCCATAAATACCTGACCCTGGTCTACCAGATCGATCAGGGGATCACCCGCTTGCTCTGGGTCGGCAAGGAACGCACCCTTGAATCCTTCCAGGGTTTCTTCACCGTCATCGGAGAACAACTCGCGGCCCAGATCGAGTTCGTCTGCTCCGACATGTGGCAACCCTACCTGGACGTGATCCGCCAGAAATGTTCCCAGGCGCTGCATATCCTCGATCGCTTCCATATCGTCGCCAAGATGAACAAGGCCTTGGATGAGGTCCGCGCCGCCGAGTCACGCCAGATGGCCCGGGAAGGTCATGAGCCGCTGTTAAAGAAATCTCGCTGGTGCGTTCTGAAACGCAAAGAAAATCTCACCTCGCAACAGAACCTCCGTCTGCGCGAGTTGCTCCGCTACAACCTCCAGACCGTCCGTGCCTATCTCTTAAAAGAAGATTTTCAGCAGTTGTGGGAATACAACTCGCCCACTTGGGCCGGCAACTTCCTGGATTTCTGGTGCTACCAAACCATGCGCTCCCGCATCGAGCCCATGAAGAAAATCGCACGTACCCTCCGCTCTCATCGCCAACTGCTACTCAACTACTTCAAGGCAAAAAAGCAGTTCTCCAGCGGTGTCATCGAAGGGCTCAACAACAAAGCCAAAGTCACCATGAGAAGATCCTATGGCTTTCGCACCTTCCGCATCCTGGAACTCGCGCTCTATCACTCACTTGGCAAACTACCTGAGCCCGAGCTTACCCATGATTTTTTCTGACCAGTC
>DATFQQ010000340.1:0-8731 GCA_035264195.1 Candidatus Sulfotelmatobacter sp. | reverse complement strand
CAAACTGGGCGATGAGTATTCCGATTTTTACGATGAGAATGGGAACCTGATTCCGCAGAGGCTAGACATCCCCGACTATGACCCGACACTCGCCCGTTATCGTCGTCGCTGGGCGGCTCCTGTTGCACCTGAAGTATGGCCGGCGGTTCGGCGTCTAGGTCCATTTCGATCAGTCATCAGTCGGGAGCCAGTAACGAAAGATGGGCGCATTCTGTACCACAACGAAGAGTTGGAATGTGGCCATGTGCACCAGGACTTTGATGGGAATCCGCCAACGAAACAGCGTCGCTGTAGGAAGTGCCTATAGCGTCAGTCGTTGCGCATCTTGCCTGCTTAAGAGCTTCACCGTTCGCAGTCTTTGTAGCGTCGCCCGTATTTCGAGCATCCTCGACTCGCGCCTGTCGTGCGCCGCCGTCTCCACGAATGTCGGACGTATGCGCTTGCGGTAAAAGAGTTCTTGGTCCTGAATGCGCTTTATTTCCTCGCGGATCGTTTCAACGTAAGCAGAGATCGAATAGCTGTGCATATGAATACCTTCACGCCAAAAAATTGAGTGCAGTTGGGATGCGGAAGGAGCGGGCAGGGGTTTTGCAAGATTAGCAACTGGCGCACTTTGGCGCTCTGTCCGTCCCGACACGACAGCGTAAACTCCTCTGACTCACAGGATCAGTTCAACTGGCCCAGCAGTAAAGAGACGTTGCTGGGCCTTTTTCTTAGGGGAGCGCCATGAAAACCTGGGTCGGGAGTCTTTCTATCGTGGTTCTACTCGCGTTCACCATCTGGCTAATGTTTCTGTCTAGGATCAATCGGCAATAGTCGCCGAGGAAGTAGTCAGACCGAACAAACGACCCGGCGAATAGGAGAGAAGCTTAAGATGTTTCGCTGGGCCGTCGATGCGATTTGTCACAGGTAGCTTATTTCGGAAACGATACGCCCACAACATCATTGACTCGTCCACTGCGCGGGCTTAGTATCGTTTGCAACTGGAGATTCCCCCTACCCGGTGTCCACTCCGGATGCGCCGCTGGATGCGGCCCGAGTTCCGAACTGAGAGCCGAACGCAGGGGTTCGGCTCTTTTCGTTTTGCTTGTTTCTTTCGTAACCTTGCATCGCCCCACCTATCAGCACAAGATCGTCATTAACCCGTACACCCATATATGGCTCGATGAGTACCTTGGAAGGTCTCCATCGGGCCATTCCCGCTTTTATTCAGAACGAAAAAACGGCCCAACGAAAAGGAGAGAAGCCTGAAGATTTCGCCGGGCCGTTGATGCGATTTGTAAAAGTAGCTTATTTCGGAAACGACGATTTCTGCATCTACGATTGTTGGTAGTTTTCGGCCCGAACTGATTTGGGTTGCTAGCTGTTATGACAGTTGGCTCTAGCGACGGTTTGTACGACTATCAAGACGCAGTTAAAGACCCAGTCGAAAGCCGCCCAATCCGGTGACCTCGGGCGGCTTTTTCTCGTTCGATATTTAACCAAAATCCGACAATAGTCGCGGTAGAGGCGTAATCGGGGAAGTGAAGAGGGTCGCCAGTCGGAACCTTGTCGAGTGGTTTCTTCCTGGAGATGGAAGCAGCGACCCTCGGAGCATATTCAAGAAAGTCGAACGGCGACTAGCCTTGCACGTTTACATCAAGGCGCAAACTGTCAAAGTTGACAGGCTATGCATGGCGGCGATGTCCGGAGGTGGTACTCTTCACGGCATGAGGAAAACTCTAGGCGCTCAACTTCCAAATCGAGACGTGCGTAGGAATTCTGGCCAGGCGCTTCAGTTGGACGGAAAAAGCTCCGCTTGTCGGAAGGATGACCACAACCACTGCACAAGCTTGCGCTGCACTTGCGATTGTCATCAGCTAATGCATTCGCGGGTCGTAAGGAGTCCGAACTAGTTCGCATGTTGGTCGTGTACCGGAGATGTCATCCGCATATCCTTGGGCCCTCGTTACCTCAGTGCCATTGATGCTTTCCCATTTCCTTCCTAGTATTGATTAGCGGCGTCTCCTCCTGGATCGCCGCGTTCCTAAAACTGAGAAGAGGGGAGCCGATCAAACAGGGTTCGGCTCTCTTTAGGGCCGTCATGAAGTATGCGTACTGGACGGTAGTCTGCACGACTGCGGGATGCTCTACTCGCCACTTCGCAAAATTCATCGGCGAAGACACAGGGACGGTGTTCCAACTCCAGGGCAACTTGCCGGAAGTGTTCTACCACCAATGCCAGAAATGCGGTAAGGTTCACACTTACACACCCGCCGACCTGGTGCCTTATTCCGTTTATCTCGCGCCCAAAAAAGGTTTTCGGGAATGGTGGTAAGGAATTGCATTCCTTTCGTTCTGGAGTAGACTGTTTCGACTCTCAACTCCACTCAGTTCGGCGCTGTTAACCGGGGCGTTGGGCCTTTTTTCTCTCGCCTTTATGCCATCACGCAGGAAGATCAACCTAGAAGCGGTCCTCGCCAGCCTGAACCTCGTTTGCCCTACGTGTCAGGCCGAGATAGAACCATCGCAGATCCTGCGCATCAATTTTCAAGAAATCAAATGTCCGCACTGCGACTCAATCGTTAAGCCTTAGAGGAAGCGAGTACCTGATGCCAATCCGTTAGGGTTGTGATTTTGTCTAAGGCATTTACCCAATTGCGCTCTCTTGGCCTAAGACCTAAAATGCGGGACCGCGAGAACTTCCCGCATCGTGTATTTCTCCTCAGGTCCTTTGCGCACGCTAGGATAGGAGGGTCAAAATGAGATTTGCGCTGTCCGGCATTCTAGCACTGGTGTTGTTCTCACCAGCGCTATCACTCGCCAACTCCTTCGATTTCACCAGTCACGGTGGGCCGCTTACTGGCTCAGCAGCAGGTCTGAGCCTCACCGGGTCCACTCTGGTCAACATCAACAGTTCGAAAGCCTTGGGAACTCTAGCATTCTCTACGGGCGCGTCTGTCTCGGGCAGCCTGCAGATGGGCGGAACGTTCGCAGCTGGCGGCTCGTTCGTCATCACCGGGAACGGCACCGATGCGATCAAAAACGGCGTCATCTTCTCCGGCGCGTTCAACAGTCCCGTCGCATGGACACTGATTACGCTGGCGAATGGCTCGCATCAGTACACGCTAACAGGGACGATCACAGGCACATGGTCCACAGGGGCTTCAGTTGCGGGTGCAACGATCCAGCTGACCGTCAACACAGGCAAAGGGTTCTTCAATGGATCGACCACGCGCGGCGTGACGACCCTAAATGGGCTGGGGAAAAACCCAACGGCGGTGCCGGAGTCGGCTAGTCTGGAGCTGCTCGGCACTGGCTTGCTAGGGATCATCGCGCTCACCCGGCGCTTCAAAAAGTTGTGAATTCATAAGTTCACACAGTATTTCCAATCTCACAATCACGCGGCCCGATAGCACGGGCCGCGGGCTTCCTCTTAAGCCCCGCACGCAGTCAGCAAGACTGTGGCATATCGTTTTCAAGATCTATACGCGGGTGTCTCCGGTTCGAATGCTGGACGTGTACCGGAAAGCCCATCCGCACGCGAACGGGGTATAAGTTCTGCGGGCGACGGTTCAACCAGGAAACCCGAACGAGAGCGAACATGGGCCAACCGCGCCACCGCCGTTAAGAGCGTCGAATATTTGCCCGCAGATTCAATAAGGGCTGCGATTTTGTCTACAGCACATACCCGATTGCGCCTCTCGGGCTTAGGGCGATAATCGCAAAGAACATTCCAAATTGCAAAATGGCCCAGCGCAGAGCCTTGATCGTTGGGCCGTTTTTCGTTTTCTGACGACTGGCCGTTATGACAGTTGGCGGCTAGCAAGGGTTTATAGGAATATCAGGACGATTTGAACTTGAAACGCCTATGGAAGCCGCCCAGAACTTTGGGCGGTTTTTCTTATTCCCAGAATGGCAGGGTTCGAGTAGTACCGCCCTCGCCTAAAGGTTTTAGTATCTCAGCTTCTTCCCGACATGATGGACATGGAAGGATCCCGCTAGTTAGATTCTCTGGCAGTGCTGCCCTCAGGCTGCCGCAGTTTGGACACCACACGGCAACGTAATAACACCGCGTCAAGGAATGACATGCGATTTCGAGAGGGAGTGTCACTCGGGTATAATTCGCGGCGCTACTCCAGCGACAAGAGATGTTGCAAAGCTCGTTCGTAGTCGAGGCCGAGGGACTCTGACAGCATCACCGCAGTCGGTAATCCATACCACTTTAGAAAGGCCATAAAAGTGGAATCATCAGCGGAAGACGCAATTCTCGTATTGAAAAAATGGAAGGATAATTCATCGATGCTGCGCATGGTTTTTGGCAGCGACCACGTGCAAATGACGCTCCACGGTACATTGGCAAACGTGACGGCCGAATCCATTTGGGCACATGGTGCCTCCAAGGAAGAAAACTTAAAGGTTTCGCTTGTTGGGGCAAGATTCGCCTTCGTAGACGAGCGTGGACTCCCTCCTGGCTTCAAAGAGGTATTGGCGTTGGCACACCTTGATGAGGTTATTTCCATTGTGTGGCCTGATGGGACAAGGTTGACGGTGATGCTAGAAAAAGAGAAACCATAACTTTCCTGACGTTTAGAAAATCCCTCCGGCCCTCTGTCTCAACTTATCCATTGGCATCGAGCACGCTTCTTCTTCGTTAAAAGATGCAGCTCTACGCTCGGCTTCGATTTCTTCACTAACCTGTGCCTTTGCCTGCTTCTCCGAAACGTCTTTATTGAGACTCAAGGAATCCCGCACCCTGCCAAAGACGAGATCGAAATCTTCGGCAGTGGCAGTTGTCGGATCGATACCGAGAGCCCTCAATCCCACGTTCATAGCTGCAGAATTGTGGTCACAATCCGAATACTCAGGATGCATTTGAAAGAACTTTTCTATTTGCTTGCCGAGTTCGGCTTGCGCAGCCGCTCTCTGCTGATCCCTGACCGCGACAGTAGCCAACTCGCGGTACTTCTCGGGAGAAAGGTTGTCGGCCACTTCATCCGCCCAATTCGGTTTGCCGTCCAACTTGTCCTTGATTCCCTGATTAAAATCGTCTGTAACTTCACGAGTTCCGCCGCCCCATGGACGTGGGCCACTGACTATGACATCGCGCATTTAGTCTGCTCCTTCTCAAATTAACCAAACATCTCTGCGCCGGTCGTAACGCAATCCTGCATTAGCGTGTTGAACTTGGCATCATCGAAGATAGCGTTGGGATCTAAACGGCGCATTAAAGGGGTATCCGGTCGGAATCTCCCCTGACACCTCATGCATAAAATAAATCCGGCAGATGTCGGGATATCGTTATCTCGAACCCACACACAGTGAGAGCCGCCGCCTGCGGATTTTTGGTGCTCATGAGTACAGATGTGCTCCTGAACAAACCGCTCGTTGCGCTTCTTTTCCGTGATACCCCGCCCGGTCTCCAATCTTTCGGCCTGCTTTTGTTCGATGTCGGCTTTCTGTTGCGCCGTCATCGGTTCGGGCTTCCGCATCTCCGCAACAGTCGCGGCAACCGTGCCAGCGATAATCTGCTGAAGCTTGTCTACGTCGAGTGTGATTTCTTTTCCCATTATTGTGTTCCTTTCGCTCTCTGCTGGCGTTTAAATGCAAGAACTTTTTCGAATGCGACTTCCTGGCTGCTACGGCGCTTCTTACGATTCCATCGAGGCCGAGAGTGTCGTTCTGCGATTAGCGCCAAGCGTATAAACTCATCGGTCGATGTCTTTGGATCTTCGATGCGCTGGAACAAAAGCATCAGATATTTGCGCTTGCTCATGAGCTTCTGTTTCTTTGTCGCATCTGCCATCGCTAACACCTTTCTATTTCCCTGTCGTATCCCTCGGCTCCGCTCTCGGGCGTGGGCTGTTTCAATCGCTCCAAGAATACGTCTAACGATTCGCTGCCGTCGTTTAATCCCTTCGTCATCTCCACCGCTTGCCGCAGGAAATACGGCTCCAGCTCTCCAAGTGCTACGACCTTCGCAAAATTCTCCCCGCCATCTGAGCCGGCATACATCTGCACTAGCTCATCGTCAAAGGAAGATTGCCAGTCAGACATGTGTTCGGCCCTCCCGCACTAGCCACAGATTCCCCGCGACAATCAACGCATCGACCAGATTGACCATCTGCCCCGCAGCCCCATGCAATGGGCAACTCAAAACCTTTTTTCGGAGAGCTTGCGCAAGAATCCACCCGGGAAGTTCCTGCAGCGCGTCAACGTTTGCTTGTTCTTCAACGGTCATACCGTCACCTCCGGCATTCTCGTCGTTTTGGAGGCCCGAAACCCCTCGGCTTGACAGGCTCGCGCTCGTTTTAAGTGAGCTGCTCGTGCGAGTCGGTCGTCCAGAGAGAGAACCCTGCGCCGTTTTATCCCTGCTTCTTTTGGCGCGGCCCTTACCTGACTTGCATTGGCGGGATCAAAAAGTAGAGTGCCCTCCGTATCGCCTTCCTGCAGCACGGTCATTCCTACAGCCAGGAGTCGCTTCGCGGCGTTGCCCCATTGCCTTGCGGTCGTGAGCAGAAGAGAGACACCAAAGTGCTCGTCATCCCCATAGTCGAATATCTGGTTTCTGTCTTCCGGTCGGCGCGTCTTGTACGGCTTGCCGGGAATGATTTGTTCGCCGCAACTATCGACCTTAGTCTTGACGCGAAACCGTTCGGCAAATTCCGTGAGCTTCATTTAGGCAGTCACCCGTTCTGCTTCCTGCGCAGACTGATCTAAGAGCTTTGCCGCGTCATACAAGCCCTGAACATCCGCATCCTTGCCGAGAGACGGGGCGATTTCCTTAAGCGCGACGGCAACGGCACGCAACTGCTGATGGTTGACGGTGCTCACCGCGACTCCTGTGCCAGTACGGGTTCTTGTGATTCGGGATTACGAGAAGCCAGGCCCTTGGCAATCAGCTGCGTTACCAGACTTGAGCGGCTCCGATATTCGGACTCGGCAACTGCGTCCAACTTCTCCACCACTTCCGAAGGGATCGTGACAGTGACAACTTCTCGACTCATAGATTCGCCTTCCATTCGCTTAGATGTTAACTATAGTGCGCGGGATGTCATGTCGTCAAGCGATATGTCGTATAACGCAATATTTATTTCGCTATCCATTCGCCCTAAGACAAAAGAGCTTGGACGACGTCGATTCGGGGATATAATCCGCTCACGCAAACCAGCCATCACGAATCCTCTGGCCGTGGAGGGGTTCATATCATGGCGAAAAGGAAATTAAGGGTACTCAAGCGCGACCGGCCGATTGTTGGAATCTGCGAAGGATGCCTCGCCCAATTCAAATCGATCTTCACTGGAACCGTCGCCGCAGAAGCCGAAATTAGAGTTCGTTTTGCGGCACACAAGTGCTTACATGCGCACCGCAGCGCAGCTACGATGCACAAGGTCGCTTGACCCATCTTGCGATTCTGAGTCGCGCTACGAATTTTGAGAGACGGTCCCGTTTGGGTTCCCAGTGGGGAGCCGAATGAGGAGAAACAGAAAACCGCCCCACTGGTGTCGCCAGGACTGCCAATGGAACGGTTTCGCTTAGGAGACTCTCTGCCCGCGATGGTCTCACTGAGTTACTAGAGGCGCTACTGTCAGAACGGACAGACTGCATAAACGCAAAACCGTCCGTTGGTGGCTTGCGTAGAACCTTCAGAAAATGTGGAACGGCTCAACGGCCCTGCAAAGAAGCCGCGAAACGAGGGAAGGCACTCCCTTACAGGGCCGGAGCCCGGCAAAGCGGCGCCCCACATTACAACGAAGGAAAAGCTTTCATATTAAAAGTTCGTGAATATGTGTGCGCAGTCAAAAACCGTCCGCTGGCTGCGCTTCCCCCCAGCCACAACCAAACGGACGGCTTTCGATTAAAGGGGTCGGCCCGATACTCTCAGGTGAATCTCCTAGTCGCCACTGTCAAAATTAACAGGGGGGGCCTTCCTCTCCTCAGGGCCCAAGACACCGTTCCCAGAGACACGGTTCTCTCTGAGAAGTACATGCTGAGCGATGATTCTGTTGAGGGAGGGGAAATGCGTGGGGCTCTGCAAGGTTCCTCTAGAGGGTTCTACTAGACCTGACAATCTTTGCCGTATTGTGGCTTGGGCCGCGGTCGCGTAAGAATCCGCACATGACGCACACTTCGCCAGACGAACGCATCGACGATCTCTGCCAGCAGATTCAAAGCGAAAGAGACGGGTACCTGCTACTTCAACTGATCGACCAACTAACCAGCGTGCTCGACGTAAAAGAGAACCTCTTGGACCAATGGGAAAGCTGAGGGAACCAGAAACCGCGTATCGCTTAGGCCGGAGATGCATCGTTCCACCCAAAAGGGGCCCTGCCACCCCCAGAAACGCTACAGAAAAGCATTCTTACCCCAGCTAGAGCGCCACCAATCCCCACTTGTCCGGTAGACATTCAGACTGCCAAGTGTTCAAAGCCTCAATCCAGTCGTGACGACCAGGGACAGGGGGACTTTCTAGATACGCTCGAAGACGAGAGGTGAAAAAGCGTTGGCGAGGCCTTACCACTGGCGGGACAGTTACAGCCCTATTCCCCTACGTATGGGGTTTCAATCCCCATACTAGGGGTTATCTGTCCCAATATATATATATAAGGGGTGCGGCAAGCAGATCGCCAGCTATATCGGGCTGGTTCCCGAGGAGAAGTCCAGCGGAGATCGGCGCCGACTAGGACACATCAGCAAGCAAGGCAACGTGCTGCTGCGGTTTCTGCTGGTGGAGGCGGCGCAGGTCACGGTC
>DATFQQ010000339.1:0-2300 GCA_035264195.1 Candidatus Sulfotelmatobacter sp. | reverse complement strand
CACCGATTCAAACGGAACTGGCTCTAATAGTTCGACGTCCAGTTTCTGTAAGTACTCCACATCGCTATAATATGCATCTTCAAGCTGCATCGCAGTGGCCCAGGGTGGTAACGCAGCCCATCCGTAGCCGACGAGCGCAATCCTTGCAAGCTGTGAGCGGATAGGCTGGATCGCACGAAGGATGGCAGACATGGGGTGCCAGCGGAATTTGCTATGGCCCACGTAAATCATGCTAAATGCTTTCGGAGAACTGCGGATCGGCCGCTCCCATGCCGGACAGTACGAGTAAAACAAGAATGGCTGGACCTTTCGACGGAGGGGATGCAATGTTGGTTGGCAAATTTTGTCAGACAGGCTATCGCAGACGGCAATCCATCGTTCCGCTTCGGCGGCGTCACGGTGGTTATAATCGCCATTGGCTCGGATCACGTCGTTATAATTTCCATCACCGTCGAGGATTACGCGCCGTTTGCGCGGGATCTTGTTCACTAGCCGCACCAAGTCGAGTCCGTCTCCGCCTGCCAGTTGAGTGGTCCATTCGAAGATAAAAACGACTGCATCAGCGCTATCTATATCTAAGGAGTAATTCAGTGGAATATCCGGATTCGGCCGTCCGTATACTGCCACCTCGTGGCCGAGAGCTTTGGCAGCCTCGCAATAGCCCTGAATTACCAAGCCGCTGCCTTGGTCCTTGAACGCCCAGTATACAAACATTAATCGCATGCGGCTCACCCTGCCTTCACGGCTGGCTGGTGACCTGCTAACATGTCGATAAGCTCATACAGTCGGCGCTCGTAGGAATGGTGCGCGGTCAAATGCTGACGTACCGCCTGAACGGCTTCCTGGTACTTCTTTGGCTGCTCCAACACATCGATAAGTTTGCTGGCAATGTCGTCGTGCAGCACCAAATCCCTTCCTGACGGGCCGTAGATCCGCTCCGCGTGCTCCGGATCAATCATGATCAGCGGAAGCGTGTCGGCCGAAAAAATCTCAAAATATTTGGACGTGACCAAGCCCAGTCGTCGAAACAAGGGCCGCTGCGTCATGATATTGATGCGCGCCTTGCTCATCGTTGAGATCACGTCACGATAAGGCACTGCCGGAAGAACACGGATGCTAAGTTCACGGAGGCGCTGTGGGTTGACGCTGAATGCAGCTTCCTGTCCGATCGCAGCTGCCCAACCTGGAGGCGCATCCCACCACAATCCAACGAAGCAGATCTCGCCAAACGCCCCGCGCATCCTTTCTATAGCGGGCAACAGTCGCTCACTCACCTCTCGCCAGCGCCACCAGTTGTGGCCAACATGCATGATGTCGACTTGCTTGGCATGCCAAGAGGTTTGGACAGCCCGACGGCGCGATTCATAACCGTAAAATAACAGTGACTGCACTTGGGATTGGCACGGCCATAACGTAGGTTGAACAATGCGATCGGCGAGCGCCTCGAAGGAGCTGATCCAACGCTGCCGCTCACGCTCACTCGCATGGTTCTGATCATAGCCGTCAAGCGCAATGACCGGGTTGTACATTCCATCTGCATCCAGAATTACGCGACGTGAGCGAGGGACAATCGTAAGGAGGTGGGCAAGTTGCAGCCCACTTACCCAATTTAATCTCGACTCAAAGATAAAGATGACATAGTCGAACAGGTGTACCTCATTCGAAAAATAAATTTCAGAAAGCTGGGAATCTGGATTACCGTAAACAGCCAGGGTGTGGCCGATTTTCTTTCCTACCTGAATATAATTTGCGAGAGCCTGAATGCTCCCCGCATTAACGCGTCTTTCCATTACAAAGAGGATATTCACCTGCTATGCGCCCTTATCGAAGCTGATCGCTTAGTCCGCTAGGAACCAAACATGGCAATAAGTTCTGTGAGGCGTTGATAGTATGAGTGGTGGACACTGAGATGTTGACGGACTGTCAGTATCGCCTCCCAATACGGCTCGGGATTTCGGATCATATCCTGGAGCCAGCTCTCAATGTCGTTCGTGGGCAGTAGCGGCCGTACCGCCGGGCCGTAGATCGATTCGGCGACCGGCTCTGGAACCATCACCAGCGGAATTGTGTCAGCTATAAAGGTCTCGAACACCCTGTTCGTGACTAAGCCAAGTTCATTGAACAATGGGCGTTGAAAAATTGGGCTGAACCGCACATTGCTAAGAAACCCAGAGAACTCCGTATATGGAATTGCATCACCGATCTCGACATCGAGTTGCTGCAAAAACTCCGGGTCAACATCTGCTCCTTTAATCCCCATCTGTACCGCCCAATCTGGTCGCCGCTTCCAATCCCATCCG
>DATFQQ010000338.1:0-2484 GCA_035264195.1 Candidatus Sulfotelmatobacter sp. | reverse complement strand
CGATGTCATCGAATTTAACCGCGCGAAAGCTGAAGTGCTGACAGCGTGAGCGGATTGTCTGCGGAAAGTCTTCCGGCTGCGTGGTTGCCAGCATGAAGACGATGTGATCCGGCGGCTCTTCCAGCGTCTTCAGAAGCGCATTGAAGGCGGCATCTGTGATCTGGTGCGCTTCGTCGAGGATATAGATCTTGAAACGGTCGCGAGCGGGGCGGTAGCGGGCAGCCTCACGCAGTTCTCGGATTTCGTCGATGCCGCGGTTGGTGGCGGCGTCGATCTCTATCACGTCAACGGAGTTTCCGGCGCGGATTTCGGTGCAGGATTCGCAAACACCGCAGGGTTCGGGAACCGGATGATCCATTGAGCGGCAGTTCAGGGCGGCAGCCAGGATGCGAGCGACCGTGGTTTTGCCGATGCCGCGATGTCCGCTGAAAATGTAGCCGTGGGCTGTTCTGCCCTGCTCGATGGCGTTCTGGAGCGTGCGGGTGACGTGCTCTTGTCCGATGACCTCGGAGAACTTCTGGGGACGGTATTTGCGGGCCAGGACGGTATAACTCATGAGGGCGAAGAGTCGATTATACGTGATGGGGCAGGGCTTCCGGCACGTGGAAAACGCCGTCAGCCATTGCCCGAAAGACTCTAATCATCATGGTAGTTGCGAAGGTCAGATGTCCGCGATAGGCTGGTGCACAAATCATTTTGCCGAGGAGAGTCAGACATGCAATTAAAACTGGCGAAGCGGACGGTGGATGGAATTCTGGTGATCCAGGGAACCGGGCGCATTGTGTTCGGAGAGGAGTCGTCGCTGCTGCGGGACGATGTGAAGAAGGCAGTCGCTGACGGCAACAAGAAGATCGTGCTGAACCTTGGGGAGGTCAGCTATATCGATTCCGGCGGGCTGGGAACCCTGGTCGCGCTGCATACAACGGCGCACAACGCCGGGGGAACAATCAAGCTGGCCAACTTGACGAAGCGCGTCGGTGATTTGCTCCAGGTTACCAAGCTGCTGACTGTTTTCGAGGTTCACAACTCGGAGTACGAGGCACTGGAAGCATTTCGGCAGGCGGCGTAGTCGCGCAGCGGCTAAGCAGTTTGCTGAAAAGAAGATTTGTGAGGCCCAGCCCCTAAAGGGGCGCTGTTTTCCCTAGATTTAGGGTATCGCTAAAGCGGTACCCTGATACAAAACGGGAACTCTTACGGTGCGGCCGGAAGCCGCACCTTCAAGACACACGTCGAAGCGAGTCTTTTGACTCCCCTTTTCCTAGCCGCAAAATACGCGCCAAGGATGGGCTACCCTCAGTTTTGCTTTAGTCCCCTTTTGGTGGAGTTCGATTGAAGCGGAAGAGCCGGAAGATCCCCAGAACCAAAAGAAAATCAGCAGACGCAGGAGCGATGCTGCTGCATATCGAGGGGACCATACGAGCCATTCCCCGCGGAAAAGTTTCAACTTACGGCGGAGTGGCGAAGATGGCGGGATATCCGGGCGCGGCGCGGATGGTGGCACGTGTACTTCGCCGCGGATTCGGCTTGCCCTGGCAGCGTGTATTAGGAGCAGGCGGTCAGATCAAGTTGACTGGCGATTCGGCGATCGAGCAGCGGCTGCGATTAGAGGCGGAAGGCGTGCGATTCCGGGGACGGAAAGTGGATATGAAGGCTTGTGAGTACAAAGGCCGGGGTAAAAAGACCTAGCGAATTCCGTTGGGCGTTCATCAACAAACGAGTTCCCCTCCTCCCTTGAAACAGCGGTAGATTGCCTGTTACCCATGCTTGCTCAGGCTGAACGTTCTAAGCGCTCTTTGGATCGCTCAGTGACGTCTGCAGCCGGTTGATCAGCCAAGACATGTGTGCCAGGTAGTAATTCCCGCAGTGCCCAATCGATTCGTTCCACGCTCCCCTCAATGGTCGAGACACGCGCTTTCTCACCGTCGCCGAGGCACGAATAGAGAATCTGCAGTTCGTTGCGAACGAATGAATTCATGTCCCGGATCACCCGCAGCCTCTCGGAGAGAATGCGGCTGCGTTCCCTTTCATAGAAAAACACAACGGTGGCTGCGGCAAGGGCGAGGATAACGTCGTCCGCAACTAACCAGGCACGGTGCCGTATCAGGATGAGGTCGGAGAAATATCCAAAAACGAGGAACAGAACGAAGGCCAGGCCCGCGAGGAAAAAGCTCTGCCGTAAAGAGGGCTGCACACTCATGACGAGCACCTCCACGCTTCGATCATCATACGCCACTCGAATAAAAACCGATGGTTCCTTAGCTTGGAGCAAGGAACATCGGTCTGCGGAGATTGCCAATTCCGCTGTCGTTTCTCGCTGCGTGCGTCTTATTTTTTAAACTGGGGGTCGATTTCGACCTGATATCCGGTCACCATTTTGTTGGTCTCGTTGGCCATGCCGACCACTGCCATCAGTTCTTTGAACATTGCGTCGGTCATCCCCTTCTTTTGCGCTGATACTGTGTGCGAGGCAATACAGTAGTGGCA
>DATFQQ010000337.1:0-38820 GCA_035264195.1 Candidatus Sulfotelmatobacter sp. | reverse complement strand
AGCGGATAGTCCAACGGCACGACCGATCCTGTCTCGGGAAGACACTGTCCATTCAGGAGGAGCTCGGCCCTGCAAAACTCTCGATCTATCACTAGTCTTTTGTAGGGAAAATCGCCAAGGACTGGCGATTGAAAATCGAAGTGAAAGATATTGTTTTCGTTGTACAGACGCCAAACCGATCCCGACTCGAAGTCGGCTGACCGATTTATTTGCTCGAGTTTGCTGGTACGACGAACTCGGACTGCAATATCGGGATGAGCGACCTCGTCTCGAAAAGGCTCGAGGGAAGGCACAAGAGCAACGTCAATATTGCTCTCAGACTCGATCGAGATCGAAACAGCGCCGATTCGAATACCGATCGGGTAGTCGGCTGAAACGACCTGGAGCACCCCTGCGGATACCGGTTCAGTAGACATTCGGCGATATCGTTCAAGACCCAATGCTGGAGCAGAACAGTACCGTGCAGGGTAGGTTTGCGCTTGGCCCAGTGACGGTTGAAATCTTGCAGTGACCCAACACAGCCTCTTCCGGTCGCAAGTTCACCGCGGTCAGACATGGCGGCGCATAAGGCCTCTTACTTCCGATCGCTTTCGGGGTATCTTTCAGATCGCTGTCCCTCATCGGCCACCTCCGCAATTACCACAGCCCGAAACTGAATAGCCGTTACTGAGAACCGGAAGCAACTGAGAAGGCGAAATCCAACTCTCGACATCCACCTCTCTGTTTGCAATCCTGCGCGCAGACATGAGCAACGCATCATGCTCCGAACCATCTGCGCAGAACTCGCAATCGCCATGCGCGGGAATTTCGACCCCAATTGCCGCAGCCCTCAAATGTGCAACATTGCAAAGAAACGCCACGGGACTCTCACGATCTCCACTCTCCATCTCTCCATTTGCAGGACACATTCCACACAAAGACTGGATGCGACATTCGACGCACTTGGTCATCCGAGTTCTTTTCCGGGTACGTAGCCCCTTGAGCGACTCCTCCCAAACGCGCTTCACTCCGGCATCTTTTACGCTGAATGTCTCTTGCTGGGAGATAACGCAGATTCCCACCTCGCCGTAGGCGTTTAGAGAGAAGCCGGTCATCCCGCCGCCGCAAAAATAGATCGTGTCAACCCGAGACAAATTGGGGGGATTTTCCAGGTCATGTTTCGCCAAGCGGCGATATTCGCTTGCCGCCACGGGTGCGGCCATATCCAGTGCCACGACTTCTTCGGGCGTCAATCTCACGGCCAGCGGACTTTGTGAACAATCGATCCGCGGGTTAACCTGGCCATCCACCTTGAACTCCACACCCAATTCGTCCTCTGCAAACCGCCGCATCGCCATCACCTCATGCTTGTTGATGCTGGTCGCAACGGTCTTCAACTTTAGTGGCAGGCCGCGTTCTTTCAGCAACTTGATGCCTCGCAGGCAGCGGTCATATGATCCCGGAATCATCGTCAGCGCTTCGTACGTCTCGCGCGTGCGCCCGTATAGAGTGATCTCGATGGCGAAAGGTGGCCACTCCGCGAGGTAATCTGCGATCTGCTCGGTGATAATCGTTCCGTTGGTAAACAGGGTAATCAGGAACCCTTTTTTCTTGGCGTAGGTGTAGATCTCGAGGAAATCTTTGCGGGCGAAGATTTCGCCGCCGGTGTAGAGAAGCCAGAAGCAGCCCATCTCGACCAGCTCGTCGAGCACGCGGAAGTGCTCTTCCTTGGTCATCTCGCGCCGCTTGGCGTCAAGGTCCCCCATCGGCAGGTTGTTATAGCAATGCAGGCACTCGAGCGGGCAGCGCCGCGTTACTTCGATGGAAACTTGCAACGGCACGCGCTCACCGGACTGGCGCTCATGCAGATTTGCGCTAAACGCGCCGTAACCAACTTGTTCCAAATCCCCTCCCGTCCATGAAAGCGGCCGCACTCCGCTTCCCTTGACCCACAGAACTGGCGATCAGTCTCCCGCCATTGCAATAGCTGCAGGAACTTCGACTAGCCCGACCGACTTCATCTCCCCCACGAATTCCGCCACGTCGCGTTTGGCTTGCTCAGATTCGACGTCATATTCCTGCAGGACTGCCCTCACCAATTCCGTGACAGTCTTCGGAGTGTCAAGCAGTTTCCAGATCAGCGTGCCAGTTCCGTTGAAGCTGTAGATCGAAGCCAGATCGCCGACTTTGGCGCGTATCGGAACGATCAGAGTTTCACCGGCGATGACACGCGCTACGACGGATTCCGATCGAACGAGTCTCTCTTCGTGCGCCACATTGCACCCCTTCATTTCGGATCTGGTAAAAAAGCTATTCTTCGAAACCCATCTGCTTTCGTCCCAATTTGAGATTACGGCAACTCTACCCTCTGAACGCAATCGGACTTTGGGGGTGGTATTGAGTTGGTTATCAGTCCGACTGGTTCAGAAATCCACAGAAAAATCGTGCTTTAGCCATTGACTCTGGCCATCCTCCCCTTTGATTCCAGGTGTGTTTACCCACTGGTAAATGGACAGCTCCAGCTAAATTTTCTTTTTCCTGGGGACTGGACAAACGAAAGAAAACGCTATAAAAAGAAATGCGCAACTCACGCGTCGTCGACATACGAAAATCTGCCCCAGGTAGAGTCCTGTGCTAAACGAAGAACGCCGTCGCGCCATTCTCGACCTCTTGAACCATCAGGGACGAGTGCTGGTTACTGAACTCTCGCGTCATTTCGAAACCTCGCAGGTTACGATTCGCAAGGATCTCGAAATCCTGCATGCCCACGGACTCGTCCACCGCACGCACGGGGGCGCTCTGCCATCGCGCGAAGGAGCGCTCGAAGATCCGACACTGCGCGAAAAAGAAAAGCTTCACCATCAGGAGAAACTGCGCATCGCCGACAACGCCGTACAAAAAGTGAAAGAAGGCCAGGTTGTGATCCTCGACTCGGGCACGACCACAACCGCGATCGCTCGCGCGCTGCGGCAATTCCAGAATCTGACGATCATCACGAACGCCGTGAATATTGCAGCCGAACTAGCGGGCACTGCCGTAGAGGTCATTCTGACCGGAGGCACACTGCGCAAGAATTCGTTTTCACTGGTCGGTCCCATCGCGGAAGAAACTTTGCGGCGCTTGAGCGCCGACATCCTGTTCTTGGGCGTGGACGGTTTCGACGCTCATTATGGATTGAGTACCCCAAACCTGCTCGAAGCGAAAGTGAACCGCGTGATGGTGGAGATCGCCAAGAAAACCGTCGCAGTTTGTGACTCAAGCAAGTTCGGACGCCGCAGCCTCTCGCTGATTTCGCCGACTTCGGCACTGAATGAGGTCATCACCGATCGCGGCGCTCCCAAGTCCGACCTGCGCACTTTGAAGCAGGCGGGAATCGAAGTCACGCTGGTGTAACACATCGATGCAGAAGTCAGATTTCAGATTGCAAAATGGAAGGTTCAAGCGGTCCGCAATCTGATCCGAAACGAGCGCACTCTGAAATTTGCAATCTGAAATCGAAAATTCTGCATTCTAGCTTCCGCATTCTGACTTCCCTATGCCACGATTCGACGTCACCATCGCCGGAGAACTGAATCTCGACCTGATTCTGTACGGACTGCCCGAACAATTGGCACCCGAACGCGAACTGCTGGCAGACCGCATGATGTTGACGCTGGGCTCGTCGTCGGCGATCGTCGCGCACAATCTCGCCGCACTCGGTAGCCGCGTGGGCTTTCAGTCGCACATTGGCGAAGATCAGCTTGGCCAGATTGCTCTCGAGCGCCTGGAACAAGGCGGTGTGGACGTTTCGCTCGTACGGCGCGTCGGGGGGTCAATCACCACCGGACTAACCGTCATCCTTTACCACGAGGGCTGGCGCAATATCCTCACCTACATGGGAACCATCTCAGAACTGTCATGGGATGATCTCGATCTGTCGTACCTGTCGGATTCGCGCCATTTTCATTTTTCTTCGTACTATCTGCAGCGTGCTCTGCGCCCGCGCGTCGCCGACTTGTTTCAGCACCTGAAGTCGAAGGGCCTTACGATTTCACTGGACACAAACGACGATCCAGACGACCGCTGGGAGGGCGGACTGCACCAGATACTCCGCTATGTCGACGTGTTTATGCCCAACGAGCGTGAAGCCTGCAAAGCGGCGGGGACAGACGACCTGGAAGTCGCGATTGGCAAGCTCTCTCAACTCGTACCTCTTGTGGTCGTAAAACTCGGCCGCAAGGGTGCTCTTGCACAGCGAGGCAACGAACGTCTTGTCAGTTCCCCGATCATCGTCGACGCGGTAGATCCGGTCGGCGCCGGCGACAGTTTCGATGCGGGCTTCCTTCACGAGTACGTGCAAGGGTCGAACCTTGCAAAGTGCCTGTCTAGCGGCAACCGCGCCGGGGCGCTATCTACCACGCGCCCAGGTGGAACCGAAGCCTTTCGAGATGCTCAGCATCGCGAGAGGTTCCTCGCGACACATCGGATTTGAATATCAGGAAAACCTATTTTCTTGCAGCTAACCGGGTAGACGTGTATTTGCTTAACATTTAGCAGTACAATTTTGCCGTCGAGATTATGCGAAAGCCACTTGCAGTCTCTCTTCCAGGCTTTCCGTGAGGAGTCCTCTATGAAATCACAGCATCACGTTGTCCCATTGGCAGTCTCAGCATTGGCGCTGTGTATGGGGATACAATGCATGGCGCAATCTGGCGACGGCAAAGTCGCTATTCAGGTTACTCCCAAGCAGGTCTACGTGTTCGTCGATGGACGCGCAATCAGCGAGGCCAGCAAACATCACTCCATGAGTTTGAGTGCAGGCGATCACAAGATCGTGCTCGCAAACTACGGATATACTCCGGAAACTCGCAATGTCACAATCACGGCCGGCAAAACCACCGACCTCAACGTAACCCTGCAACCGGTGTCCTCCACCGTCGCGGGTCCATTTGGCGCAATCACGATCGAAGGTGCTGCCCATGACGCCGTTCTGTTGAACGGAAAGACCCCCGACTTCTTTGTCGGGAACGGCGATGAATTCGACCATGAATGGGGGTGGAAGCAGGAACTAGTAGTTCCCCCGGCCACCTATCAAGTCTCCGTTCTCAGCGGCGACAAGGAAGTCTGGTCGGGCCCTGTCGATGTTGCGGCGGACAAACGCGTGGTGGTCGACGTGCCGAAAGGCGTTCGCAAAACGGTCGATTGGCCTCGCGGCTCGAAGCTGACGTCGATTCCACGATTCACCGTGGGCACGGCCAGCGCCACAGTAGCAGTGGCTAAACCGACGGCACAGCTTTCGGCGACTACAGCTCAGGTGAATTGTGGAGATCCGGCACAACTCAAATGGACCTCTACTGACGCGCCTAGCGTCCAGATAAGCAGCATCGGTCCGGTCGCGTCGAATGGCGATCAGAACATCGATCCCAAGCAGACAACGACCTATAACCTCACGGCTTCCGGGCCTGGCGGCACGGCAACTTCGAGCACGACTGTAAACGTCAACACCGCGATTCAGGCCAATCTGCAACTCGCGCCCGCGGAAGTCCACTATCGCCGGATTGCCGACAAAGTCGTGCAAGACGATAGCAGCGCTTTGAACTGGTCCGCGGCGAACGCTTCTAACATTTCTATCGATCCGTTTGGGACTGTGGGTGCCACAGGTAACCGTCCGCTGCAGATCACTCCGAAGAAGACCACACCCGGGCCTGTCGACGAGACGGTGACTTACACACTCACGGCGACGAACGGATGTGGAGGCACCGAAACACGCACCGCTGCGCTACACATTGTCGGCACGATTGAGCAGCCGGAAATGCAGCTGTCGCGCAGCATTTACTTCCCCACCAACCAGCCAGGCAAGGTTAAGTCCGACAAAGGATTGTTGCCCAGCGAGCGCGAGTCGCTGAAATCGCTGGCCGATGCCTTCAAGACTTACCTCAGCGCAGAGCCGAACGCTCATCTGATGCTCGGCGGGCACGCTGACAAGCGCGGGCCAGCCAGCTACAACCAAGCCCTTTCGGAACGGCGAGCAGAGCTCGCCAAGCGTTTTCTGATCGAGCAAGGCGTTCCCGAAGCCAATCTCGAAACGCAGGCATACGGCAAGGGACAGAACCTGACAGAAGATCAGGTGAAACAGTTGCTGGAGCAGAATCCAAATCTTTCTGCCGAGGATCGGCAAAAGTCCTTGGCGAAGATCCAGACCGTGGTTCTGGCGAATAATCGCCGTGTGGATGTCAAATTGAGCACGACCGGGCAAGAATCGGCTCGGACTTATCCCTTCAATTCAAATGATTATCTGGCCTTAGTCGATCGTGGCAAACCACTCGAGTCGAATCCCGTGGTCAATGCCGCGCAGAAGGAGAAGGTGAAGGACTAGTTGGCGTCGCTTGTTCTACATCGCGGGAGCGAATATGTCATTCCGAGCGGAGCGAGGAATCCCTACCTGTGGCACTTGTTCCTGGGTAGGGATGCTTCGACTCCGCCGGAGTTCAGCTGCGCTGCACTCCGACTGCGCTCAGCACTTCGGGGGCACAGGGATGAGTCAGACTACTCCCTAACCACCCAGGTCGCAGAAGCGAAATAGCAGAATTGCCGGAGGACATGGGACTACACCAACTTCTAAACTGCCCTAAAACAACAAGGAGCCTGATGCGAGAGGCTGTTCGCGCTGCATCAAGCTTTTTTGGTTTACCGACGGCTCTCTACTTCGCAGTCACTTCAAGCAGGAGATGTTTTTCAAACTCCGTGTTCAGTCGCGGAGCGTTCCCTGCCTCCGCCTGGACTGTGCCCAGGTCTTTCCCGTCCTCATAGTTGAGGATGGTATAGCTGCCGGGTTTCAGCCCGCGCAGTTCGACTTCGCCTTTGAATGAACCTGTCTCCGGCGCAAAGAACGCGTAGTACATCTTGCCGTCTTTGGCGATAGCGTAGGCCTCTGGCATGTCGTAGCCGTACACGTACAGATCAAGGAACTCGCCCTTCGACAGCATCTTCTGGTTGTAGAGCGCAAGCCACTTCTTCCAGTGCTCTTCTTTCTCGCCGGTCAGAGCAACGGGCTTGTATTTCGGCCCAGGGTCCGGCCATACAAACTTCGTTCCAGGCACACCGCCTGTTCCTACCGTCGAGGCAAAATCGGCTCCGTGCTCGCTCCAGTTTCCATGACCGAGCGGAGTCATCTCCGAGAGTTCGACATGGTCTCCATAAACAGCCGACTGAGGCCCGAGTAGTGCTTTATACATCTTGATGCGCCGGCGGACCTGCACCGCTCCCACCGGATCTGCCGTCACCGCCTGATCGATAAACGGCAGCCAGGCCAGTGATGGCGTCGTGCCGCACGGGCACGCCTGGGTTACGCTCTCCGGCTTCAAGGCGCGGCTCGTCTCGAAGATCGCTTTGTAAACCTCGCCCATCGCATTCACCGAGTCTTGCGGTGATTTGTGATGGTGCGCCGGGTTGTAGCAGGCAGGCACACTATAGATGTTGTCGAGTTTCGAGCCGTCGAATCCCCAGTCGCGGATGAACTTCTCCGTAAGCTGCTTGTAGAAGGCTTGTACCCCGGGCACTGCAGGGCACAGAGTCGCGAGATCGCGTGTCATCCGGGCGTGCTTGCCATTCTTGTCGAGAATTAGCCAGTCTGGATGCTCCTGCGCGACTTTGGAAACGCTGTATTTGTGCGATTCGTATTTTCCCTGGCCATCTTCGACGCCAAGCGGCAGCCACCACAACTGCACTAGCATTCCCTGTTTGTGAAAGTCGTCGACCATCTGCTTGATCGAATCGCCGGGGAACGTATCTTTACGCGGATTCCAGTCGCCGTATGTGTCAAACCAGCGATCGTCGAGGGTCGCCCACTTGATACCCATTTCCTTCAATTTCGGAACGGTACCGAGCATCTCTTTGGGAGTGACGTTAAATTCGTATCCCCAGCCGCACCAGCTCACGTTGTAAGCTTCATTTGACGGTTTGGGGACGTCCCATCCCTCTTTTTGCAGCAGGCTTGACCACATGCGCAGCGGCTCGTAGAAATCGCCACTGTAGACAGCAACAAAACTTCGCGGGGTGGCGTAACTCTCACCGGGTTTGAGAACAGCGTTGTTCGGAATTTCGATCTGCGCGTTTACGAAGCCTTCTTTATCCACGTTCACTGGAATCGAGAGCGTCCAGGGCAGCGTCTCGACATGTCCAATCGCCTCGCCCACCGAGGCCGTCCAGAAGGCAACGACCGGAATGCCGCCACCGTAGCCGCCTTTCACGTTTTCGCCCATTGCGTTGGGCTGGGCCGATGTCCGCGTCAACTTGTATATGTCGTCTTCGCCCCAGTCGTAGCTCGATCCCTGAAACGACCACATGTCGTATGGCTGCGCGTTCGGATCGGCCTGTTTGGCGTTGAAGCGGTGCTCCTGCATCAGCACCTTGTCGAGTTGGAAATCCGAACCTCCACTATTCTTGTAGGTAGAGCTCACCAGGGCGAGATTCGGAAAATTGTCATAAGCTTCAAGTACAAGTTCGCGCTCAATCGGAATCCCTGCGGCTGCCAGAGGCTTCGCTGGAATCATCACGCGCTTGCCGGGGCCCAACTTTCCATTCGCCTCAAGCACCTTGGCTTGCGCAAAGTCGGGAATAAAATCGAGTTCCTTTCCATCGTGGATAATGGAATCACTGCCGCCAGTCGATCCAACAACGGGTTCATCGAGCGTCAGGCGTTTCCCATCTTTCAGCAGAGTGGCCTGCACGAAGCCGGAAGGAAGAATCTGAAACTCCGACGTTTTCGTGGTCACGACGATCGGACCGCCGTCACGCACATCGACCTTGATCGCCGACGGTTGCGAAGGAGGTTGTTTTGGCGCCTCAGCCCTTTTCGTACAGCCAACCGTCAGGCATGTGAGCCCGATCAGCGCGATTGTGGGAAGAAGTGAACAAACAGAGACCGAGCTTCCGGAAGCAGTGCGATTCATAGTTCCTCTCGCGAGCAGAATAGTATATCGAAAGCAAAAACAATCTTTCGCACTCCTTCGCAAAAGGGCAGCTATCGGATTTCGGCCAGCGAATGCTCCAAGGCACCACGCTTCGGAGTAGGCATTGCGCCTACTTCGCTGGCGACCCATGCGCCTACGAGATTCGCCACCTCATTCATGAGATCTAAAGATGCACCGTGGAGATATTCATGCACGAGCCCTGCAGTAAAAGCGTCCCCAGAGCCAACGGTATCGGCCACACGGACCTTGAAGCCAGGATGCTGGCTAAGCTCATCTCCGCGAATCAACAAACTCCCTCTCCCGCCGCGGGTCACGCACGTGACTTCGAGATCGAACTCCTGACTCAGTCTCCGGGCAGACGATAGCTCGTCTTGGTGCGGAAACTCGTAAAGCTTCATGATTTTGGGCAATTCGTCGTCATTGAGCTTCACGATGTCGGCGAGTTTCATCGACTCGGCCAAAACGTCCCGCGAATAAAACGACTGTCGCAGATTCACATCGAAGACCTTCACTGTGTCGGGTGAAGTTGCTTTGACGAATTTCTGAATCGTAGCGCGGCTCGCCTCTGAGCGTTGGGCTAGTGATCCGAAGCAAACTGCATCCGCATTCTTGGCCAGGTGCTCCCAATCACGCGTCCAATGCAGAAAGTCCCACGCGACCGCGGGCTCGAACTCAAATCGCGCCTGTCCATTTCCATCCAGATCGACATTGACTGTTCCGGTGGGATGTTCCCGGTCTGTTTGCACATGATCGATGTCCAGCCCACGTTCTTCCAGCTTGCGCAGCGCTTCGAGTCCGCGCGAGTCTTCGCCGACACAACTGGCGACAATCCCTTGATCGCCCATCAAGGTGGTGATGTAGGCAAAGTTTGCAGGCGCGCCGCCAAGACATGCACCATGCGGCAACAAATCCCACAACACTTCCCCTAAGCCCACAACTTTCTTCTTCATAATCCCGACCCAAATGTAATGCGGAAACGTTTACGGATTTCGCAGTAAAAAGAGGGACCCCCGAAGGAATCCCTCTCTCGGTATGTACGACCCGAGCGCTAGAACATCAGCCTCAAGGCGAATTCGAGTTGGCGCATACCGGTGGTCGATCCGGGAGACGCATCGGCCTCGATATCGGTGATGTTGCCATTGCCGGAGCAGTCGATGCAAGCACCGCTACCGGTCTGGTTGTTGTTGAAGCCCAACACTGGGTGATTGAACACGTTGAATGCATCCATACGGAACTGCATCTTGACGCGTTCTGTGACCGAGAAGTTCTTCATCACGGCAGCATCAGCGAAGAACGCACGCGGCCCACGGAGTGAGAGCAACCCTGCGTTGCCGAGAGCTCCGCAGGCAGGCATCTTCCACCCTGCTCCCGAGGGACGCGCCAAGGTGCATGTGTCGGTCCCTACAGTCAGATCGGACGCACCATAGGCAAGTGTCGGGATGGGGGTAAAGAATGGCACCACATGGTTGACGGGATCGAACTTTCCGGCCCCTACATGGAAGGATCCACTCTTGTCAGGTCGGCACAATCCAACGTCATTGACTTGGCCGCAATTTGAGAAGCTCGGAGTCCAAGGCAGCCCGCCGCTCCAGTTGGTCGTGCCGGTAATCGTCCATCCGCCCACGAGCAGGTCTTGAAGCCGACTGGCATTGCCGGCAAACGTCTTCCCCTTGCCAAACGGCAGCTCATATACAGCTTCGGTCACCCAAACGTGCGTGCGGACCTGATCATCCGGGCCGTAAGCATAAGAGTGGCTGTCGGCAAAGTAGTTGCTGTCATATTTGTTCGCGCGAGCGAGTGTGTAATGCGACAGCAACTGCAGGCCATGCGAGAAACGCTTGTCCACTTTGACCTGGAAGGCGCTGTAGAAGCTGTTCGCGTCGTTGGCTAGATATCCCCCCAGATCCTGAGAGCAGCACCTTAGAGTACCCGTCGTGCTACTCGGATCAGGGAAACCTGAGTAGGTAAATTTGTTGTAATACGGTCGGCGCTGCTGTTGGGCGACGCTTGGCGAAAAGCTGGGTGCCGTCCCGGCAGTCGCCACAAGCGCTGTGCCAGCACCGATGAACGGTTGATTCGCGTTGTACGTGTTACCGTCTCCGGCAAATACGTTGGTCCCCTTATTGCCGATGTAAGCGACCTCAATCGACGTGGTGTTGTTCAACTGACGCTGAACCGTAACGTTCCAGGCGTCGATGGTTGGCAACCGCTGGTATGTCGGACGGATATTCGTCGACGTGCAACTCTGCGGCACAGTGTTTCCATTGAGAACAACGGAGCCGGCCTGGAAACAGTTTGGACCTGCCAACGGGAACAGGCCATTCGACGGAATCGCGGGGAACGGGAATGCAGGTGGGCCCTGATCCAGCGTGAATGCCGCGAACTTGTTCGTAACCGCAGGTTGTACGAGCTGATTCGCCAAGACGGGAAGGTTCTGGGTAACCGCGTGGCCGAAGTTGGATCCGAACACGCCCATGTCGAAGCTGCGGCCATAGCCCATCCGCACCACAGTCTTCTCGTTCAGTTGATACGCCATGCCCAAGCGGGGTGCAAAGTAGTTAAACTTGTTATCGATGTTGCCGTTGAGGCCGATCCCACCCACGCCAGCAACTCGAATCACCCCCTGCTGAAGGTTGGCGAATCCACCCTGCTCTTTGCCATTTACGTATTCGGGGAAGTAAACCTCCCAACGTACTCCATAGTTTAGGGTGAATTTGGGGGTTATGCGCCACGTGTCTTGGCCGTAATAGAACATCCGATGCTGTCGCTCAGCCGCGTTTGTACTCGTACTGACGAACCGGCTTAACTGTGTGACTTCGCCCAGCATGAAGGTAGCGAAATCCAGTCCGCCACTGCCGCCGTCGGATGTACCCTGATGGTTGAACTGGTACACACCCGTACGGTTGGAGTCGCTCGGCACGCGGAGGTTTTGTGCGTAGCGGATGTCAGCTCCAAACTTGAATTGGTGATTTCCCCTCATCTTGGTGATATTGGCGACCCACTGGAATTGCTGCTCGCTCTCAATCAACGGGCAGTTGCAACGCGCTACGCCTAGGCCATCGCCGAAATTCGTGCCCGTTCCGTCCATATCGAACTCACCCAATCCCGAGGTAAACCGGTCTCCCTGGTTCGCGTTCGGGATGCCGAAGTTCGTCATAGCGGTCGTGCCCTCATCCGGCTTGTGGGTCTGCGGGTTGTATTTGAAATAACCGAAGCGGAAGTCTCCCAGCAAATTCGAACTGAATGTCTTGGTTACGCCGAGGGCCAAGCTGTAGTTGTGTACGATAGAACTGCCGGCGAGTCCGCCGGGGCCGAAGCCTACACCACCTACGGCACCGAGACTCGGAGCCCCAGAAAGGCTGAAGTGGTTGAAACTGTAACGTCCGAACACTGAAGTACTCTGGTTTGCCGCGTAATCGATTCGGACGTCGAAACTGTTCTGGTTATAAGGACCTGCGCCAGCGCCCACGAAATTGTTCAGGCAATTTAACGCTCCGCCCAGGGCGCACGTTCCGGAGTTACTCGGAGCAGGAAATGCAGACAACATCTTAAGTGCTGCTGGAGAGATCACCTGCCGGGCACCAATCGTTATTGGCACAAGGAATTGGTTGGACGCGCCATTAGTAGTGCCGGTACAACTTGCCGCAGGAACGCTGCCCAACGGACCGCAGAAAACGTTTCTTCCTGTCCCATCCGAATTTTGTCCCGGCGTGAACGGGTCGTAAATAAACGGCGACCCGTTGTTGGAGAGAATCTGTCCGTAATCACTGAAGTCGCAGTAAACTCCTCCAGCGCAACTGCTCACCAACCCGGCGGTTGGAATTGTTTCCTGGTTGCTGATGCCATTCTTCTGCCTTGTCGCCTGGTAGTCACCGAAGAAGAAGAGCTTGTTCTTGATGATCGCTCCACCGAGCGTTCCGCCGATCTGCTGCCAGCGTGATGACGGAATCATGCGGCCGGTAACGGCATCGGGCTTGTATTGCGTGAAGGGATCGCGTGCCGCCAATGCATCAGTGCGACGGAACCAGAATGCGCTGCCGTGAATATCGTTACTGCCAGACTTGGTCTGTACCGTAACCACGCCAGCGACCGCCTTGCCAAATTCAGCGTCGTAGTTGCCAAGCGTGATTTTGCTCTCCTGAATCGCGTCCAGATTTGGATTCACGACAATGATTCCAAGAATCGGATCTTGATTGTCCGTTCCGTCCAATTCAAACGCCGTACCGCTAAAATGCTGGCCGTTCACGAAGATCTGCTGGCCGCCTTGCGGGTTCTCGGTTGCAGCGTGGCTCCAGCCGACCAATTTTTGTGTGCCCGGCGAAAGCAACTCGAAAGAAGTGAAGTTGCGGTTCAAAATCGGGGCATCTTCGATGGCCCGCTCGTTAAACTCGATCGACACATCGGCGCGGTCTGTCTTCAATTGGGGAGCTTCTGCAGTGACCTCGACCTGTTCACTGGTGGAACCTACCTGGAACTGGCCATCAACACGCGCGCCAGTGTCCGCCGAGACTTGGACATTCTTGTATTGGATGACCTTGAACCCCTGCCCCTCGATCCGCACGGTGTAGACGTCGGGAATCAGGTGCGTGACGGAATAGTTCCCGCTCTCGTTAGTGGTGTCGGTGGTTGATATATTCTTGGTTTGGCTCGTAACCGTGACCTTTGCTCCGCTCACGGCTGCTCCGGAAGGATCCGTCACTGTGCCCAGAATGCTCCCGTAGACTGCTTGCCCCACCGCAACCGGCACCCACGCACTGCACAATAATGTGAAAGCTGCAAAAGCCGCCCACAGAGACCTTCTCATGAACTTCCTCCTAGAACTGTTTCCCGAAAACGCGATTGCCCCAGAAATGCAGAGAGAACTGGTGAGACAGTGTGCACTCGTAATACAAAACAATTAACTGGAAAAGGTTTCACTAGGTTTGATACTGTTACGGGAACGAAGTTCAGCCCGTTCAGCAAGATACGTGAGTTTGTTACTTCCCCTGTGATATGGCCGTAACACACAGTTTCGTGGTTGGTCGAGAACAATGCTTCCAGCAAATAGAGAAGCTTACAAAAAGTCATAGCCTCCACTCCTCGGAATCTCTCTGCAAACTGCTTAAATATCTCGCCGAGCATTCGCTCGATCACCCCGGCGTTGCGTTGAAGGAGTACCAGATCGCGACGGAAGTCTTGGGACGTCCGGCGGGATTTGACCCCCAAAGTGATTCCACCGTTCGCGTGCAGGCCGGAAGGCTACGTGTGAAGCTGGCCGAGTACTACTCGCAAGAGGGCGCAGAAGATCCGATCGTAGTTGAGATTCCGAAAGGCTCATACACACTTACCTTTCATGTACGTCCGCCCAAGCCTGGGGTTTTGACCGCTCCTGCGGTGATACCGAAATTTCCGGAGAAGCGGATCGAAATCGTTTCTCCCGACCGCCGATGGGCGATCGCGGTGGTGGTTCTCTCGGTTTTGTTGGCGGCATCGTTTACGCTGAGCGCAATTCTGCTGTCGCAGCGAACGTCAACACCAACCGCGGCGGTAGCTACTGTTCCGGCGGCTTACCAGGTGTTTTGGAATCGCTTTGTAACGAGTCCCCAGCAACCCTGGGTGATTTTCAGCAATGGCAGCTTCGTCGGACGTCCCGAAACCGGGATGCGGTATTTCAATGCCGCGGTAGACAGCAACTCTTTTATCCTCGACCACTACACCGGAGTGGGAGAAGTTTTGGCAATTCACCAACTGGACCGGGTATTCTATATGCTGAACCGGCCTCTGCGGGTGAAGCGGGGAGCTCTGTTCTCTCTAGACGACGCGAAAAACAATGACCTCATCTTTGTGGGATCGCCGTCTGAAAACTTAACGCTCGTCGACCTTCCGGGTACACGCGAGTTTGTATTTCAGCGGCTTGACGCGGGGCCACGGAGGGGCGATCTCGCCGTCCTGAACGTTCATCCAGAAGGCGGAGAGCCGAAACTGTTTCTAGCCACTCCTGCGAATCAACCGACGGTTGACGACTACGCCGTTATCAGCCTGTTGCCAGGACTAGATCCCTCGCGCTCTATCCTTATATTGGCGGGAAATTCCACATTTGGCACGCAGGCGGCAGTCGAGTACGTTTGCCGAGAAGATTCCATCAAGGAACTGTTGCAACGGCTTAGGGTTTCGAAAGCCTCGGATCTAAAGTGGTTCGAAGCGCTTCTGCACGTGAAGATCGCGCACGGCGTGCCGGTGACGACGGAACTAATCGCGGTTCGCAATCGCTCGAATTAATCGCAGTGCAAGGGCTGAGCACTTTTCGTTCATTGAGACGGCAGGGTCAGCTTCGGATCCAATTCAGCAGCCTTCTCAAACTCTTTTCTTGCCTCGTCTTTTTGGCCGCTCTGCTGTAATGCCAATCCAAGCTGATAATGTGCCGCTGCATATGTCGGCTCTGAGTGAATCGCCGATCGGAACTGCTGAATCGCTCCATCGAGATCTCCGGCGCTCAAGAGCCGCCTCCCCGAGTTGGTCGAAACCTTCGCAGCCTGAAGATTATTGACAGATGCTGCGATCCTGACGCCTTCTTTGGCTTCTTCGGCCGCACCTTGCGAATCACCCAACTGCCGGAGTACTCCGGCGAGGGTTGTATGCGCTCCGGCGAAATCGGGCTGGAGCCGGATCGCCTCGCGCAATTCTGCCGTTGAATCTTGGAGTCTCCCTTGCTGTTTAAGGACTGTCCCGAGTGTGTAATGTGCCTCAGCGTAGTTCGGCTGGTTCTTGATTGCTTCGCGCAATTCCGAGACCGCTTGGTCGAACTCGCCGCGCTGCCACAATAGAACGCCTAGAGTGTAGTGCGCGTCTGCCAAATCCGGCTGCAGGCGCACAGCCTCCTGAAATTCCTGCGTCGCCTTATCCAATTGATCTCTCAGTTTGTAAGTAAGACCGAGGTTGTAGTGCAGAGAGGCATTCGCAGGAGCGATCTTCACCGCCGATTCCAGTTCGGTTGCGGCCGCGTCAAAGTTCGCCAGTTGCATGTATGCGATGCCCAGGTTGCCGCGCAGAGATCCATCTTGCGGGCGAAGTTGAACTGCATTCTTGAATAGCGGAATGGCTCCGTCTGCATCACCTTTTTGCAGCAACGTAAGGCCAAGATCATTCTGCACTTCGGGATCTTTGGGATTCTGCTTAATCGCCTGCTGAAAGGCTTTTGCCGCTGCGTCGACATCACCGACTCGCTGGCTCGCGATCCCCAACTCGACCTGCAAATCGAACCAGTCCGGCCGCAGGGTCGCGGCCTTCTGCAGTTCGGCCACAGCTTCAGTATTTTTCGATTGCGCCGCAAGCGTTTTTGCCAAGTAGTAGTGCGCGGTCACATCCTGGGGATTCAAGTCGACCGCCTTATTCAATTCCTTCGCGGCTTCCTCGAAATTCTGCTCTTGCAACGCTGAAGCACCTAAGTGGAAATGAGCGGGCTCGAAATTCGGCTGCAATCGCAACGACTCTTTGAAGGATTCCTTCGCGGCCGCAAAATCATTTCTCTGGGCCAGAAGTGTGCCCAATTCATCGCGTAAATCCGGACGCTTGGGAGCCAAGTCGACCGCCCGCCGCATCTCGGTCACGGCCTCATCACCTTGGGACTGGCTCAATATCTTGGCCAGCATGCGATGTGCCTCAGCGTTACTCGAAGCCACATTGATCGCAGCCCGGGCTTCTTGCTGTGCCTCTGCTGTCTTGCCTTGCTGCAAGAGAACGCTCGCCAGCGTGAGGTGTGAGTCTACCGTACTCGGCTTTAGCTGGATCGCGCTCTTGAGGTGACTTGCTGCCCCATCGAAATCCCCCTGCTGCGCCAATACCCATCCCAGGGCTGACTGCGCGGCTGCGTCCTTGGGAGAAAGGCGTACGGCTTTCTCGAACTCCCTCCTAGCAAGGGCAACATCACCTTTGGCGAGAGCCTCTTGCCCGCGTTGCAGTGCGGATTGTTGGGCAGAACTGGAACCTGGTGATTTGGCCGGAGCCTGTGCGGTCACTGAAACGGACAAACCAAGCGCACCGACGAGCACGCAAGAAACCAGGTTGTATGAAGATCGACGCACGATCAATCGGGGTTTTTTGGTTAACTCGATTATATCCAACCGTGTGCACGCCCGTTGTGATAAGACTTAGGCAGAAATCTGTAGGCGGACTTCGTTTTGCGGTTAAAAGTGGCAATGTCGTTTACTCGACGCGCATTCTTGCATGGCTCCGTTGCGGTTGCGAGTGTAAAACCACTCGCCTCTCTCTTGTCCTTTGCAAGCAACTCCGAGAACGAGCCTTTGTGCCATAAGCTTGCGTCCGATCCTCTCCGTCCTCAATACCACCTTCTTCCCGCGCACAATTGGATGAATGATCCCAACGGCCCGATCTTTTACGGCGGCCGTTATCACATGTTTTATCAATTCAACCCCAGGGGTGCGGTTTGGGGAAACATGAATTGGGCTCATGCTAGCAGTCCCGACATGCTCCATTGGCGTCACGAATCAATTGCGCTCTCACCAACTCCGGGAAGTGCCGACCAGGACGGCGTCTTCAGTGGAAGTGCAGTGCTCGACCGTGGAAAGACGACCGTGATCTATACAGGTGTAGCACCGCCTGGTTCCACGGGAGATGCGACTCTTCGCGATGGGGCCCACACTTGGCATGAATCGCAATGTCTCGCCGTCGCTCAGGACGAAAACCTGCGGACCTGGAAAAAGCGGCCCGATCCGGTTATCGCGACTCCACCGACCGGTCTCGAAGTCACCGGCTTCCGCGATCCTATCGTGTGGCGTGAGGACGATAACTGGATGCTGGCGCTGGGCTCCGGCATCCGCGGCAAAGGCGGCGCGATTCTACTTTATTCTTCGCCCGATCTCCTCCACTGGACCTACTTGCATCCGCTCGTCGAGGGACCAGCCAGCAGCAAGAATGCGGTCAACCCCGTCGACACCGGCGAGATGTGGGAGTGTCCTGACTTCTTCTCCCTCGGAAATCAGTACGTCTTGCTTATCTCCACGATGGGCAAAGTTCGTTGGAAGGTTGGCACCTATGCGAATCAGCGCTTCACAGCCGAGAAAGAAGGGGTGGTCGATTGGGGATCGTACTATGCCGCCAAATCCATGATCGATCGCGACGGCAAGCGAATTCTATGGGGATGGATTCCAGAGACCAGGACCGATGCGGAACTCGTCGCCGCCGGATGGGCCGGAGCGATGTCATTGCCACGAGTCATGTCCCTAAACGCAAATGGCGAATTACAGACCGAGATCAGTCCTATCGTTGGCAGCCTGCGAACCAATCACACCAGAATTCCCCCCGACCAAAACGCTGCGACTCGCGAGAAAGATCTCAACGAGCTCCGTATCCGCGATCTCTGCGCAGAGTTGGAACTTGAACTTCGCCCGAGAAATGACAAGTTTGGGTTGCGCCTACAGTCCGACGAGGGTGATTTCGTCACGATCTCGTCTTCAATTAAAGGCAATGGACGCCAACTGTGGGTAAATTCGGTCGCAGGTCCACTGTCCGGATCTCCGGAATCGCCATTTCGCCTTCACATGTTCCTTGACGGTTCTGTATTAGAACTCTTCGCTAATGACGCTACTTCGATGACTGCGCGTGTGTATCGAAAGGCCTCAGGACCTTTGAGCTTGAAAGTGGACGGCGCCGAACTGATTTCCCTCGACGCTTGGCAGATTCAGCCAATTTCCAACGATCGCCTCAGCGGCTCGCTTTGTTCTTCCTAGCGAGCGGGCCTCCTCTAGTAAATCTGTTTTCCCGATTGCGTACTCTCAACTCTTCCATTCACTACAGACAGCGAGTACTCGACCCCGCCACTCCCGGTCCACGACTTCAAATCGAAATGTCCTCCCCTCGGAACTCGATAAACAGTGACGTCACGAAAAGTGAGAGGCACACCTTCAGCACAAGCCTCTGGTCCGAGGGTTGGTTTCATAAAATATGCACCCCTGCCCGATCCAACGACTGTTGCTTTCCCGTTTGCCTCTACGAGCACGGCAGATTTCTCATCGACGGCCACTTCCCGCGGAGATGAACTCCACTCTTGCTTCATGATCCGTGCGAGAAATCCCAGGCTTCGGCCCATGCGATCGCGTTTGACGAAGTGTGAATCGGTGATCAAGTTCTCCAAGTGTGGGATCTTTAGGAAATCTCGAATCACGGTGACGCGCGTAAAGAAAGGATTATCCAGCACTTCTGCCGATGAGAGGTCTTTGTCGTCTGGCTTGTCCCCCAGGGCTCCATAGACAAACTCACCTTCAACAGCCAGCCCCGCGCTGGTCCCGCCGATTGGCTTCCCAGCCGCGACTCCTTCGTTGATTGCTTTCTCGACCGCAGTTCCTTGCCAACCGCGAATGTAGTTCGCTTGGTCTCCACCGGCGATAAACACTACTTCCGACCTCCGAATAATCTCCGCAACCGCCGGCTCTTGAGCTGCAGCGCGATCGGGGATAATCAGGGTCGCCACAGAATTCGCCTTGCACAATCCGTTCACGTACGAGTTGTAGTCATCATTCCCTCTCGCTCGCAGGATGAGGAAGTCGCCGCCGTTGCCTTTCTTACATAACCAGCGAAACGATTCATCGAGGTCAGCCCCACCGCCCATCATGGCGATTCCAAAGCTCGGCTCTGCCTGCAAATCTTCTCTGCTTCCGAGCCGGAAATACTTGTAAGTTTGCTGTGCACACAATGGGGTTGCGGCTATCAGGCAGAATGCCACCAAGCCTACTCTGCGAATTCTTGCATTCATGATCACGCCACTATACAGGCTCACCGTTGGAGTGCAGCAAAGTGAGGGACTGAGCAGATATCGGCCAAGGGGATGTATGTCCGACTGCAACCCACGATGAGTCGCCCTTGAGAGCTTTCTTCTAGGGGTTTCCCTGTATAGAATCCCTGCGTTCGGCGTTCTTAAGATAGCAACACATACCATCGCCGCTTAGCCGTCCCTGGCCTTCTGATCGGCTTATAAGCGGTTGTCGCTGGACGAAGTGCCAAAAACATTTATGAGAGTCCTAGTGGTTGATGACCATGAAGTCGTTCGGCGCGGTGTGATTTCACTGCTGAACGTCCAGCCGGAGTGCGAAGTCTGCGGCGAAGCGACTCATGGACAAGAGGCGATAGAGAAGGCGGCGGCTCTGAAACCAGATGTGGTAATCATGGACGTGAGCATGCCGGTCCTCAACGGCCTTGATGCCACGCGGATTATTCGAAGCACTCTTCCTTCGTGCGAGATTCTCATACTGAGCCAACATGATGCTCCCGAGATGGTGCGTCAGGCTTTTACGGCAGGCGCCCGCGGATATCTCGTCAAATCATCCCTTGCAAAAGACCTATCCGATGCAGTTAACAAAGTGGCTCGCCACGAGTGCTTCTTCGACCCGGCGATCTCCGAACTGACTGGCCCATTGGATGTGCAGGAGATTGTTCAGCGTAGCGTCGCCCTGGAACGTGCCCTCCTCGAAAGTGAACAACTGTACCGGACCACGTTCGAGCTAGCGGGTGTCGGCATTGCACATGTGAGCCCCGAAGGCAGGTGGCTTCGCGTCAATCGAAAGCTCTGCGAGATTGTCGGTTATAGCGAAGAGGAGTTGCTACAACTAACATTTCAAGACATTACCCATCCTGACGATCTAGCGGCGGATCTCGCAGAAACAAGCAAGGTGCAGAGTGGCGAGTCGCAGATGTTCTCGCTGGAGAAACGCTACATTCGCAAAGATGGATCCCACGTCTGGATCAATCTAACTGTGTCCGGGCGACGAGATGCAGCGGGCAAGCTGATACATTTCATCTCGCTAATTGAAGACATCACCGAACGCCGGAAGTCCGATGAAGCTCATGCGCGTCTTGCCGCGATCGTGGCTTCTTCCGACGATGCCATCGTCTCGAAAAATCTCAGCGGCATCATCACGAGCTGGAACGCCGGTGCTACTCGCATTTTTGGATTCACGCCCGAAGAGGTGATTGGCCGCTCGATTATGCTGCTCATTCCACCGGACCTGCGCGAACAGGAGACTGATATTCTGAAACGGCTTCGTCGCGGAGAGCGCATCGACCACTTCGAAACCGTTCGTGTCACCAAGAGCGGCAAGCGCCTGGACGTATCGCTGACGATCTCACCGATTCGCGACAGCAAAGGGCGCGTCATCGGCGCCTCAAAAGTGGCGCGCGACATTACGGAGCCCAAACGTTTTCAGGACGCTTTGCGCGAAAGTCAGGCCCAGCTTGCCTTGGCTTTGGAATCTTCGCGGACCGCCATATTCGACTGGGATTTGATCGCGCTTCGGGGCAAATGGAACGAGCAATTAGCGGCACTGTATCAATTCTGGCCGTCCGGCGAATACATCACGAGAGCAGAATGGCACTCACTGTATCATCCAGATGATCTGGGCAGGCTAGTGGAAGAAGCGAAAACGGTGATCGCAGAAAAAGATCAATTCCAATTCGAGTACCGCACCGTTCGACCCAGTGGCGAGATTCGGTGGGTCCTTTCTCACGGCCGCATCGTGCGCGATGCAACGGGCAAAGCGATTCGAATGATCGGCACGCACACTGACATCACCGATCGCAAACAAGTTGAGGAAATGGCGAAGGTCCGCGAATTTACCGGCCAACTCCTGGCGGCTCAGGACGCCGAACGTCGCCGACTGGCGCGTGAACTCCATGACAGCGCCGGACAGATGGTGGCCGCGCTGCAGATGCAACTCACTCCCCTGAAGGCTGACGCCGGCAAACTGAGCCCCAAGCTCGCATCCGGCATCACCGAGAGTCTTGCCATTGTGCAGCAACTATCTCAAGAACTGCGCACCGTATCTTACCTTCTGCATCCGCCCCTGCTGGATGAACTCGGTTTACCATCCGCCCTTCGCTGGTATATCGAGGGTTTCGCAGAGCGTAGCAAAATCGACGTTCAACTCGAACTCGCGGAAGACCTGGGCCGCCTTCCCTGCGAAATGGAAACTACACTCTTTCGTATCGTGCAGGAGTCCCTCACCAATATCCATCGCCATTCCGGGAGCGACAGAGCCTGTATCCGCTTGAATCGTTCAGACGATAGTCTGTACCTCGAGGTACGGGACTTCGGAAAAGGAATTATGGCCTCGCGAAACAATGGCGCCTCTTCTACGCCACGATCCGGAGTTGGAATTCAGGGCATGCGCGAACGCGTTCGCCAACTGAATGGTAATTTTGAAATTCAATCAACCGCTGATGGTACACGCGTGAGTGTTCGCCTACCTGTCACAATACTTACACTGATTCCTGTTTAACGTCTCGGATTGACGAGACCGCGAAGAGGATCGAGTCTAGAAAGGCCGGGCTTATTGGTGAAAGGAGTGTTCGTCGCGTAGCTTCAGTGATCTTGAGCTGGTCCAATAATTCCGGGACACGCCGAATCTCAAGAGGCGAGTTGAGTGGATGCCCGGCTGAATATTTCGCCAGCTGTTTTCCATAATCACTCCAATCTCCATCAAACCAGGCACACAGAAAGCAAGGAACTCCATTTATCGTGCTCTCGACTGCAACGCTCGAGTTGACTGTAACCGTGAACCATGCCCGCTCCAAAACGTCGCTTGACATGGGACCTTGACGCATCTCGATGACCTCTTTATGTACTGCAGTCACTGCTCTATCAATCATGGCCTTCCGCTTCCGCAGGCTCTCGAACGGATGCAACTTCACCACGACCCTGCGGTTCGTGTGGGAAGCGAGCGCACACAATTCAGGCAAGATCTCGGAATAGAAGACTTGAGTACGTGCCGACGAAATCTCGTAGGGGGAGGAGAAAAAAACGATCCAGTCCTGTCTACGCTGTCTTTCCTGGAGGGCCAAGCTGGACCCGTTTTGAGGTGCTCCCATAACGACGCGGCCAGCGGAAAGCCCACACCACTGCACCATGTAATCCCGTGCCATGTCGCCCGATGCTAAGTAGAGTTCGGAGCACTGCTTTCGAAGTCCGAGGGTCATGTTCAAGGCGCCATGATTGCAGGATACGGTTTGCAGATTTCGCGCCTTAGCCAGAATGATGGGAAGTCTGGTGAATTCATTATTCTCATCGCCTGAAAGAACTGTCGTGATCGATTCCTTCGTGATCACAGCTCGCCATGCATCCCTGACTCTGAGGCCATTTTTTAGGATCCTCTCGAACAAATCGAACATATGTTGCTGAACCCCAGCCCCAAGCAGGCGATTTGGGACAAATCGTCTTGACTTTAACTGTTCCCACTTGGCCAGCAACTCCTTGCGCTCGACCTCTGTCGCCGCCGAGACTGAAGGCGCATAGGCAGCCAGAGATCGCAGCACTACGTTGGGCGGAAGTTTCACTCTGCGTCCGCTGAGCCGAGTCACGACCAGCAGAAACCGTCGATGAGGCAACATTTGCGCGTATTCTATTTGGATTCGAGAAACGTTTTCATAGGCGGACGGGAGCAACACGACAGGCTCAGACGAGTTTGACGGCCTGCGACTCACATGCCGCCGAAACTGATAATCCGCATCCCACTTGTCGAATGCAATTTCGAAAACCTGCGAGGGTCGCAGAACTGCGAGTTTCTTCAGGAAGGTTCTGGTTCTCGTCCTTATACTAGCGCGCCGATCTTTCGAGAGTGACTGGATCTCTCGCTGAAGCAGGATGCTCAGAGTCCGTGTTGCCCCGTTTGCACGCGTAGTGAAGATTTCAGCCTGCTCGGGAATCCTCTCGGCCAGAGCGGACAGCATCAGTAGCTGCCCAAGCGAGTCGTACAGACAAGAGGAGAAGACCTCCCACCAGTCGATCGACTCCGAATCAACCAGTTGATTCAATCCCACTGCGAGAAGGTCTCGCAGTCGATCTCGATGCGTGTCGTGATCCAGCAGTTCATAAATGCTAATGATGCTGCATCCTAAACGCTGCTTCTGCTGCGCGTAGGCATGCGAGCCCGACCATCCCAAATCGGCGATAAGATCCCAGGTTGTCTCAGCCCATGGCCCAACTTCCGCAGAATCATCGGGATGCACCAGCAGCATTTTCATGAATAAAGGAGATCAGAAGCGCTGACCAAACCGCGCCAGTCAATTTCAGGCGCGAACGGTGCATGATAAGCGATGTGCTCGAATAAGCGCTACCTGACGAGGCGATCGCTCCCGTCGCTGTGCGCCTAGAACCGCAAATAGCTACGGCCGCCGTTTCTTTCTCAGTAGAAAAACCGCGTCGACATTCGCGTTATCCAGGTACGGCAAACGCTGTTCTCGGACCAACTCCAGGTCCGGGAAGCGCCGCATATATTGTCGAGCAAAATCCATCTTCCACAACAGTTCGCTGTGATCGCGGTACGTAACCTGAGTGACTTCGGGCGCGTAATATTCAGTGCCCCAGATGTACTCCTTGGTCGTTCGGTAAATCTCATCCATAACCGTTGGGAGATCGGTGGGTGAAATATGGATGAGTACCCCGCAGGTGAACACGACGTCGAAGGAACCATCGTCCCAAGGGAGTGCAAGTGCCGATCCGAGTTTGAAAGTTGCACTTGGCAAGCGCGAACGGGCAATTTCCATTGCGAAAGGCTGCAACTCTGTGCCCGAGAGGTTACTCCACCCCATCTGACTCAGCATCAAGAGTTGATTTCCAGCGTTACAACCCACCTCCAGAAATTTGGCGTCTTTCGGGATTCGGCTCAGGAATGACTCGTTGATCGTGCTTCTCGCGACACCATAGTTTCGGCGCCAAAGTTGATCGAGCGACGCGGTATCGACCGTATTTCGCTCGGTGTACTCGCGCCCAAAATCCCCTTTCCAAATCCTTTCTTGCTGAGTCTCGGTGGCACTTCGAATGGCACGATTCGTTGTGGCACTATCCATTTAGAATGTCCTCGTCGAACTGGTGTGTCTTGGAGATTTTCGGAGGGCGAAGCAATGTCGGGCACACAGAAGCCAAGGTTTCATCCACTGTTCTTAGGAGCAAGTAGCAGAGAATAGCATCGGGTGGCGAGCGGTTGCAATCCCTGACTGGCGCTGGTTCTCCGCCAATCCGACGCGATCGGGTGTTTATTCGAGAAATAATATTGAAACCTTTCTTCCGAGCGAAAGATTCGCGCTTCAGTCAGGGCGGGTGGCAATCTCGCCAAAAGAATAGGCATCCGGGAACTTCCAAAGCCAACGTCGTCCAACGGTTCGATCCATGACAGCTATTGAACCGTGAATGTTGTAGTCGCGGAATGCTGCACACCTGTCTGTGTTTTTCCGGTAACGGTCACGGTGTATTTGCCGGATGGAGTTCCAGTCTGTCCGCTTCCGCGGTTGCCAGAGGTGTTGCCGCCGCATGCTGCTTGGAGAAGGCATCCTGCAAAAACCAACGTGAAGGCCGCACAGGAAATGAGATTTTTCCGTCCGTCACGCTGAAGACTTACTCCGCCGAAGAGCACCATTGAAAGCAGCAGCGTGACTGCGAATAAGCCTGTTGCACTACTCCCCATAAAAGATGCGTGCGCACTGCTTGCATTTGTGTTCACGGTCAGAGTGGCGGTGCCGTTGTCATTCTGTAGTGAAACTGATCCTACGGCGCATGTAGGGGCCGGTGAGGCCGTAGCGGTGACGCTGCAACTCAAGGACACTAGCGAGCTGTTGAATCCATTGATCGGAGAGATGCTGATAGTAGAAGTCGATGGCTGTCCGGGCGTCACACTTCCCGGCGACATCGCGGACGCCGACAAGCTGAAGTCAGCGCTTACATTCAAGACCGGCGATGTACTTGGGTCGAAGTCATCGGCTCCGCCGTAGGAAGCTATGATGCTATGTGACCCGGCGGTCAAACTGGTGGTGGTGAGGGTTGCGACTCCACTTGCATTCAACGTAGCGCTGCCAAGTTGCGACGAGCCGTCCATGAAACTCACTGTGCCTGCGGGGAATGCGCCCGTTTCAGAAACTACCGTTGCGCTCAGGGTTAAGTCGGCCGTATCGGTTAGCGTGACGGTCGTAGTCGCTTTGCCGACAATTTGATTAAGAGTTGCGGAGGTGCTCGAATTGAAGTTCGCGTCACCGCTGTAAGAAGCGAAGACTTGGTGTGTCCCCATCGAAAGCGCGGGGCTCGACAGCGTGGCAATCCCGCTGCTATTTAAAGTGGCTGTACCCAGCGAAACGGTTCCATCCGTGAAGGTCACCATACCTGTCGGTGTTCCACTGGTGGTTGAATTCACCGTGGCAGAGAAACTTACGGATTTTCCAACTCCAATGGGATTACTCGATGACGCGAGTACTGTTTTGGTTCCTGCCGCCTCGACGGTCTGTGTGATCGTGACCGTATGAGATAAGAACGTGCTGTCGCCGGAATAAGAGGAAGAAATGGAATGTGCGCCGGTGGACAAAATGCTGGTGGAGACGGAATACTCTCCCGCGATCAATTCGCCTGAACCGAGTAGTGTATTCCCATCCCTGACGGTAACCGTTCCAGTTGGAAATCCTGATCCGGCCGCACTCGGTTGTACGGTGGTGGTGAACGTTACACTATCGCCGTGAATCGAAGGACTGCCGGAAGATACAACATTCATTCTCGTGCCTTCGGTATTGAGCAGGATACTGACTGTATCGCTGATTCCATTCGCGATCGCAAGATCCGGGGCCCCGTCGCTGTTAAAGTCTCCGACGGCTGCGGAGTACGCCTCTGAACCTGTACCGAAGACCGTCGGCGCCCTAAATGTACCGTCACCATTGCCCGGCAAGAGACTGAGGAGATTACCGGCTGAACTGGCTAGCGGAGTGCTTGTGAGAGCGAGGTCCAATTTCCCATCACCGTTAAAATCTGCCATAACCACGGATGAGGGGTTCGCACCGGTTGCGTACGCCTTTACAGGTTGGAATGTTCCGTCGCCATTTCCGATCAGAATACTGACTTGCTGCGTATGAAAATCAGCGACCGCGAGATCCAGATTATTGTCTCCGTTAAAGTCGCCAACTTGCACCGATAACGGATTACCACCTGCACCTGTCGAGTACGTCACTTGTGCTTTGAACGTCCCGTTTCCATTCCCCAACAGAATTCCAACGTCGTTCTCGGACTCATTTACGACGACAAGGTCGAGTTTGTGGTCTCCATTAAAATCCGCCGCCGCCACCGAAATAGGACCGTTCCCAGTTGCGTAGGAAACCGCAGATTTGAACGACCCGTCGCCGTTTCCGAATAACACGCTCAACGTATTGCTGTGAAAGTTTGGAACAACTACATCGGGGTTCCCATCTCCGTTCAGATCAGCGATCGCAACTGACGTCGGCTCGCTGCCAACAGGGTAGTCCGAGTGGGTGGGAAACGTCCCGTCTCCGACGCCTAACATGATGCCGATAGTTCCGGTGATGTAATTTGTGACGGCAAGATCCAACTTGCCGTCGCCATTCAAATCCGCTACGGCAACTGCATAGGGATCCGTATCTGTTCCGGTCGAGAAGTGTGAAGGTGCCTGAAAAGAGCCGTCTCCGTTCCCTAAAACAATAGAGACCGATCCCGGGCCACATGAAGGGTAGGATGGGCAATTACTGGTAACCACTGCCAGGTCGATGTTTCCGTCTCCGTTGAAATCACCAGTGGCGACCCAGTTGGGATTCGGTCCCACCGCGTAGTCGAGGCGAGTCTGGAAAGTTCCGTCTCCGTTTCCGATCACCGCACTGACATTGTTGCTGCCGGAATTGGCGACCACAAGGTCGAGTTTGTTATCGCCGTTGAGGTCGGCGACGACAATCGCATAAGGAATATCTCCTACACCCCAGCTGAGTTGAGGTTTGTATGTGCCATCGCCGTTTCCGAGCAATACGCTGACGGTATTTCCATTGCCGGCCGTCACAGCGATATCAAGGTAGCCATCCCCATCGAAATCACCGAGAGTGACACCCGTCGGGAACGGAGCGGTATTGTAGTCGACGTTTGCACTGAAGGAACCATCTCCGTTGCCCAACAAAACACTCACTGTGTTCCCGGATTGCTCCGCCACAACCAGATCCAGTTTGCCGTCACCATTCACATCCCCAGCCGCGATAGATACGGGATGTTTACCCGTTCCGTACTGAAGCTGGAAAGAGAACGTACCGTCTCCTTTGCCTAGCAGAATGCTGACCATGTCGCCGGAGTTGTTGTTGTTATTGGTCGTCGCAATGTCCAACTTCCCGTCACCGTTGAAGTCTCGAACCACGACTGACGAGGGGTTGAATCCGGTGTTGTAGGGTACAAAAGCCTTGAACGTTCCATTTCCATTGTTGAGTAGAACGCCCACGGAACCGTCCATAGCATCCGTCACCACAAGGTCCGGGTGGCCGTCGCCGTTGAAGTCTCCGGCGGCCATCCCGATTGGTTTATTTCCGGTTGCGTAATCCACTTTCGCTTGAAACGTGCCATCACCGTTGCCGAGAAATATGCTGACTTTGTTGCTGGCAGAATTACTGACGGCAACGTCTTTCGCCCCGTCGCCATTGAAGTCTGCAACCACCACGCCTTGCAGCGTGATGCCGGTCACATAGTCACTCTTTGTGCGAAATGTGCCGTCTCCGTTGCCCAACAGAATGCTCAGGGTGTCGCTGGTCGAGTTAATAACGGCTAGATCGGGCTTACCGTCCGCATTAAAGTCGCCCACGGCTACCGCTTGCGGGTTGGTTCCCACTTGAAATTGCGGCGCTTCAATGAACTGGCCTGTGCCTGCGGTAAGAAGTCCGACGAAGAAAAAGAGCACAACTCCGGAGACCAACTGCCTCGACATGGAGCCTCCTGATGGTTCAGACTCCGGGCGTCCGCGAATCATGCGGGGACGGTCAGAACCTTAGCGGCTGCCGGCACAATCGCCGGCTATCGGGGGAGAATGCTGCGGAGAGGCCGATTGTGAAACTACGTGGGGGAAAACAATTGGTGATGCCAAGAAACGGAGCGTAACCTACCGTGCAATACTCTCCAGTTCAATTACCCATTTGGACTAATTCAAATATGCAGCTTGGAGGCACATCATGTGCCTCCAAATCGCACTTCAGCTTCCACGAACTACTTTCCGCCGCCTGCGCCTGAAGCGGACGTTGTGAGTTGCTGCTCGATCACCTCTCTCAGTCCCGCGTAATCCAGCGCACCGCTCAGATAGTGTCCGTTGATGAAGAAGCTAGGCGTCCCGCTGATCCCTAGTCGCAGGCCTTCCTTTTTGTCTTTCGCGACAGCAGTCGCCTGTTCCCCAGAGTCCAGGCACTTGTCAAACCGCGCCGAGTCGAGTTGCAGAGCTCTGGCCTGAGCTTTGAGCTGGTCGACGTCGAGTTCCTTACTGTGAAATAGTTCGTCATGAAATTCCCAGAACTTATTCTGCTTGCTCGCGCAACGAGCAGCCTCGGCGGCCTTTTCGGCGCGTGAGTGATTTGGAAGCGGAAAGTCCTTGTACGTGAAAGCAATCCGGTCGCCGTACTCGTCTTTCAGCTTTTTCACATCGGGAGCTACCCTTTGGCAGTAGGGGCACTCGTAATCCGCAAATTCCACAAGAACCACTTTCGCGGACTTCGGTCCCAGAACTTGAGCCTCGCCGACTTCGACCTTGGCTTTCGGTGGAGCAAGCGCTATGGTGACAGACGTTTGAGCGCGAAGCTCCTTCACATATGCGGCTCGCACTTTATCAGTTCGCAGTTGACGAATCTTGTCAAGAATTTTTCGCGCACAGTTTCGTACGGCTGATCGGTCTCCAGACCCTCGTAGTAGACCTTCATTTGATCTTCAGTTGGATCGGTAATCTTCGATTTGACATCGCGATCAATCAGTTGATCGACGGTCAAGTTCTCGCTTTTTGCCTTTTGCTCGAGCAATTTCTTGTCGATAAGGTCTTCCAGTGCTTTGCTCTGAGCCTGATAGTACTGATAATGGGCGGCGAGAAGCTTTGCTGATTCTTCTTGCTCCAATTCACTTAACGTGACTTTTACTCCGCCTACTTCGGCTACAACAGTCTGCTCACTTTGGGCGAAAATGACGCCCGTGCCTGCGAAAAAAAGACCCACAATGAACGTGAACCGCGAAAGCTTGCGTAAAACTGACATGAGATCCCCCATCTCTGAAAGTGAATGAGAATCCGAAATCAAACCTCGCCGAACGGGCTCAGCCGTCCCCACCGCTCGGCGAGATATGTATTGACAACCTAGTCCCAGCGGGAAACTCAATTCGATTCGTGGGAAGCATATAACGATCTATCGCTTGATGAACTTCGGCAACGTGGTTGGGGATTCCTAGTGGCCAGCCCCTGGGCAATAAGCTGCGTTACCAGACTTGAGCGGCTCCGATATTCGGACTCGGCAACTGCGTCCAACTTCTCCACCACTTCCGACGGGATTGTGACAGTGACAACTTCTCTACTCATAGTGTTTCGCCTTCCATTCGCTTAGATGCTAACTATAGTGCGTAAGATGTCATGTCGTCAAACGATATGTCGTATAACGCAATGTGCGGGAAGTTTTGGGGTGTGGCGGGGAGTCGATTGGGAAGGGAAATAGAAAACCGCCGCGCCAGTTCCGCACGAACGTGACCTCTCGCCGGGTGACCGATGTCACAGGAAACGGGTCGCTGAGGGTGCAACGATTTGGATGAGCCTCGCGTGATGGGGGAGTAAAAAGTATCCGCGAGGCGGCAGGTGGCCTCCACCTTCCCCATCAGGGGGCCACTCTGCTTGTTGTCCGTTCGTTGATCGGCTACTCACCTGCAAGTCGCCCACGCCCAACGCCCACAGCTCGCATCTGTACATTGATGAGCGTCGAACTACTCACCGCTGAGAATGTGTGTGTGATTGGAATCACAGAACGGACTCGCACCAAATGGAAGACTTGGACAGCCTCGTGGGGAGGGGGAGACGGCAACCTGGCCCCACGAGGCAGCGGTGGCTCTCAGTTGTGGCCAGCCGAGGGCCATCGCCATTTCCGTGCCCGCACAGGTTACGCATCATTGCTCTGTAGCACAGACAGGACTCGCGCCAATTGAGAGGATTTCGAGTGCGCCTCGTTGACCTTACTCAGCGAAGGCGGGCGATGACTTTCTTGCCCAGGTTATGTGAGGAGGTCATCGCAGTTTAATCCGACGGTTCGCATAACCGTTCTGAGGCCAACTTCTAAAGTGTGCAACGCCGTTGCACACTATGTTTCATGGTCACAATGGATGGTGAGAAATAAAAAACCGCCCGCTGGCTGCGCCTCCCCCGGCACAACCAAACGGACGGTTTTGTCTTAATTGCGGCGCCCCGATAGTCTCAGCGGTATCGCCCAGCTGCCACTGTCAAAACTGTCAAAGGCTTTTGTCTCCAGGACTTTCGGCCACGAGACACCGTTCCCAGAGACACAGTTCTCTCTGAGAAGTACATGCGCAAACCGTCAATGAGGATGCAGTGTCCACGGTCGTGGGTACTCATTAGTCAACGCCGTTGACCAATACAGGCGGGCCCTCGTTTTGGGTGTGCCAGGGGGCGCTTTTGCCAGGAGGTGGGGGACTTTAGGCAGTAGCGTTCGCCCTCTGGCCTGTAGGAGAATTGCAGGTATGGCAGCCCCAGATTTGGTACTCACGGATATGATCGGCGGTGAGCCTACTGCGTGGAAATGCTCGGCCTGCGATGAACCGTTTGACTTATCCCTCTATCAGGGAACGGCTGAACAAAAGATGGTCAAAATGCTGATCGATTACACTAAGCACTGCCGTTCTAGCCATCTCACTGAAAATGCGTAGGTTGCTTAGGCGAAGATGTTGCATCGTTCCATACGATTGGGCCCCTACCCCCAGTGATAAGTTTTCCAACGGGTCCCATCTGTCGCTCAGAGCGCTGATAACCGTCCCTTACCTGGCTGACTATCCAACCGCGAACAATTCAAAGCCTCAATCGTGGTGGGACGACGGAAGACATGGGGACATTCTGGATACGTGAGAAGGTGAGAGGTGAAAAACCGTTGGCGAGGCCTTAGGTAAGGTGAGAGGGACTGAGAGGGACTGAGAGAGCAAAAAAAATGTTGCCCTCTCAGTTGTAAGTTACTGCGAGAGAGATATTTATCCTTCTATTTTCTTTCTCTGAGAGGATGAGAGGGCAGAATATATAAAAAAAGTAGGAAATAGATAGGCGATAGGAAAGTTCTGAAATACAGCCCTCTCGCCTCTCGCCCTCTCACGCACGCGGACGGTCATTTTGATTTTAGGCTTCTGGTAGCCGTGTAATGGTCGCGCCATTCGTCGTTGGTGCGTTTATCCCAATCCGGTCCGTTGTTGATGGCATACACGACACGCATGAGGCCATCGACACGCATTCTACGGTCTACGAATCTGGCGTCGGCCAACTTTACGCCCATGCCAGCTTCCTTAATATTCTCCCTGCCTTGAGGTCGAACGCCTTGAGGATTTCGGCAGCGGTATAGAGGTCGGCCCCTTAACGCCGAGGATTTGTTCCGGTTCCTCCTTCAAATCTCTTACCCATCGCTCTGCTTGGCTTCGGCCGGCATCGATCATGTTCTCCCGATCTTCATCGACAGGCGCGTCGGCGTCGGGATCATACGCGGAGGTGTCGAGATGTAGAAGATGGTGGAATAGGAAGCTAGCTCCGTTCTCCCGATCCAGCCAGTCATAGTATTTCTTAAAGTAACCAAACTCGGGCTTTCCGCAGCGAACCTCATGCACAAAGAATCGGCGGTCCGTATCCTCGAGGAAGAACGCGTTGCTGCGGTTCGAGTTGAATATGTAATTCATCGTGTCATCGATGCGGTATTCATCGATGTACTTCTGCTCTATAGAGACCTTCTCCCTTGTGATCATCGGCTTCAGGAGATCGGCTACTCTGCGCTTGTCTCCCTCTTTCTCGTTGCCCGTGATCTCGTCGGCGAATACGAACTGCTTATCAAGCATCCAGACGTTGAAATTCTTCGTCAACTGACTGGCGGAGATCGGCGAGGCGTTCTCACCGTAGATCCGGCAGAGGCTGTTCGCTACCGTCCCTTTGCCTGTACCGGTTTGGACGCCCCAGAGGTCGACGCATTGCTTCAATTTCCTGCCAGGATGCTGTAGCGGGTATGCGGCCCACTGCTCAAACCATTGGCGCTTGGAGATTTTCTTTGCGCGGTGATCAATCGCAACGGAATCGCCAAAGATGCGGTCAAGTAAGTCCTTCCACGGGCCGACGTCTCCGGGAAGTGGTTCGCATCCCCATTGTTGCCAGCGGTTCAACTTGCCGTCGACAATGCGGCCCTGCCCTGGCTTGTATGTCATCTCAGGAACTTCTTTACGACCGTTCCACTGTAGCCATGCCGGCGCAATCGGCTTCTTAACTATATTTCCGTCCTTGTTTCGTTGGCCTGTGCTGTAAAAGCGATTGGCTGTGAGTTGCTTGAATTGGTCCACGGTCAAGGTGTTCATATTCCGCAGATCGATGATTGATTGGGGCTTCCGCACAAAAACAAACTCCTCATTGAATGCGTCTACGGAATCAGCCTTCTTTGCTGTCTTCAACACTTGATAGAACAAATTTGAGTCGCGTCCAATGAGGTCATCCGGCCCGTTTACGCCCTCTATTTGAGGCAGGCGGCAGATGCGGACATCGCAGTCCCTGACTCGCAACTCAGCGGCGAGATCCTGCTCAGCGAACCACACCTCACGCCGTGTCGCCACATTCGCATCCAACATGATGTAGACTTCTCGGCCCTTCAGTAAGTCGAGTTCGTGCAATACTCCCTTCTCCGGCTCATAGCTGCCATCCGGCTGAAGTTCCTTTCCGGTCTTTCCGCGAAATCCCCAGCAACCTCCCATTCCGACGGGCATAAACTCGCCGTCATTTTTGCCCATCTCCGACACGATGGACAGCACGGTCTTTTCAGCCTCAACCAGAATGACCTTCCAGTCCGGTCGGTGTTTGAACATCCACGGGAAATACAGGTGTCGTGGGTCCATCGCGGACGCGAGGTACTTGACCGGTTTGCCCTTCTCGTCTTGGAATGGCTTGTCTAACCGAAGACGACGGCTGTTGACGTATCCGGTGTTCGGATCAATATACGGAAAGAGAATCCCATCAATCGGACGCAAAGAGTCACTATTGCGGGAGAGAAGTTCGCAGGCTTCAGCATCCGTGACACGGCAAATCTTTGCCATTTCTAGGACGCCTTCACTTACACCAATTTTGCGGAATAGCTCTAGCTCTTTGGGCTCAAGGTTTAAGTTAGGTTTGGGGGACATTGGTTCGGTCGGTTCCTTTCGTCATCTGTCGGAGTTTCAGTGCAACTTCGGTCAGTACGTCACCGGGCAGGGATGCGAGTAACTCACTTTGACTGCGTCGTGTCACACACCCCGTATCGGTCGTTAGTTGGCGCAAAGCTAAAATCTTCTCTACTGCTTCGTTTGCGGTCATGTCGTCTCCTAAAGCGGAATATCTTCGTCACTAATAGGCTGTCGGCGCTGTACTTCTTGAACTGTGCGTGTGAGCTGGGCGACTTGCTTCTCTAGTGCCGTAACCCTCTCCTCAACTGTGGCCGAGAAATAATCGGGCTTGAGTGGTGGCGGGTTCGGAGTCGGCTTCGGCTGTGCCGAATCGATGCATTTATGAAATGCACGGTGGTCATCCGCTGAATCGGTCGGGTAGTTCTTCCCCGTCTTGGATGACTTGTGCCAATAGATGGTCTTTCCGCACTTGCGGCATTCGCTCGATCCGTTGCTCATCGGGTCGCCTTTCTCGCTGGAACGATGCGATCAGCGATGTACTGCTCGAGGTCTGCTCTGCGCAGACGCACACACTTGGACAGTTTCACGTAGGGGATGCGACGCTGCAGAACCCAAGCTCTTACCGTGACCGGCTTGACTCCCAAGACTTCCGCCGCTTCGGGAACAGTCAGTAAATCCGATGTCATTGCTGCAATTCCTCCCTGCCTAAAAGATTTTCAAGCGACGCGGCATCTTTGGTATGGACACCTAGTACGCTCTAGGGTTACTATATATGACGACTTGCTGTTGATAAGCCGTTATCCTCGTAGAGGGGCCACATGAAGGCATCAAGTAGAGCTAAGGTTCAGCGCTTAATGGACGTCGTCAGAGGCTTTGCATTTCGGGGGACGACGGACGCCAAACAGGTGCAGCGAGAATTCCAACAGGTGCAGGCACAGTTGGATGCGCTGACCCAGGAAGAGGCATACACGCTCATTCAATCGATCTCTGAGGTCGAAGAGGCCCAGACCGCGGCTTATATAGCCTTACTGGCGAACACCGAGAGCATTGCTGACTTCCGTCAGGCCCTACCCAACCCGCCCGTATTCGACATAGCAAAGGAAACCGATGCGGAGTTGCTCAAGTTCCGCGATGAACTGAGGACTGTATGGGAAGGAACGGAGTCCGAGAAGATCGGCGTCATCGTGGGCGCGTGGATTAAGAGATACCCGCTCGATGATGCTAGATTCTGGCTCGTTAACCACCCGAGCAGATCTTTTATCCCGCTGTCAAAGAACACTCGTGCTATCGCTGCCAACATTTGGTACGGCAAACGACACCTGTTGAATCGGTGTAGCAATCCAGAGTGTCGCCAGTTCTTTATCGCTAAAAGGGTCGATCAGAAATATTGCCTCGATGACGACTGCTTGAAATACGGCGGCCGCGTCCGCGCATACAAGCATTGGAAAGAGAAGGGACGTAAGCAAAGAAGCAAGAAGGGAGGGCGCTAATGTCGATCTACAAACGCGGTGACGTGTACTGGTACAAGTTCATGTGGAACGGAAAACTGGTCCGCGAGTCCACAAAGCAGGGGAATGACAAGACGGCCCGCAAGATGGAAGCAGCCCACCGGACGCGCTTAGCAGAGGGACTCGTCGGCATACGTGAGAAGAAACCTGTTCCGACGCTCAAGACGTTCTGCTCTGAGAGAATCGAACCCTACGCCAAGGCGCTCTCCCCGACGAAGTGGATTTGGTATCGAGCTGGCATCAGGGCACTCGAGAAGTACGCCGCACTCGCCAACATGCCTTTGGATGAAATTCGCGGCGAGCATGCGGCAGGCTTCGCAGCATGGCGACTCACCCAAGAAATCGTACCTAGCAGCATCAACTCGAACTTGCGGGTACTGCGCCGTATTCTCCGTCTTGCCGGTGATTGGGGTGTGATCGATTCCGCTCCTAAGATCCAGTTGCTTGCTGGCGAAACGCGACGAGAGCGAACCATCACACCTGAAGAAGAGACTCAGTACCTCGCGAAGTGCTCACCATTGCTCAAAGAAGTATTCACCGTTCTTATTGACACTGGCATGCGGCCCGATGAGTTGCACCGGATGAGGTGGCCTGAAATCACCTGGCCAGCCGCAGCGAAACGCGGAACGATTCTCGTTATCAAGGGCAAGACGTCAGCGGCCCGCCGCTTGATACCAATGACGCCCCGTGTACTGGCTGTGCTTCATGATCGCTGGGAAGATCAGGAGAAACCCTCACTAGGCTGGGTGTGGCCGGCGCCAACCAAGACGGAGCACATTAGCCACGACAGCACCAAGAAACAGCACCTCGCAGCCTTAAAGGAATCGAAGGTTTCTCCGTTTGTCCTATACAGCCTTCGCCACACCTTCTTGACGCGTCTAGGTGCATCCGGATGCGATGCTTGGACGCTCATGCGGATCGCGGGGCACTCGAGCATCAGCATGAGCATGCGCTACGTTCACCCCGCAGAGGATACGATCCAGAGGGCCTTCGCTGCTCTCGAGAGTGGGCACAAAACTGGGCACAATGGAAAAATGAGGACGTTGCGGACGGAACGGGAAATTGCGGGAAACCCGCATGAATACAAGCTAGAAGTGGTGAGCGCGGCAGGACTCGAACCTGCGACCCATGCCTTAAAAGGGCATTGCTCTACCAACTGAGCTACGCGCCCAAACCGTCAGCAAAAACAACATTCTAAATAACTTACTGAACAACTGGCGACTCTGACTCTTCGACTCCCTCCAGGCCGGTGGCAGTTCTGGTGGCACTTGCTTCTTCCGGAGCAGGCACCGAATGGAATGTCACCAGACGATCGACTGCGGCCTGATTATGAGCAGGAGCGAGATGTGCATACCGCTTCGTCATCTGAATCGTCTTATGCCCCATTAACTCGGAGATCGTCAGCAGATCAACTCCAGCCATCGCGAGGCGACTTGCAAACGTGTGCCGCAAGCAGTACCAAGTAAAGTCCTGCAGGCCAGCTTCCTCAACCGCCGGTTCAAACCAATGCTTGTACCCTCGCAGAGGCTCGCCCTTCATGTTAACAAAAACCGGGCCTTCTCCGTTAAGAGAGCGCCGCTGGAGCACCTTGAACGCTGCAACAGCAACAGCATTTAGCCGAATGTGGCGCTGCTTCCCTGTTTTCGTCCTAGGCAGGCTCAAAAAGTTGCGAGTTAGATCAACTCTGGCCCAGTCGAGGCCGTACTGCTCACTCGGCCTCATGCCCGTGTGCAATGCGATCTCGAATTCTGGTATGTGCTCTGCGTAGTTCTCAAGGATGACTGCGCGCAAACGTGACTCCTCGTCAGTGTGAGGCTTGAGGTATTCCAGTTCCAAATGGGCGGCAAACCGGATCCCCGGAATGATGAGATACAGTGGCGACTGTACATTCGCGACTTGGACCTGGTGAAAGCGATGCATGCGGCTCACGTTCCATTGCTGGCTGGGACTGATACACCGAACCCCTACACATCATGAGGGTAAAATACCCGCGTGCGTTCCTATTCTTATGCGGTGCTCGTCGCCGGATGCCTAATCTGGGTCACACCGTTTCTGATCGCTCGGCGGAAGTCGACGGCACCCATGAACTTGGACCGGCGTGCTCGCTGGGGCATGGTGCTGCAAGGCATTGCGTATGCGCTTTTGTGGCAGGGCCACTTCTGGAGCACAGTTGTCCCAACTTGGCGGTTTGCGCTTTCGGTCATCTTTCTGGGGCTAGCGGGGCTCGTTTCATGGACCGGCACCCGGGCGCTCGGACAGCAATGGCGTTTTGATGCCGGTCTCAGCGCAGACCATGAGTTGGTCACTAATGCTGCAGAAGGGAGAATGGCAGATAGCGGATACATGCCCGAAATTAATCGAAGCCATTCCCAGCCGCATGCATGACGAGAAAAGGCCGGGTGACGTTTTGAAGGTGCCGGGTGATCCGCTGGATGACGTGGCCGACGATGTGCGCTATGGAATCTATACCTTCGTCACAACTGCTGAGAAGCCACCTGAACTGGCAATCGCAGACGCCTGCCGTCAATTAGCGGAACTAGGCGACCTTACCTCGGCGTCGATCCGATATCAACAGAGGACCGAGGAGTCACAGCGCAGCTATCAGCCTGCAACCCTAGGCAGGCGTCGTTGGCGGCGTTGATGGAAATCCCAAAAGAACAATGGCAGCTCACTCTTAGTTCCGAATTCGTAACAACTGTCGTTAACTTCTTGACATTCGGGCGCCGGGTGATATCGTATCGTGCAATTTTCTGGGCTTCCTCGATCATTTTCGACTCTTCTGTTGTTTGGCGTGCAATCGATAAGTGGGGCTCCCGCTTCTGATTCAGAGTAAGACTGTATCTATCGCTCTTGCGAGCGCCACGGGAGAAATCCGTGCAAGGCAAGTTCGAAGTCTGCATATTTGGCGTCGGCCCAGCGGGCACCGCGGTGGCCTTTGCGACTTACCTCCGCCGGTCTATCAGTCGCCGTTCTCGATCGACCATCCATGAAGAGATGGGGTGGAGAATCGCTCAGCGGTGCGATTCAACAACCACTGCGTGAGCTTGGGCTATGGGACCGGTTTTGCGCTGCAGGGCACGTCGCTGGCTATGAGCAGCGAACCACTTGGGGCGGAGAACCTTGGTGCAAGAGCAGCATCTTCGCCGGACATGGAAACCTTTGGCACGTGGACCGTAACCGTTTCGACCGGGATTTGCGAGAGGCGGCGCTCCAGTCCCGCATCTCAGTCAACGATTATTGCGACTTG
>DATFQQ010000336.1:0-36305 GCA_035264195.1 Candidatus Sulfotelmatobacter sp. | reverse complement strand
TTTTCCGCGACTTCAGCGGCACCGTGATATTGAATATGGTGCCTACATTTCTTTGGCTTGTGACCTCCACTTCGCCATCATGGGCCTTCACAATGCCATAGAGCACAGCCAATCCGAGACCTACACCCTTGCCGTCCGCCTTGGTGGTAAAGAACGGATCGAAAATCTTGGAGAGGTTTTCGGGCGCAATACCCTCGCCCGTATCCCGGACCGATAGTTCAACACTCCCTTCTTGCGCAATTAAGCGGGTGCGGATCGTAAGAGTACCGCCCCCTTTCGGCTGCATGGCTTGCGCGCCGTTGAGCACGAGGTTGAGCACAACCTGTTGCATCTGAGACGAGTCACATTCCACCTGAGGCAGTGTTTCCTGCAGGTCGAGGACGATCTCTGTGCTTAGCAGCTTCAGCTTGTGCTGGGCAAGGTTCACTGTGGTGCGAATTAATTTGTTCAGGTCGGCCGGCGCACGCTGCGGTTTGGAACGTCTGGAGAAGGCGAGCAGATCAGAAACAATGCGGCCAACGCGCGCTGTTTCTGTGGAAATCAACGCCAGGTATTTGCGGAATTCAGCTTCTCGACCTGGTGGAAAAGTCCCACTAGCCATGAGGCGTTCCAGGAGCATGGAAAGGTTTAGAACGCCGGAAACGGGATTATTGATTTCATGGGCCACACTGGCTGCGAGTTGTCCAAGAGAGGCGAGACGGTCGGCTTGGATCAGTTTGCGCTGCGCAGTCTGCAGTTGCTGGGTACGCTCCTCAACTTTACTTTCCAACGTCTGCTGCATGTCGTTAAGTTCGGTAACCGCCAACTTCAGGCGCTCGCGCATTCGATTGAACGAGTCCACCAGTTCATCAAGTTCCTGACTGCGTTGTGTGATCTCGATGTGTTGATCGAGATCCATCTCGCTGACTGCTTTGGTGCCTTTGATCAATTGCCGAATAGGAGTCCCCACGAATCGGCGAGTGAACAGAATGACGAAGGCCGCACCAATGACAACCTCCAGGAGCGTCCAGCCTATGGTTTGCAGGGTAATCGTTCTGGTTTGTTCCCTTACAGGATCAAGACGCAGCGCGACATCGACGACGCCGAGCACCTTCGTCGAAGCATTGTGAGCGTGGCAGCTCGCGTTGCTGCAGGAGGGCTCGTTATAGATGGGCGTAACCATACTGATAGTCTTGACGCCCTCGGGCGTGGAGGCATACCTCACACGTGAGGCTTGGGCAGGTTTCTCGATGATCGGGCCTTTATTGTGGCAGGTAGCGCAGACGTCATTTGTCAGGTTGGGAACAGTTTGCTTCGGCTGTTCGTGGGGGTCGGTGGAGAAGACCAGGTGACCCTCGCGATTGAACATACGGATACGATCGACACCCTCTTTGTCGGCGATGGTCTGCATGATCTGGTAGGCAGCTTTGCGGTCATCGTCGAGCATGAACTGCCAGGTAGCGCTCGTGATGCTCCGGGAGAGCTCATCGGCGCCCAGGACCATCGTCTCCACCAATTGCCGCTTTTGCGTTCGGAAATTGAGATAGCCGCTTACCGTGCTGATAGCGACGATGAGAATCGTCAAGGAAAGAATCAGCTTGGGGCCAAGTCTTCGAGGCATTGAGACGTCACGGCGTGTGCGTGTGTGCCATGCGCAACCTTGGAGGCTCCCACATGCACAGTGGGTTCCATCAAAAGCTTATCTGTCGCTCGATGCACGGCACCGTGATTGCCAGCGCGAGGACCCGTGATTTACGTCACACCCTCTAAACAATGCGCTTACCGCAATTTGCAGTCGCCTGACCGCGATTTTGCCAGTTCGCAACCCTGCCGCGCCTAAGCCATGCCTTGCTTCTGTAAACGTAACCCTGCCACCGTGAAACGATCGAATCCCTTTCCGACAACTCCTATCAAATGGGCAGCATCACATTCGAGCGCGTTATTGAACGGTGCTGTCTTAAATGATCGGATCCGGCTTGCATTCTGCGAGCACATCCCGGCTAGGAGTCGCCACGATAGCTTATGCGCTTGTCGGCTGCTTTTGTTTTACTCGTCAGTGCAAGCGCAATGGCACAACTGGCATTTCAGGCCGCCTCGCCTTCCTATAATGGCCAGAACGTCAGCGCGATCTCGCTGATTGCGAACCCGCATCGCGATCTGCAACCGCTCTATCCGCTGGTCACCCAAAAACCGGGCGAACCTTATTCACAGGACAAAATAGAAGCGGACGCCAAGGCGTTGCAGCAAGCCGGACATTTTCCTGAGGTCAAAGCAGCCGTAGTGCCGGAGGTCGCAGGCTTGAGAGTGTTGTTCCTCCTGGAACCGGCGTACTACCTCGGTGTGGTGGAGTTTCCGGAGGCGACGAAGTTGTTTTCGTATACGCGGCTTCTGCAGGCTGTAAATCTCTCTGACGAGGATCCTTACGATCCATCACGAATTCCTGACGCTTTATCAGCGCTACGAGAATTCTTTCACCGCAATGGATACTTTCAAGCCGAAGTCCACGGTGAGCCTGCCATTGATGACGCTCATCAATTGGTCAACGTAACTTTCGCGATCCAAGTCGGCAAGCGGGCCAAAATTTCAGCGGTCAATATCAACGGGGTGGAAGAGGGCGAGAAACTCCGTTTGCTGCATGCGGTCCACGCACTTCGAGCACGGCTCTCAAGGGGACTTCTGAAGGCCGGAAAGCCCTATTCACAAGAGCGGGTGACTGCTGCGACAACTCTGATGAAAAGAGCACTCACCGGACAACATCGCCTTGCTAGCAGCATCAAGGAAGATCCGCCGAAATATGATCCAGAAACGAATCGAGTGGAAGTGTCGTTTACCGTGAAGGTTGGGCCCGTTGTGACTATCCGCGCAGAAGGCGCGAAGTTGAGCGCAATTCCATTCCTGGCCAGCCGGCAGATGAAAAAACTGGTACCGATTTATTCCGAAGGAACTGTCGACCGCGAGTTGGTGGAGGAAGGGCAGAGGAATCTATCCGACTACTTCCAGAAAAAGGGGTTTTACGATGTCAATGTTACGACGAACCTCCAAAGTAAGGCGGATCAGGTTGCAATCGTGTACCGGATCGATCGCGGTCGAAAACACAAGGTTGATCGCATTGTCTTTCAGGGCAATTACGCCGTGTCGACAAAAGAGCTTCTCGCGCAAGTGGTGGTCAAGAAGTCGCATATCTGGACGCATGGCAGTCTCAGTCAGAAACTGTTGAAGCAAAGCACCTCCAATATCGAAGCCTTTTATCGCGATCGCGGCTACGAGGAAGTGAAAATCACTGCCAGGGCGGTCGACCGAGAACCGAAGATCGATGTTGATGTTGACATCGAAGAAGGTCAGCAAACGCTGGTGCAGGATGTACAGGTCTCAGGAAATCACAATCTTCCATATGCGCAGCTCACCGCGCCGAAGGGCTTCGAGTTGCGTTCCGGCGTTCCTTTTTCGCCAAGAAAAATGGCAGACGATAGAAACCGGATCTCGGCAACTTATCTGAACCGCGGATACCTAAACGCGGAGGTCAAGGCAACCGCTCAGCACTCAGAGGGGGACCCACATCGCGTCAAGGTAAGTTATGCGATCGACGAGCATCAGATGGTGCGAACGGATGAGGTCCTTTTTCTCGGTCAGGATCGAACCAAGGTTTCCTTGCTCAAAAGGACGGCGGAGGTAGCTCCGGAAACCCCGATGCGGCGTGGTGATCTTCTGGAGGCCGAAAGCCGACTCTATGATCTTGGCATTTTAGATTGGGCAAGCGTGGGGCCGAGGAAACCAATCACGGACCAGAGCGACGAAATGGCTCTGGTAAAAGTCCACGAAGCCAAGCGCAACGAGATCACTTATGGCTTTGGTTTCGAGATCTCGCACCGAGGAGGAAACATTCCGACAGGGACGGTAGCGGTTCCGGGTAGCGGCGGAACGATAGGGTTGAATGGATATCAGATTGCCCCCAGCCAATCTACATTCGCAAGCCCGCGCGGCCTCATTGAGTTCACTCGCCGGAACATGCGGGGCCTGGGCGAAACCGCGAGCGCTTCGGTATTGGCCGCCCGATTGGATCAACGACTGTTAACAACCTATGGGCAACCGCATTTCATAGGAACGGAGTGGAAGTCCTTAAGCAGTTTTTCGATTGAGCGGAACAGCGAGAATCCTCTGTTCACGGCTGCGATGGGGGACCTTTCGTTTCAGCTTGAGCGGGCGATCGCCCACAAGACGAATACGCGTGTGCAGATCCGCTATGACTTCAACAAGACTGCGCTGTCTCACCTCCTGGTTCCGGATCTCGTACTGTCCCAAGACCGCAGCGTCCGGCTTTCAACGTTTTCTGCAACATTCATTCATGACACCCGGGACAAGCCTCTCGATGCGCACCACGGAATGTTAGGCACCGTTGACCTTGGAATCACTCCGACTGCATTCGGCTCAAGCGCGAATTTTGCCAAGCTCTTCGGTCAGTACGCGTATTACCAACCCCTTCACTCGATCGTGCTCGCGAATAGCATTCGAATCGGATTAGCTGCGCCCTTTGCCAGTAGCTTTGTTCCTACGAGCCAGCTGTTCTTCTCAGGCGGCGGCACGTCGTTGCGCGGCTTCCCGATTGACCAGGCCGGGCCGCAGCGACTGGTCCCGTTCTGCAACGTACTTCAGGGACAGTCGGGTTGCGTAAATGTCACGGTACCCGTGGGCGGAAAGGAGTTGTTCATTCTCAATTCAGAAGTACGTTTCCCGCTAGGAATCATGAAGGCATTGGGAGGCGTGGTCTTTTACGACGGAGGGAACGTATACAGCGCAATCAATCTCAATAACTTCGTGGACAACTACACAAATACGGTGGGATTCGGACTGAGGTATGCAACCCCCATCGGTCCGGTGCGGTTTGACATCGGGAGAAACTTAAACCCGGTGCCCGGCATCAGTCCTTGGCAGTACTACATCACAATCGGGCAGGCATTTTAGGGATTCCGATGAATTGGAAACGGACCATAGCGTGGACAGCGATCGGCATCGGGCTTCTGGTCATCGTTGTGGCCATCGGTGGATTCATTTACCTGAAGAGAGACTCTTTCAAGCACTTCGCCCTGCGGAAGATCGCTGACCAAACGGACCAGGCTACCGGTGGGAACGCGAAAATTGGTGGGATGGATTTCAGTCTTTCTGGACTGACAGCGAATCTGTATGACATCACTCTGCGTGGAACCGAGAGTCCAGATCAGCCTCCGCTTTTGCATGCAGACAAACTCACGGTCAGCTTGAAGATTATTTCCGTTTTACAGAGGAAAGTTTCGCTGAGCGAACTTCTGATCGTGCGTCCGGTCGTTCACGTTCAGGTAAGCCGCGACGGAAAGAACAATCTTCCGACTGCGCCACCGAGCCCAAGCAGCAGCCATACGAGCGTTTTCGATCTGGCCGTTGGCCACGCTCAAATCACGAATGGCGAAGTAGATTACAACGACCAGAAGACTCCACTGAACGCCGACCTTTACGATTTTGGAACGGACATTCACTTTACCCCAGTCCTAAAGCAATACGGTGGAACGCTTTCTTACAAGAATGGGCGCCTGCAATACGCAAAGTATTCTCCACTTCCGCACAATTTTGATCTGACGTTCAGCGCAACTCCTGACAAGTTGATCGTTAGCTCGGCGAATCTCCATGTGGGGTCGTCGGATGTGCTTCTTCGGGCACAAGTGTCGGACTACTCCCATCCGACTGCCGATGGGACCTACCAGATATTGCTCCATGCACAAGATTTCGCAGATATGTCTCCCACGGCGAAAGCGCAGGGAAACGTCTCTCTCGCAGGGAAGCTCCACTATCAACCTGCGGAGAATGAACCTGGACTGCGAAGCGTTTCGATCGATGGACACATTGCCAGCGAGATTTTGACTGCCGCCTCGTCGGGAAAACGGGTTGAGTTGAGAAATCTAGAGGGAGATTACCGACTCGCAGGCGGCAACTTGACAGTTAGCAATCTGCAGACAGACACGCTGGGTGGACGAATCGTGGGCCGGGCAGAAATGAATCATCTCGACACGGCTGGCGAGTCTCATATCCGAGTGTCTTTGCGAGGCATTTCTCTCAAAGCACTTCAGCAAATGGCGGGGACACAGCAATTGCACGGCGCAGCTATCTCCGGAAGGCTTGGAGGCAATGTTGAAGCCCAATGGAAAGGTGGAGTTGAAAACCTGCGCGCGCGATCCGACCTTACAATCCAAGCGCAGGCGGGCAGCACGGCTAGCTCAATAGCGGAAGAAGTTCCGGTAAGCGGAGCTGTACATGCAACGTACGATGGGCGGCATCAAAGCCTTGAACTGCACGACACGGCGCTCAGAATTCCGGCTGCAAACCTAACCGCACAAGGCACTGTGAGTGATCATTCGAGTTTGCGCTTACAACTCGTGGCAGGTGACCTGCACCAACTTGTTACATTGGCAGCATCATTCAGTTCGAGTCAGAGCTTGCCCGCAGTTTCAGGGAAAGCGACGGTCAACGCCCTCGTGCAGGGATCACTCAAGCGACCAACCGTTGCTGCACAACTAGACGCGAGCAATTTGCAGGTGCAAGGAAGTGAATGGACGACCGCGAGTCTGTCTCTGCAGGCGAATCCGTCTGATCTGAGGGTGGAGAATGGCCTTCTCCGCAACGCGCAACAGGGACAGGCAACTTTCACTGCGGATGTTCAATTGCATAACTGGAGCTACGAGCCATCCGGCCGCATTCAAGCGAAGCTCGACGCGCAGCAATTCAGAATTGTGGATTTACAGCAGCTTGCGAATCAGCACTACCCGGTGTCAGGTCTCGTTACAGCGAAGTTGTCCATGGACGGTTCAGAGCTGAATCCATCCGGAAATGGGCAGGTTGAAATTGCGAATGTCATCGCCTATGGAGAACCAATTGAAAGGCTGACCGCAAATTTTCACACCGACAATGGAGTGATTGCTTCAAAATTGAACGTCGCTGCAAAGGCCGGAAGCGTCGACGGCGATCTTTCGTTCACTCCGAAGACGAAGGCGTACAAAGTGCGGGTAAATGTTCCCGGCATCGTATTGCAGCGCCTACAAACTTTACAAGCCAGGAATCTCCCATTGGCCGGCACCGTCACAGCATCAGTTCAGGGCGAAGGAACAGTGGATGACCCCCAGCTCGTGGCGACGGTGACTTTGCCCGAATTGCAGGCGAAGGGCAAGACCATTTCCGAGTTGAAGGCGGAGGCTCGGGTCGGGCAGCACCGACTTGACCTCAACCTCGATTCTAAAGTGTCGCAGGTTAACGTGCATGCACAGGGGCAGGTGGCACTGACGGGCAACTACGATTCTCAGGTGCAGCTGGATACGGGCACTATCCCTCTTGACGCTCTACTGGCTGCCTACTCGAGCGTGCCACCTGGATTTCAGGGCCAAACTGAAGTGCACGCAAAATTGCGTGGGCCTATGAAAGATAACACTCGGGTGGAAGCGCATCTGTCGGTCCCGGTCTTGCAGGCCAGTTATCAGTCATTGAAACTCGGCATCGCAGAGCCGATTCGCGCGGACTACGCAAACTCGGTTGTAACCCTACAACCGACCGATATCGAAGGCACCGGAACCTCTCTGCGTGCGCAAGGACGTATTCCGATCGGAGGCACCAGTGCTGCTACGATCGCCGCGAACGGCTCGATTGACCTCCGAATTCTGAAGATTTTGGCACCAGAGGTGCAAAGCTCGGGATCACTGGCGCTCGATGTAAAGGCTTCGGGAACGTCAGCGGCGCCACAGCTTCAGGGACAGGTTCGACTCATGAACGTCGCCGTCTCGACCCAAGATGCGCCCATTGGCGTTGAGAAACTGAACGGGACGTTGGATATTTCCAACGATCGCGTCCAAGTGTCACAAATGAACGCGGTAATGGGTGGCGGACAAGTGTCCATGGGCGGAGCGATTATGTATCGACCAAGCTTGCACTTCAACTTGGCGATGCAATCGCAATCGGTCCGTCTTCTTTATCCTGACGGGTTACGCACGATGCTAGACGCCAACGTTGCGTTCAGCGGCACGCCAGCGGCCTCCACGTTGAACGGGCGTGTACTGATTGATAGCTTATCGTTTACTCCCGATTTTGACCTTTCGCATTTTGCGGACCAGTTCAGCACAGGCGGAACTGTTTCCCAGCCTGGCTTTGCCGATACAGTCAAACTAGCCGTCTCGGTTCAGTCACGGGAAAACCTCAATGCGACCAGTTCTCAGGTCAGTATTGCCGGACAAGCTGCATTACAGATCGGAGGGACTGCGGCAAACCCAGTAATCACCGGACGGACAACCCTAACCTCAGGAGAGCTCTTTTACCGGAATGTGCGGTACCAATTGCAACGTGGGGTGATTACTTTCGATGATCCGAACCAAACCCATCCGGTGATGAACATTCCTATAACCACCACGATTGAGCAATACAATCTGACCCTCACCATGCGAGGACCACTGGATAAGCTGACCACCTCCTATGTGTCGGACCCACCTCTGGCAACAGCCGACATCATTAACCTGGTGGCCCGGGGAAAGACTACACAGGAATCAGCTGCCAGTAGCCAGAGCACCGACTCAATGATTGCCTCTCAGGCTGCAAGCGAGGTGAGCAGCAGTGTGCAGAAGTTGGCTGGTATTTCCAGCCTGCAAATCGATCCCACCATCGGAGGAAACGGGCAAAATCCTTCAGCTCGAGTTGCGATCCAACAGAGGGTCACAAAGAGTCTGCTTTTCACGTTCTCGACCGACGTATCACAACCGGGTAGTGAGATCGTGCAGGGAGAATACCAACTGAATAAGCGCTGGTCGGTAAGCGTCGAGCGTGATCAACTGGGCGGAGTCTCCATCGACGGACGGTACCACTCCAGATTCTGATATCTGAGTCGTTTCTAGGCGACCCGATCGAAAGGTGCTTCAACGGCCGTGTCGAACGCCGGAGCAGTTCGTGATTCGATCGAACCTTGCTTACTGTTTTTCGCGAGTTCCGAGTTGAGTTCTGCTCCAACCAGCAAGGCGAATGAAGTCCAGTAGAGCCACGTCATCAAAGCAATCAACCCTGCCAGCGTTCCGTATGTTCGATTGAAGTTGGCAAAATGACGAAAGTAGACTCCCAGGAGGAAAGATAGTGTGTTCCACACCGCAACGGCGAAGATCGCGCCAGGCAAGGTGGCCCAGAACCTCTGCTTTACGTTCGGAGCAAAGAAATAAATAACTTCTACCGCGATCACCGTAAATCCTATTGCGATGGACCAGCGCAGAACCGGCCAGAGAATGGCGAAAAGAGAAGACAATCCCAGATGCGCCGCTATCCATTCCCCAAATCGGGGTCCGACAACCATCGTCGCCAAGGCAACCAGGAGCAGCGTGCCTGTAATTGCCGCGAGGCCGACCGCCAGCGGCCGAGTCTTCCAGTAAGGCCGGTCATCTTCGGCGTCGTAGGCGATGTCCAAGGCTTCGATCAGCGCCGCGAATCCGGAAGACGCCACCCACACAGTTCCGATCATGCCGAACGACAGCCACGTTCCGCGATGAGATGACAAAACATCAGAAAGAACGGAGCGCACCACGTGCATGGCATCGGAAGGCAGGAGCCGACTCATCAGGAGAAGGACGTGATTGAAGAGATCGCCGAACGGCAAAGATCCGAAGACCGCCGAAAGAAAAATGAGTCCTGGAAATACAGACAGAACAAAGTAATACGACAACGCAGCCGACACCTGCAGGGCATGGTGGCGCATTACATCGCCATAAGCAGAGCGGAGAGCCTGCTTGATACTGCGGATGCGCACAGGCCAACAATAGTTTTAGAAACAGAAAGAGTGAATACCGAGATAACGGTATGCCGGGGATTGTGGCGACAGGGGCTGATTTCTTTACTCAGTGGTGTAGTTCACTTCCAGCCGCCGCACCTGAACGCTGGAGATATAAAGCGCGATCACGGCTACTGTCACGACGCCCAGGATAGCAAAGGGCGCGGAAATCGGTTCCGCGTTGGAAATGAGTAAGGCAAAAAATGGCGGCGTACCCGGAGCAACAGGGATCTCAACGGGGCAGAGCGATTTCAAATAGTAGATGATGCTGAACTGCTTCAGAATATTGGGGAGAAATGGGTTGATCGCTTCCCAAATGAGGGCAACGGCGGCCGGGAAGATCGGGTTGCGAAACAGCATTCCGGCAACCAGGAAGAAAGCGCCGTATCCGATGCAGGCAAGTACGGTAACGCCTGCGTAGATTGCGGCATACTCCAATCCGTGATTGTGATAGAGGTATAAATCCTGCTCGCTCGCGGTGAAGTGCCAAAGAAACGCACATGTTTGAAGAATTTCGCTGGTCACAAAGATCGTGCAAGTGGCAAGCAGCCCTGCGAGGAATTTCCCGGCCATTAAAACATCGCGACGAATGGGAGCAAGAAAATAGAAGTGCAGACTACGATCCAGGATCTCGCCGCGGAAGAGATTCATGAAGATTCCGAGGCAGCCAAAAAATACTGCGAGACGTAGAAAGAAAAACTGGAACACTCCGGCAAACATTACAGAATCCTGGCCGGGGTTGTCATAGGTAGTGAGATTCAGGCTGGCGACTTTGCCATCCGCTAAGCCCACGTCCAGATCATTTCGGCCATCTGAATATCGGTAGTCCTCATGGGCGATCTTTACATTAGGTGCTCCAACCATCGGCCGTTCCTCGACCCAATCACTGGCGACCGGAGGCTTGCCGAGAATCGATATGACCTCGTCCTTTGCCATGCCGGGCTTTATGGATGCGAGATCCTGATAGGCCAACCTTTTCTCGCCATGACGCGCGAACCTCTCCGATCGATTCTGCCGATGTCCAACCGAGAACGCGAACGCAATATAAAGAAGCACTGGCAGCAGGGCCAGGGCATAAATCCACAAGCCACGCCGGGCGAAAAGAGTCTTCTTGAATTCGAGACGGATGACCGCTTTAATCTGCGCCCACCAAACGCGGTTCATCGGACCACCTCTTCACTTCCGATCAAATATTCGTAGACAGACAGCACATCGTCATCGGCCGGTGCGATCGATTCAATCTCGATTCCGTTCAGGGCTAATTCATTCAATGCAAGATAGAAGCGGTCTGCGTCGCGCGTTTTCAGGAGAAGTCCGCGCTCATCTTTGTGAATCGAGACCTCAATTGCCTGCTCGGATGTGAACATTTTTGCCGCAAGTTCACGCGGCCGATTGCAGCGAATCATAATCTGCGAGGGATGTTCCTGGATCTCGCTGCGCACGTTTTGGATTTGACCTTCGGCGACCACGTAACCATTGCTAAGCAGGACGACCTGATCGGAGATGATGTCGACCTCATGCAGGATGTGGCTAGAGATGATGACGTAACAACCTTGCGACGCGGCGGAACGAAACAGTGCGATCATCTCGGCGCGTGCCAGAGGATCCAGCCCATTGAGAGGTTCATCGAGCACTAGAACTTTCGGATCGTGGGCTAGCGCCTGCGCGAGACGAATCCGCTGGCGCATTCCCTTGCTGTAGCTCGCGACATTTCGGTGGGCTGCTTCGCCCATGTTCACGCGTTCAATAGCCTGCCACGCGAGCCGCTGGGCTTCCGACGAGGGCCTTCCCGAAACCATTAGGTAAGAGAACAGGAATTGAAAGCCAGTTAGCCCTTTCGGAAAGGCATCGAACTGCGTCGAGTATCCAACAACCTTAAAAAGACTCTCGGGATCGTCTGTTCGATTACCGAGCACATGAATCTGGCCGCGCGATGGCTTGACAAGGCCGGTCATAAGATTCATCAGCGTGGTTTTGCCCGAACCATTCGGCCCTACGAGGCTGGTAATGCCCGGAGGAATCGAGAGGTTGACACGATTGACGCCCAGGATCTCTCCGTAGAACTTGGAGACGTCTTCGAAGATGATGCGATCGTTCATCGAATCACCTCGTAGGCGCGAACCTTTCGCAGCAGCAGCCACAAGCAAACCGTGCAGTACACCAGGATCGCCACCCACGCTTGCGTGATCGAGATTGCCTGCTCCATATCAACTTGAAACAGGGCAATCCAAACGGTTCCCATCAGGTATGGAAGATTGAAGAAGTATCCGAAATCCGTGCGCAACACGGCGTTGACCGCCTGACCGAACCCTGCGCCGAAGAACATGACGGCGAGCAACAGAGCGCCAGCAACGATTCTCCACTTAACCCAAGCGGAGAGTGCCATGGCCAGCAAAGATAGGACTGCAATCCAGAGCAGCGAAGAAAGGATCAGACTTCCGGCGATCCACAGATTGCTCCACGCCCAACTCGCACCCGCGAGACTCGCCTGCATCACGAACAGGATGACGCCTGGAATCCACGTAATTTCCGAGAGCAGAACAGCCAGTACAGCCGATTTTCCTAGTACATACTCAGAGCGCGAGAACGGGCGACAGAAGAGGAGTGGGAGTGCGCCGTTCGCAAGATCTGGTGATACCAGGCCCGGGCCGACAAATGCTGTCAGAAGAAACGCCAGAGCACCTTGAACGCTCATGAAACGGAAGAAGAATTTGCTGTCGATGGAAAGGATTTGAGCGGGAATGCCAATCTTCGCTAGGAAACTCGCGCTATGTGCTAGGTAAATGAGAATGAGACATGCAAGCGGGAAAAAGAAGCAAATCACGAACAGTCCGGTTTGCACCTTCGAGCGGAAGACACTTCGGCGCGAGTAGCGGAATAACACGAGGAAGCGGGACCATTCTGGTGTGAGCGTACCCGCGTACGGTTTGTAACTTCGTCTGTAGACTGCCATTGATCCTCGGCTTCTGCCTTCAGCTTTCCATCGCTTTCAGGAAGATATCTTCGAGCGTGTCTCTGCGAAAATTTAACCGGCGAATTCGAACATTTTGTTCCGCCGCCAGCCGGAAGATATCTCGCGTTTCGATACCGTCAGCCAAGATCATCTTCATGCGATTGGCCGTTACCGCACATTCGCACCCGAGACTCTCGATAGCAGACGTGAAATCGCCGTTGGCGCCGTAGGTCTCCAGCTCGAGGAATTGTTTATTCGCTCGCCGCTCTTCGTTGAGGTTGGAGTAGTGCGCGATTTGTCCACGCTTAAGAATGAGTACCTCGTCACAGGTGTCTTCGACGTCGCGCAGAAGATGCGAGCAGAGAATGATTCGCATCTCGCGGCTGTCGCGAATCTCGCGGATCATCCGAATCATCCTTTGGCGCGCCGAAGGATCCAGCCCGTTGGTGGGTTCGTCAAGAATCAGGAGCTTGGGACCATGCACGATGGCTTGCGCGAGCTTGGCCAACTGCTTCATCCCAAGAGAATAAGTTCCTAATTTGCGGTAGCGTGACTCCGCTAATCCGACGTAGAAGAGAGCTTCATGTGCGCGCTCGAGCGCCATCTCCGGAGGAAGGCCGGAGAGTTCACCCATCATCTGGACGAACGATACGGCGCTCATTTTGGAAATGAACGCGTCATTTTCCGGCATATACCCAACCAGCGCGCGAATGGGCCGCATTCCGCTGCTGATGTCATGTGCGAAGACTTTTGCTGAGCCAGCGGAAGGCTTGTAGAAACCGAGGAGTGTATTGATCAGCGTCGACTTGCCGGCGCCGTTCGGTCCAAGCAGTCCGATCGCCTGTCCTTGAAGAGCGGCCGTGAGATTGCGAAGAATATCGCGATCGCCGAAACGAACCGAGAGACCTCGCAGTTCAACCAACGGCGGGGCACCAGTTTGCGTTCGTGCAACTGCGCTTGCTGGTGCTCCGGTTTGGGTAATCGTTGTCATTGAGTTTGAGGCGAGGGACGGTGCAGGGCTCCACCCAGAGACATCTGCGGTAGAAACGGGCCATTATGTCCCATCGTGAGAAGAGTCCCCAAATCAAATCCCATGAAACCCGTATTGCTGGCGACGACAATGCTGTTCGGTTCGCCGTAGGCATAAATCAGACCTGGCGCGGAGTTTGCAGTCAGAGCGTCGATGGACCGCCGCTGCTGTGCAGTCAGAGCTCCGGTAGCTTTGACTTGTTCCACCAGCGGCCCCACGACCGGCCCGATGTTGTGATACAAGATCCCCGAAAAGTTTGTGTAGCCGTCGCTTGGTACAAGTGCCTGAAATGTAGACGAGTGCGGCAAAGAGTATCCCGCTTCACGAGACTGAATTGCACGAGAGATCGTGGCTGCATCCGGCGCCGCGATCAGATAGCTGTCAACGAAGGTGTAATCAACCTCGATGCTGGGCTGGTTCGGACTGCTGATTACGAAGTACGTACGAGAATTGACCTGCCGCTTTGTGAGTTGCAGCGCGTGTCCTTGAGCGTTGCCCTCACGGTTGAACGCGTCAATCAGTTTTTCAATTGTAGACTGCAGCGTGGTTGGGTCGTACACCTCGAAGATCAGCTTCCAACGCGGTGTGGGAATCATGGGACCATCGAAGGCCCACGTGACTTCTCCGCCGAGGGGAGCGGCCAGATCATCGAGGACGATAATGCCGCTCTTCGATTCGAACTCACTCAGGTGTTGCGAGAAGTCTGGATCGCCCGCCCCGATCATTTTGAAGACTTCTTCCATGATATTTTTCGGATTCTTGATAACCGCCGAAGTCACCATGCTGGCTTGGGGGGAAACAAATTCCAGCGATCCCATGGTGGCGGGTGCCGCCAGCCACGACGCCACTCCCTGACGCTGTGAGGCAAACATCAGATCGGCTCGGCTTTCCGGCTTTCCACTCACTTCGCGGTATTCCATGGTCAGGTAGCGAACGTCTCCGATTCCCGGCGGAAGTTCGTGTCGGTTGCTATGAGCTTGTACGTTGGCCGTGACAATTTGTTCCATGTCGGCGCAAAAAAGCCATTGCACCCCCTGTTCGTAAGCCTGCGCCACATGCTGATAGAACGGTGATGCCTCGATGTTTTGGCTGCTCGCCTGAGAACGCCTGGCCATAACTTGCAGTTCGGACGCCTCCGAAGTGGCGATCATCAACCCATTGTTGACATAGACCAATAGCGGATGTCCTGTTGAAGGCGCCGCACTCATCGGATCATGCACAATCTGAATGGCGGTCTGAGACGACTTCGAAGTTAGTTGCCTGTTTTCTTGCTGCAGGAAATCTTCCAGTCCGGGCTGGCGAACCCGGGCTAAGACGACTGGCGCCGTATAGTTTGTTCCCTGCTTCACTACGGCAAAAGCAATCTCATCCCCAAGATAACTGCTGAAAGTCTTGACTTGGTCGAGGACATCTTGCAACTTTGGTCCGCGCCCCTTCTGTTGCTGCTGCCACCACTCGCGCAATGCGGGACTCTGCTGCAAGCGATCATTGAAAATCTGGTTGGCTTCGCTGATGGTATTGGCCAAGTTAGGAATGGCCGCATAGACAACCGTGTTTCCCGGAACGAGCGGGAGAAGATCGGAAGTGTACCGTAGTCCCGGGCTGGGAATTGCGGCGAATTGCTTTTGCAGAATGGAGAAATCTCCGAGCAGAGCGAGATACTTCGCGGAGTTGCGGCTCCAGGAAATCTCATTCTGAATGGGAACTTTCGATACGGCCGCGCTTGAGGTCGCCTGCTGCCCGGCCAGCAAGTCGGTTGTATCGTTGGCAAAGTCGACATGAACCACACCCTCGATCACAGCGACACGCGATCCTTTTACCCCTCGATTGACCGAGAAGATTGTCCCTTTCACTGAGACCAATCCATCATCAGTAGCTACATAAAGATGTCCGGAGCGTTGCTTCGCTGCCTGCACGATGACCTGTCCGCCTTGGAGATGAATCGTCGTGCCCTTCCACTGACGAGAGACCGCAAGGTCGGCGCGCTCGCCCATTTCAACCAGGGATCCATCGAGAAGACGGACGACTGCCGTCGAGCCCTTCGCTGTGCGGACTTCGTCGCCGTTGCGGATTTCGTAGCCGCTGGGAATGATGCGCATGTTGTCGCCATCGATGGCGTACAGAGAGCCATCCACAGACTGTACTGCCGCGCGCACCGCATGTTGTCCGGGGAAGAATCCGTTCGAGATCGCGAATGCTGCGAGAACGACAGCGGCAACCGCTGCAGCTCCCATGGCCCAGCGCCACACAGGCCAGGAACCACGCTTCGTCTCCAAGCGCCAAACGGGCTGCAATTCTCCCTGGCTCTTGTGCTCCAACGCATGACGGCACGCCACACAGGCATGCACGTGATCTTCAAAGAGAAGCAAGCGGGCCGGAACAAGCTGCTTGGCCAAGTATCCCGGGATCAATGCCTGAAAGTCTTCGCACGTGCGAAGAGACTGAGGATTCGTAGCCACTTCTCCCACGATCGACTGCCAGACGCGCTCGCTGGCCTGGGTAACGACCGCTTCGGAGACCACCTCCTCACGAATGGTGGATAGCAATTGATCAAATTTGTCGTTCTTCATGATCTGTCTCCTAAGTCTGCTCCTAGTTCCTTGCGGAGCTGTCGCCGAGTACGGTGGACTATCACGGCCACCAGAACCTGTGAAATACCGAGCATCGCCGCGATCTGCGGATTAGTAAATCCTTCAAGAAACCTCAGAGTAAAAACCTCTGCCGAACGCGGCTCGAGTTTGCTGATCGCCTGCGCAAGCGCACGCCGCAAATCAGCCGTCTCGTTCGGAGCTTTGCCACCGGGGAGATCGATCAGTTCTACCGTGCGATCGGATTGTCTTGATCGCAGGATGTCGAGAGCGGCGTTAATGGCAGCGCGCCGAAGATAACCTTCTTCGCTCTGTAACGACTCCGACGATGATCGGTTTAGCAGGCGCAGAAACACGGTCTGCAAAACATCTTCGGCATCGGCTGCATTGCCCGTGATGCGATAGGCCGTCCGGAAGACCAGTCCGTGGTGCGCTCGGAAAGCTCGGTCGAGTCCGTCGGGAACGCAGATTGTCGATTCCTCTGCCAATGCGCTTTGCAGGTTACTACCTCCCGGTGTTGCTTACACCAGTAAAGACGGAAGGGAGGGCGGATTATTACAGGATCATCTCCATTCTTAGGTTCGGAGAATCGGCCTAGTCTTCATACCGGACGGGCAAGTACTTGCGGCAAAAGGACCTAGCTCCCAAGCTTTTCAGCGGTTCGAGGCCTATAACCATTGACGAAATCTGCGGCGTTGGTGCGTTTTTTTCCTTCAAGTTGCAGTTCCAAAAGTTCCAGCGATGTACCGTGGCTACATCCAACCAACAAACGGTCTCCTCGCACAATCAGCTGCCCCGGAGGGAGGCTCTCGGTTGAAAGTGCGATCTTCAAGATCTGCAGCTTTTTGTCTCGAAAGGTTGTGTAGGCACCTGGCCACGGTTGGAAACCTCGCATGCGGTTGGCAACCTCGGTCGCCGAGCGACTGAAGTCAATCAGCCCATCTTCTTTTTTCAAGATTGGAGCAAGAGATGCCCTAGCATTCTCTTGCTTGCGCGGTTCGATGGTGCCAGCCTGCAATCCCCGCAGTGTGTTGACCATCAGATCTGCTCCCATCGCGGCCAGACGCGGCGCCAGAGTTTCTGACGTGTCGTTCAGAGCGATCGCAAGCTCTTCCTGCAAAAGGATATCCCCGGTATCAAGACCGGCATCAATCCGCATCGTGGTGTTGCCGGTGATTGTTTCTCCGTTTGCGATGGCCCACTGAATCGGAGCAGCGCCACGGTACTTCGGCAGCAGCGAAGCGTGCAGGTTTATGTTGCCGAGTCGGGGCAGATCAAGCATCCACTGTGGGATGATGCGGCCATAGCCAACAACAATGATGGCATCGGCGTTGATCTCGGTCAGACGGGCGCGGAAGTCTTCATTCTCCTTGATCTTGTCGGGTTGAGCGATAGAAAGTCCGAGTTTTAGCGCACACTCTTTGACGGGCGAAGAGACTAGTTCCAGGCCTCGTCCTTTCGGCCGGTCTGGCTGCGTAGCGACGAGATGGATTCGAAATCCTTCCGCGAAGAGCTTCTCTAGAGTTGGAACGGCGAAGCGAGGTGTGCCGCAGAAGACGAGATCAAGGGATTGGGCCATCGGGTCATTGAGTCATCGAGCGATTGAGTCATTGAGCCATTTAATCATTTAGTCATTGAAAATCTCGATGCGGTAACGCGCCCATGCTTTTCATTGACTAAATGACTCAACGACTAAATGATTGAATGACTCAAGGTCTACCATTCTCCGGTCTTCATCAGCTTTTTGATCTTCCGCTTCATCAAGTCGCGCTTTAGTGCACTAAGATGGCTGATGTACAGCTTGCCGTTGAGGTGATCGGTTTCGTGTAGAAAGGCGCGCGCCAGCAGTTCTTCGCCCGTCTTCTCGTAGAACTCTCCGTTAACATCCTGGGCGCGGACGGTAACCTTATTGGGACGTGTGACGTTCTCGCGAAAATCCGGAATGCTCAGGCATCCTTCGCTCTGCGTGTGCTTGCCCTCGGTATGAATAATCTCAGGATTAATCAGAACTAGCTTAGCGTTGGGGTCTTCTTTGAACGTCACATCGATAACAGCGATCCGACGACCAATGCCGATTTGGGGCGCGGCGAGACCGACTCCATGGGCCTCGTACATCGAGTCAAACATGTCCGCAATGAGCTTCTTGAGCTCATCATCGAAGACTGTGACCTTCTCGGCGAGTTTCTCGAGAACAGGATTGCCGAACTTTACGATGGGATAGATCATCAGTAGTTTTTGAGTTGCTGACAATATCCTTTGAAATTGCGCATAGTTTCGGTCATCGAATCGCCCCCGAACTTGTCTAATGCGCAACGTGCGAGCGTGAGGGCAACCATAGCCTCGCCGGCAACACCAGCAGCCGGAACCACGCACACATCAGAGCGTTCGTAAGCTGCCTTTACGGGCTCTCTGCTCGAAAAATCAACGGACTGGAGTGGCCGACGCAAAGTGGAGATCGGCTTCAGATACCCGCGAACACGAATTTCTTCTCCGTTCGAAATACCACCTTCAATCCCGCCAGCATTATTGCGACTCCGGGAGAATGCGGTGAATCCGCTACCGGTGTAGCCGATTTCGTCGTGTACTTGGGAACCTGGAATAAATGCGGCAGCCACTCCAGAGCCAATTTCTACCGCCTTCACCGCCTGCAGTGACATAACCGCGGAGGCCAGCATGGCATCTAGTCGTTCGTCCCACTGCGCGTAACTGCCGAAGCCGGGCGGAACATTGCGAGCAACAACTTCGAAGACACCGCCCAGTGAATCTCCTGTCCGCAGAACCTTATCCACTTCTTCTTTCATGCGCTGTTCAGTCGCAGGATCCGCGCAGTTAAGAAGGACTTCGGTGCGATCGTACAGAGTGCAGATTTGACTCCATTCAATCTCGTGAGGGACCGTGATGCTGCCGGTCGTCACCACATGGCTGAGGACTTCGATACCGAATTCGCGCAGAAAGAGCTTGGCAATGGCACCCATTGCAACGCGTGCAGCCGACTCCCGAGCAGAGGCACGCTCCAGGATGTATCGCGCTTCGGGAAAGTCGTACTTCAAGGCACCCGCCAGGTCGGCGTGACCGGGTCGGGGAGACGCAACGCGTTTGTGCTTGGCCGGGTCGCCCTCCCCCACCGGAAGAGATTCCTGCCAATTCTTCCAATCGCGATTAGCAATCTCGATCGAAACTGGCGACCCGATGGTGATGCCGTGTCGTACACCAGACACGATATGGGCGGTATCGGTCTCAATCTTCATTCTCCCGCCACGGCCATAACCTTGCTGGCGGCGCCACAGTTCCCGATCAATGAAGGGCTGGTCTACTTTTAACCCTGCAGGAACCCCGGACAGGAACGCAAGCAAGGCTTCTCCATGGGATTCTCCGGCCGTGAAGTAGCGCAGCATAAATTTTTGATTGTACCTGAATGTAGCCGCAGAACCGGACTCCGGGCGGAAAATGCAGTTCAAAATGCACATTCCTACGGCTCATTGAATTTTCACAGCAACCGGAGGTTGCAGGGGCGATACAATACAGTACGTCAATTATTCTTGGCGGGATATAAGCGAGGATCGCGCCGCTCACCACTTTCTCTGGCCCGATAAGGAGTACCTGTGTGTCCCCACGCACAGATCCCAGAAGGTAGAACCATTCGATGTGCCCTGGTGCACGACTTGCTTTTGCTGCGGCAAGGGCTACGCCGATTGCTTGAGGACCATTCAGACATCAGCGTAGTCGTGGAAGCCGGAACTTCGGACGAAGCGCTCCAAAGCATTTTTGAGCATCGCCCCGAAGTGGTGATCGTTGAGCAAGCCGTGTTCGAGTGTCAGCCTGAGCAAGCAGAGCGCCTTATCCTGCAGGGGTCTCCAGCGAGTAAGGTCTTGTTCCTCGCTACTCACAAGCAGGAACAGCTTCGTCAGCAAGGTTTGTCAAATTGCGCGATACGTCCAACCTCGGCGGAAGAGCTCGTGGCGATGATAAGAACCGCCGCAGAAAGGGGAGCACACCACTCCGATGGCCCGCTAGGTCGGGTTCAGGAAATGCTTCCACGCGCTCGGGTCCTCACCGCGCGCGAGCGGGAAGTACTCAAACTGCTTGCCGAAGGCAGGACCGTCCGCTCGGTTGCGGCTCTGCTCGGGTTAAGTGTCAAAACTGTTGACGCGCACAAATTCAACCTCATGCGCAAGCTGGGGATTCACAACAAGGCAGAGCTGGTGATGTGGGCAATTCAAAAGAAAGTAGTGAAGGTGCCCGTCAATTTCTAGCGGCCAGAATTCGATTCGACTCTTCAGTCGCAAACCAATCGAATGCCAGGAATCAGCCTTTAAGCGCTAGGTCTGCAAGTTCGGCCAGACTCGAAACGGTGACATCTGGCGTAGCTTGAGCCTGCTTGACGGCTCCAACGCCTGGCCTTGCCGAAGGACGATTCACCCACACAGTAGCCAGACCTAGAGCTTGAGCCGGAACCACATCGTGATAGAGGCTCTGGCCGACGTGCAGGACGCGATGCGCAGGAGCTTTGACTCGGCTCAAGGCCAGCTCGAACAGTTTGAGCGAAGGCTTGTAGGCTTGGGCCTGCTGAGCCGTTATGACTTCGTCGAACTCCACCTGCAATTTGGGCTGAGTTGAGGCAAATAGATCATCGTCGATGTTGGAAAGTATCGCGAGCCGGTACTTTGCCTTGAGCCGATCTAGTGCACCGACAGTGTCGGGCCACGGACTCCAGGTTGAAAGTGAACGGGCAAGCGAGCCGAGTTCTTCTGAACTTGGGGTAAAACCTAGTTCCTTGCCGAATTGAACGACGACAGAAGCGAGTACGTCGTGGTAGGGCATGAATGGCCCGGCTTCGGAGCGCTGTTCGAAGTCGCCATAGAGTTTGAGCAATGTGGGGTCATCGATTTTCTTGCCATGCGCGGAAAGGACTCGACGCAACGCGGGCAAAAGACCAGCCTCCCAGTTGATGAGGGTTCCGTAGCAGTCGAACGTCAATATCTCGAAGCGGCTGAAGTCGAGCATCGACGCTATTATTTCAGGCTTCGGCAGTTGCCGGGAATGAAAAACCCCACATTTCGCGACGTCACGAAAAGCGGGGCCTTTGTAACTTGCTCTTAATGTTTCTTACCGCTTCACCTCAAGAGGTGCAGAAAGTTCGAACGTCACAGCGGATTCGGCGGGAAGAACGATTTCCTTGTTTCCAGTCAATGCGGCGCCACCAGTACCGGCACCCGCACCAGCCGCTGCGCCGATCGCAGCACCTTTTCCGCCTCCCGCGAGCGCACCGATGATTCCGCCCAGAGCCGCTCCACCGCCGGCCATAACCGCGGTGCGTTTTCCTTTACCCTTTTCCGTGAAGCTCTTCGCAGTTGCCTGCACCGGAACTTCGGCGCCTTTGATGTTGATCGAATCGAGACGGATCTGCAGCAAAGCACCCCCAGCAAAATGTCCCAGCGCCTTGGCGTCGACAACAGTTCCGCTCACGTTTGCCCCTTGAGGAATCGCCACTGCGTTGCCCACAAGAACCTCTTTGGCGACGGAGCCGGTGAAATTGTCACCCGCCTTGCTGACTTTCGATCCCACGGTGGAACCCAAACTGATCGTGATGGCTGTACCTGCGGGAACAACCAGCGGGGCCTTCTTAGCCTCCCGGTGCTCGGCGCGTTCCCGGTGCTCGCTCGCCTCTTTGCCCGTTGAGTTGTCAGTGCCTGCCGCGGGCTGGCTATCAGGAGAGGCATTTTCGGCGGCATTGTCAGCTGGAGGCTTATTGCAACCGATCACGAATGCGAGATAAACACACAATAACAGCACTACCAGGCGTGAGCGCATGGGGTTCCTCCTTAAATTTTCTCGGTACACGCAATCGTACTGGAATTCACTCTCCACGTACAACCACGAGGATAGTTACCAGGTCAATCGGAGGTGCATAGGACTAATGGGTTCACGGACGGATTTATCGCTGGTGGACTAGGCCGGGCAATGAAGCATTCTGCTCAGCTGATTCTGCACGACTCTCGTGATGATCGCTGACGGGTTCTGACGTTGGCTGGTCCGAAGCTGCCTTCGTTGCCTTCAAAAACTTCTCTGTATTCAGAAGCGGGCGCCCGAGTGAGGCGTTGTAACTCGTCCATGCTCCATCAAGGCTCGCCTCCCGTTCGAAGTGAGCTCGCATGGCCTCCATCTTTGAATCGAGGTCATCTAGGTAGTGCAACATCAGCGCTTCAGGAAACATCGGTAATTTCGGTGAGCCGAACTCGTACTCGCCGTGATGGCTAATGATCAGGTGCTCCACAAGGGTCTTCAACTCGTCAGGAAATCCTGGCAGCTTGGCGAGCTTCGCCTGCAACATCTCGAGTTCAATGACCATATGCCCGAGAAGTTGCCCTTTTGTCGAATACGTAAACGAGCGATTGTAGGTGAGTTCGTGGATCTTTCCGATGTCGTGCAAAAAAGCACCGGTTAATAAGAGGTCACGATTAATCTGCGGATAGTTCCTGCAAATTAGATCACTAGAGCGAAACAGGGAAACTACGTGATCGAGTAGACCGCCGATGTATGCATGGTGAAGCGTTTTCGCTGCTGGGGCATTGCGGTAAGCGGCGGAAATCTCCGGATCCGCCATGAAGGCCTGAACCAGACCTTTTAGATGAGGATTTTGAAGTCCGGAAACGAAATTGACCAGCGTCCGCCAAAGCTCGTCGATGTCCTTCGTGGTTTTCGGCAGGTAATCAGCAAACTCAATTTCCGACTCACCCAACTTGCGCAGCTTGTGAATCGTGAGTTGGAACCGCTGCTTGTACTTGTTGATCAGACCTTTGACTTTAAGGAAATCGTCCTGCTCGAACGCGTCGAGAACTTCGTCGACGTTATCCCACATCTTGGCTTCCAGTTGACCGCTGCGATCTCCCAAAGTTAGCGCCAGGTACGGCTCACCGGTCTTTTTGGGCTTGATCTGCTTCGTTACAACGACGAAAGTGGAGGTGACGACCTTGTTTTCGTGGCGGACGCAGTCGCAGATGTAAAAGTCCTTCATGGGATGTCTGAGTATAGAACAAAGAGAGAGACGGAAGACCGCCTTCGCGCGAAACCCACTCCAAAGCCAGCCCCGCCGCGGCTAGACTCTATATCGATGGCCGGAATTCAGAGTGGGATCCGGGGAAATGCACGTCCCAGAGAATCAGAGGATACCTAACTTTTTGTGCTTCTTCTTGCTGAGTTTCTTGGCGTCCGATTCTTTCTCAGAAACGGTTTCGACAGGCTTGGTCTGATTGGGACTCGCCCCCGAGTCTACGTAGCCCGGCTTGACGTCGATATAAGCATCTTCACGCAATTTCGTTAAGTAAGCGCGAAGTGCCGGCTGGAGCTTTTCGTAGTAGAGAGCGTCTTCAATTTTGGGCAGCGCATCTTTGAACGGGGGGATGCCGGCCTGCTGATGATCCAGCACCTTGAGGATCACGTACCCCTGTTTGGTTTGAATCACGTCCGTGACGTCGCCGGCCTTCATTCCGAATGTAGTGTCTTCGAGTTGCTTCGCGAGTTGCCCGCGTTTGAACACGCCAAGCGCACCGCCATCGGCCGCCGAAGGCCCATCCGAGTTTTTCTTGGCGATATCCTCGAAATTAGCGCCTCCACGAATCTGCTTGAGCAGATCATTCGCCTTGGCTTCCGCAGCAGCCTGTGCAGCGGCATCGGGAACCTGCTTCGCCGCCTGGTCGAGCGGCGTCTCGGAAGCAGCCGCCACGCCCTTTGGCTCGGTCGGATTAGGTGCAGTCGCCGCTGGGGCCTTTGCAGCAACCAGAATCTCGCTGAGACGGATGGATTCCGGCTGCTCCATCTCATTTTTGTGCTGCTCGTAAAACTGTTCCTCCTCTTCCTTAGAGAGCGCCAGATGCCCACCGACTTCCTGTCCGATCACTTTTCGAGTGATGATCTGGTTGCGCTGGGTCTGCTTAAAGTCCTCCCACGAGATACCTTGCTTCTCGGCCTCTTTCTCCAAAGCCTCCATTGAATCGAGGTTCATGCTTTTGCGCATTTGATCGAGCTGCTTGATCAGATCGGTGTCCCCCGAAATGCCCAGATCCTTTCCTTTTTCCAGAAGCAGCTGCTGGTCGATAAGATCGCGCAAGACGTCCTTTTCCTTGTCGGAGTAGAGCTTGTCCGCGTTATTGGCATCTTGCTGTTTTGCCTCGTCGCGGAGTTGGTCTTTGCTGCGCGCGAGTTCAGACTTGGTAACAATCTGGTCGTTTACGCGGGCGATGATTTCTTCTACGACCTGCGCGGATGCCAGTGCAGGAACAAAAGTCAGAGCGGCGAGGGTCAACAAAAGCTTCTTCATAGCGATTAGAGTGGCCACGTTCCTGGATTCGCGGGCAGGCAGGGTTTTTGGGCCAATTGGGTTATTTTACTCCAACGAACACTAACTCCACTGTTGTAGGACGCTGCTGCCCAGTAAGAAGTTGGCTGCCGATCAGGCGTTTCGAATCAATGCAAGGGCCGTCCGGTCGTCGCAGGGCGCACGTCTTCCGCCAAATTCAGAAGCCGCGTCGAGGACAGAGGAACAAACTGTATTTGCGTTTTCGACAGGTAGGCTTTGTAGAGCCTGCTTGATTCGATCAAGACCAAATGTATCGCCCGATCCGTTCGCGTGCCCCTCGCACTCGACTAAGCCGCGAGAAACCAACAATAAGGCCGCGCCTTTCTCAAGAGCCACGGTGGGTGCTTCGCAGGTGGCGTGCGAAAAAAGGCCCAACGGCAAGCCCGTTGAGCTGAGTTCCGCGACGCCGCCGTGGTCACGGAGTAACGCAGGGGTATGTCCGGCATTGGTGTAGCAAAGTGTTCCGAACTTCTCGTGGTAGCAGGCAATGAACACGGGGCAGGAGTGCACCCCGCAGCAGAGATCAATGAGTCCCCGGTTAAGTTTGAGACAAAGCTCCGTCATTGCGTCCGATTCGTTAATGTCAGAACCCGAGAACAGCTGCGCCCCAACCGTTCGGAAAATCTCCTGTGCATGAATCAGAATGGGCCGGTTGTCTTCACGGCGACCGGCGACGTCCATTAACCCAATCAACACTCTTTCGGAGCTGGCCCGGATCGAGTCGTAGAAATCTCCGGCTACGCGCTTTCCGGTGAACACGGCCGCGATGTCAGCGCCGTCGATCTTCGGAAACACTGTAGGCACGGGTTCCACGGTGGCGACGGAGGCGGAGCCCGACGAATGAAAACGTGAGAGCAACATAAAACCCCACCGGGGAAACTAGCACATGCGTCGCAGACGAGCAAACGATAATAACCGTTCCTGGCGCAGTTCTTATCGCATTTCTAGTTGCCGTACTTATCTCCAAGGTATCTGGCCAAGTCTGACTCGAGTTGGCCATAGTCGGAATGGATCGTCGCGCGAAGAGCCGCTTCCGTCGAAGTCCCCTGACTAATGCGCTGAAGGATGCGTTGCACGTCACTGATTCCGTATGAGTCGACGATAAACGAGACAGCAGCAAGTGATTCAGCATAGGCAAGGTAGGCTTGCCCTCCCGAGAACTGCAGGAAGCTGCCTTCCAATGCGTTCAGCGGTATATCCTTTTGGGCTTGAAAGAGCAGGGCAAGTTGATGCCCGTCACCACCTAGGCTTTTCGGCTCAAGATATTGCGCAATCCCTTCGTGCAGCCAGGGAGGGCAGCGACCTGCTGAAAGCTGCGTGATAAACGAATGAGCGAGTTCATGCTTGAGAACGTGTGCGAGTTCCGAGGTCATCGAAGTGAGACCACTTATGGGAATTCGCAGCTTTCCGTCGTTCATTGCGCCGGACCAGCTCGGCGCGTGCGTGACATCAAAAAAAGCCTGCTCGGTATAGAGCGTCACGAGAATATTGTCGTGGGGGGGAGTGCCGAGGTCCCTGACCAAGTCGTCGTAGTCCGACTCGAGCGCGGCAAGGATCTGGCTGCGCAGCCCTTCGGATGTTTGTTTGCCCTCGTAGTGAAGGGTAAAATGCTGACTCTCGCCTTGCGAGAATTCCGATTCAACGTTTTGCTCGCGCTGAGCCCGGGCGAGGAACTGTTGCACAGCGGGATCTGGTCTAAGTTCAAGCGAGTGCTTCCACACCGTGATCGCTTCCTTGGTGTGATCAGAAGCAAATAGTGCATAGCCCAGCATCGTTTGCGCGTCAGGAGATTCCGGAGCAGCGCGGACCGCCCTTTGGGCGTAGGAGACTGCCTGGCTCGCATTCCCCGAGCGCACGAGGACTGCAGCGTAATAAATAAGAATCGTGGAATTGTCGGGCTGGAACCGGAGAGCGTTATCAAAATGCTGTTTTGCTTGCGCGATATTTCCGTGATCGAATTCGAATTTGCCCGCGATGAAATCTGCCGTTGCGCTCAGCTCGGCATTCCCTTTGCCCTCAAGGCTGGCTAGCCCCTCGGGATCTACCTTTCCTTCCTTAATGACTTTGCCGACTAAGTCGCCCTCATTCGCAAGGCTGTTATTCGGCGTAAAACCCGGCAGATCAGCAGCTTTCCCACCTCCGACCGAATGCGCGGGCATGCCTCCTGCCTCGATGCGGTCGACCGAAGACTTCGGGATGGCATAGGTGTCATCCCCAACTTCATACTCGTAACGGCTGCCGTTCTCCCTGACGTGGTCGGCAAGTATGGTACGTCCATTCTTAAGATGAATGGTATCTGCCCTCGCGCTCGTCAAGAGTGACGTCAAACAGAGGCCCAGGAAGGTGACAGGCAGGCGCATTCAGGCGCATTCTAACAATGGGGGAACTAGAAACCACGTGACGAAGGTACTAGACATCTGCCGGACATCGTGGGTCGCCGGACTTTGTGTTTTAGCGTTCATACTCCCTCGCGCCTACGGGGCAGATAGTCTGTCTGCGAAACCCGCGGAATCCCTCTACCTGCAATTGGGCCAAGTGGGGCTTGATCCGTCGCGTGTCTATCAAGTCAGGGGTGCTTCGCTAGATCGTCCTTCTATCCACATCAGCCTCGAAGACGGAACCATCGCTTTTACGCAGGATGTCTTCGGCAAAATAACCGGAGCGTTCTTCGAAGGCGAAGGCGAGATTCTGTTGATCCCTCCGAGTGAAGTTGAGCGCAAATCGATGAGCCTGTTCACCGGCATGGCAATTCTGGAGGAAAGATTTGCGACCGCTTACTTTCGATTTAATGACGATGTGATGACAGAGCTGCAGCCTGATCTGCGTGGTGGGGAGAACGCGCAGGAGTTTCTCAATCACGCGGCGCCCACGGCTAAAAACTTGGCTGGAGTCGACGCAATGCGGCTGTTGGTGTCACTCAGCCACATGCTTCCAGCTTCTGATGGCACGGTGCCAAACGGCGCGCCGCCGGTCGAAAGTCGGCCAGATCGCTTCTTGCACGCCAGACTACAGGGCACCAAGCTGAGTGTTTTCGACGTGTATTTCGACTCGACTGCGGCGGAACAAGTAATGGTGGGACAGGCCAAACCGGCTGAGGATGGAGAGACTTACTACGATGTCTGGGCTTCATTCTCTCCCACTCAACCTGCACCGCGTACCGGCACCAGCCACACCGCGCAGCCGCAGAGCGAAAATGTTCCGGCACACAGCATTGCCGTTCGTAGCTACAGAATTTCCACTCAAGTCTTGCCTCCTAAGGAGATCCGTGCGAAAGCGCTGCTGCAATGTGACGTTGGAGCCGGAGGAGCTCGGACCTTGTTGTTCGAGCTTTCGCGCTTTCTGCAGATTGAGAGCGTAAAACTCGATGGCCAGCCGGTGGAGTACATCCACAATCCGGCGTTGGAAGGAACGGAGCTCTCCCGCCAGGGGAACGACGTGGTAGCTGTAATCCTGCCGCAGCCCGCTCGAGCAGGACATAAGTTCGAACTGGAGTTCATATACAGCGGAGAAGTTCTGGCCGAAGCGGGTAGCGGCTTGCTTTATGTTGGAGCTCGCGGAACGTGGTATCCCAATCGGGGCTTGGAGATGGCGAACTTCGATCTCCAATTCTCCTATCCTCGCGAATGGACCCTCATCGCCACGGGAAAACCGGCACAGGTCGCCGCCGAAAGTTCAGCCGGAGATGACGACCAGCGGTCGCGCTGGATTTCCGAGCGGCCCATTCCTTTGGCAGGATTCAATCTGGGCAAATACCGGAAGGCCCTAGCGAAAGCCGGGGAGGTAACGGTGGAGACGTACGCTACCGTCGGCGTAGAAAAAGATTTTCCAACCGCTCCGATACAGATTGAACCCCCACATCTTGACATAGCTCGGCGTCCGCCGCAGGTCATCGTCCCTGCCCGTCCTTCGCCGGTCCAGCATGAGGTGGTAGTCGGAGAATCTGCAGCCCTTGCAATCCGGTATTTCGCAGACCGATTTGGTCCCTTTCCATATAGTCAGCTGGCTCTAACTCAGATGCCCGGACGGGAGAGCCAGGGTTGGCCGGGCCTCGTCTTCCTTTCTTCTTACGCCTTTCTGGATGACCAACAACGAGAACAACTTCATTTCGCCCCAGTCCAGAGTCTTCTCTCGCAGTCGGTCCCTGCACACGAAACTGCGCACCAATGGTGGGGAGACCTCGTTTCATGGAGTAGTTACCGAGACCAGTGGTTCTCCGAGGGATTGTCGAATTATTGTGCGCTCATGATCCTGCAGGACCGGGACCCGGCCGGCTTCCGGCAGGTTATGGATTCCTACCGTCAAGATCTGGTCGAAAAAAATAAGGACGGGATGACCCCGATGGATGCCGGGCCGGTCACGCTCGGTACCCGCCTTCTCTCATCCCGCTTCCCGGGCGGATATGAAGCAATCAGCTATGGTCGTGGAACCTGGCTATTCCACATGCTGCGCACCATGCTGGATGATGCCGACCCGCAACGAAACAGACGATCGGCAGATAGCCCAGACGAGCCGTTCATGCGAGCGTTGCATGCTGTGCGGCAACGGTATCAGGGAAAACCCATCAGCACTGCAGAGTTGCTCCAGGTCTTCGCGGAAGAACTGCCTCCATCGCTTCGTTACGAGGGCAAACAATCGCTGGACTGGTTTCTGGATGGTTGGGTCAACGGCACTGCATTGCCCAAACTGGAGCTGAAGTCCGTCAAGTTCACTGCCCGGACTGGCGGAGTATCTGTGACCGGCACGATTCTGCAGAAAGATGCGCCCAACGATTTGGTAACCTCTGCACCCGTATATGCACTTACTTCAGGCAGACAGCCGCTTCTGTTAGGACGAGTGTTTGCCGACGGATCAGAGTCCACATTCCGTCTCTCTGCCCCTGTCGGAACCCGTAAGATCGTTCTTGATCCTTACAATACGGTCTTGACTTTCCCAAAATAGCCAACATCGATTTATCTCCAGAATCGTAAAAATTCCGGTAGCACCTTTAGGCTGGTTTGCGGCGTTGCGTCGCTTGAATGATTTGTCTGGGTATATCGAAGAGGGGGGCCACTCGAGCCAGAACACCCAGTTCGGAACAGATTCTGGGCATACCGAACACTGTACAAGTCGATTCGTCTTGCCCGATGGTTAGACCGCCACTACGGAAGATAGCGGACATGCCTTCTGCTCCGTCGGAACCCATGCCAGTCATGATCACCCCGATGGCTCGATGGTGAAATACCTCGGCCACTGACTTCATCAAAAGTGAACCGTCCTTAATTCGAACAGCCCAGTCTAGTAAGAAACGGCTCAACTGCAGCCAAATCTAAGCAGGAACAAAGGTATGCGGTTGCCAAAATGGGTCACGGCACCAAACCTGAACTCCCTCGGCTCCTCCTTCTGGATCCCTGAACCCGAGCCGCCAATACGCTTCGCCGCTCAATAGCAGCGATAATTAATGATGGATCGTTTCCTGATTCGTGTATGTCCATACGCGTTCTAAATCGGGCCGCAGCAAAAGCCCTCCTGGTACCAGGAGGAATTCTGCTGTTCGGGGTCGTGGCGCTCGCCAATTCCGGATGGTTCACTCTGGCTTTGCCCGCACTGAGCTTCCTTTACTATTGCGCCCTTGTGGGTGGGATGCTTCTTGCCTGGAGATTTCATTCGAGCCGCACATTTCTTGCTTTACTGGTTCTGTTCCTCGCCCAGCAGGCTGCCTCGTTTGTGGCAGGACAGCCCTACTTGCCAACAACCATCCAGGCGGTTGCCGTTCTGATACCCATCAACTTCATCTTGATCGCTCTGATGCACGAACGCGGCCTTACCGCGGAATCGCTGGCACCCGTTGGCTTGCTGCTCTTTGTCCAATCCTTGACCGTCGCGGTTTTCTGGGGATCATCCGGAAGGCCTTCGCCGTTGGTCCACGCCCGCCATTTTGGCGACCCGGTTCCCATCGCTCGCTATGCCATCGTCGTCATCATCGCGGCGGCAGCCCTGCTCTTGCTGCGATTCCTGTTGACGCGCAAGCCGGTGGAAAGCGCCCTGTTCTGGTCCCTGTGCAGCATCGCTCTCGCCTTGCGATCGACCGAGATGCCACGCACCTCAACGCTTTATTGGGCCGCGGCGGCCTGTATTCTAGCCGTCTCAATCGTTGAAAACTCTTACCTGCTTGCCTACCACGATGAGCTAACCACCCTACCTTCGCGCCGCGCTTTCAATGACGCTCTACTTCGCCTCAAAGACCCGTATTCGATTGCCGTCGTCGATATCGATCACTTCAAGCGATTCAACGACACCTACGGTCACGACACGGGCGATCAGGTATTACGCCTCGTTGCAGGGAAGCTTGCCCGTGTCACCGGAGGAGGCGAGGCCTACCGTTGCGGTGGCGAAGAGTTCATGATTCTCTTTCCAGGTAAGAACACGAGTGACGTCGTCGAGCACCTTGAGGGCCTGCGCAGAAAGGTCGAATCCGCAGAGTTCCGCGTGCGCGGTAATGATCGGCGGCAGGCGCCTCGTGGACCCGATCGCCGCAATGAACGCGCTCGAGCACGGACTAAGAGAGGCCACATCATTCGTCAGCTTGCGGAAGAGAAAAGCAACGATGCCCTCTCGGTCACTGTAAGCATCGGTGTTGCCACCTCGACCGAGAGTTCTGATACTGAGTCTGTCTTGAAAGCGGCGGATAAGGCTCTGTATCGCGCCAAGGAAAACGGGCGCAACCGCGTCGAAACCACATCTCCCGTCCGACGCACGCGCTCAAAAACTGCCGGAATCGCCTAGAGGTGCCTTTGGAAGTGCGACCTTTCTTCTAGTCCACACAGAACAATGTCATGCTGAGCGGGGCCGGAGTACAGCGAAGCGGAACTCCGGCGGAGTCGAAGCATCCCTATTTTAGAGCGACTGTCGGCAGGATTTCGCTCAGCTCGACATGACAGTTGCACGCGGGCATGTGGACTACCCCTGAGAGCGTTCGAAGGGGATAAATCTTGAAGCGGGAACGTCCGGGCCGGGCCGTCGACCGTTGGACGGGAAGAATGACGGCCCGGTGACCGTACGTTTTCGCAAGCACCGCAGGCCGTGCGGTCAGCCCGCGGTAGTAGGTGAGATTGGGCGCTTCCGGCCAGTGCCCCCGCAGGCGGGACATTTAATCCGGATAAATGCGACTCCTTCGGACTTACCGTTCAAGTCCACAGGCTTCGCCACATATCCAGAACCGCCGCAGTTCGGGCAGTCGTCCGGAGCCACTCCTTCTCCCCCTCGTGTTGAGGCCATTTTCCCCGACATCAGCACAATATGAACGGAAGATTCGTTTGCGTTACGAAACCCGAACAAACTGCCAATATCCACCTTCGCCTGACCTCTTGCGGGAACGTGCTGGTCGCCTTAGTGCAGACGTCCTCGCAGCACTGTCACCGAGGCAGCCGGAAGACTGTAGACTGCAGCCTCCCCACCATCAACCACCAGCGATTTCGGCGGGCCATCCGGTTCCGCATGGCCCTTCTTTCGGTCCGGATGCCACTGGTATTGCTCCTTGCCAAACGTAATCTCTGCCACTTTGTCGATATAAAAAGCATTCTTACTATCGCGGCTGTTCTGAAACAAAACTCGCACTGGATGTGCTTTGTCGTGATCCTTATTAATAAGCATCAGCGACCACTGCCCGTCCGGACGGTGCAGTGCATAGGCAGTTACCAACGTGTGACCTTGGTCATCCCTCACATCACTCGAGGCCAGGTATTGAACATTCTCTTTGTCGATGGGTTGGGCCCATTCCTGAGTGATCATCTGCGCGGCGAAGTACTGTGACGTCGGCTGCTGAATCGCGTAGTGCTCATCGACCATAAATAGGTGGTAGGTCCCCCAGCTGTTCGCGCAGGCCGGGTGCGGTGGCGAATACGAAAGGTCGTGATAGTAATGGGTCGACTGCCCTCCTGCGCTGAGGAACCCGCCAAAAGAATCGGCCAGCCAAAGCGCACCAAAGATGTCAACAGAGGCTTCGCCTCCATGCGCATTCGTTTCGGTATCGAGCAGTGGAGTTCCGGGCGGCAATCCGTCGTCCCGCCAAACCTTCATGATGTGGGTGATCAGTTCAGGTTCCTGATATAGGTTCTCCCAGGGCGTCTCGCAACCGTCATATGGATAATGCTCAAACGACATGAAGGCTAGATCCTGTATTCTCCCGTGCGTTTTCAGGTAATCAAGAAAGCGCCCAAACCATGACGTCCTCCCCAGCGCGTCAGGCCAGGACTTGATGTCTTCCGTGACTCCTTGAAAAGATGGCCCGCCCAGTTTGAATTGCGGATCTACCCGGTGCAGCGCTTCGGCAAATTGCAGATACAGAGCCGCGTTATCTTCGGGCAGCATGTATTGCCCGTCCGCTTCCTCTCCCATCTCGATATACATCACCGGATATCCGCGCTTCTTGATGTATGTCATCTGTGCCGCTGCGTCCTCGGGCGTGCTGTAGAGCATTGCCACAGGCACAATGGCCGGCAGTCCGCGCGTGATTCCGCTGGTGAAAAAAAGATCGAACCCCGGTTGATCGCCCGATTCCATTCGATCTGGCGCAACATAAAGGTCCGAAGGCTGGTGCCACGGATCGACTGAAGAACACAATGTCAACGTCTGCTTCTGATCCGGCGAGTGCCGTATCAGATCTCTAAACTCGCCCTTCTCATCCGCCGTTCCGAGGTACAACTCGCGGATCGCGTACCCGACGCAGTTCCGGTGATCCGCTGATCCATGCGTGTCGCAGGTGTTCGACGATTGAGTCATCACCACGCGGACAAACTTCGTACTAACCGGCGACGCCGCGAGATTCAGAGTTGAATCGCCACCCTTCGCATCGCCAACGCTTCCAGATGGGAATGTCTTCCATTCTCCCTTGTCCTGCTCGTCCATGGCATCGCCGTCCCCAACCCAATACTGCACCTGAAACTCGCGAGCATAGGGTTCAGCCCAACGAATGCGAATGGCATTCACATCCTCTTTCTTATCTAGCGCAATCACCACCCACTGCGGATGCAGTGAGTCATCCTCTCCCGTGAATTCTTTCGCGAGATAGGGATTACTCTTCCAGTAAGTCTCAACATCTCCATCGTCGAGCCGCGAGTAGCCATCGAATTCCGATCCGCCATTCCGCGTGAATCCCCGATGCGGCAGCGAGTATCCGTACGAGTGCCGAATCATTTCCTTCGTCGGATTTGCATCACCGGTGAAATATCCCTTCCCAGCCGGATCGCTCCACGCTCCTTTGGGATTCCAATGCCATGCCTGTACGAACAGATCAGTGTTTTGCCTGTAACTGATGACTCCCCATCCCGCGGACAAGACTTTCTTGATCTGATCTGGATGAAAGAAAACATCGGTCGCATTGCTGGGCACGCGGTCGACTGTAGACCCCAGTGCATAAAGCGGACGAAAGCGGTTCACCTCGTGTCCCGGAGTGGCGTTGACGGTCACTGTCTGCGCAAATGCCGAGACCGCGATAAGTGCCAGAAGTGAAATGACTGCGTGGATGACTCTGCCAAGTTTTCTCATATTAGTATTCGATCCGATTGTTCCGACCGCAACAGAGTCATACAACAACTCTGATACTCCCGCTATGACTGTGCTCAGATGTTTTCACCGGATAAAACTCCCGCGGGCACGGGTCTCAATCCCGATTGATCGTTTTGTATAATTTGCCGTCTTCGATCTCCGTTACTCGGATTTACCTATGCTCCTGAGAATGTTTGACGACAAAGTGTCATTAGGAAAAGCAGCGGCCGACCAAGCCGCAACCGCCGTCCGGCGAGCCATCGCCGATCGAGGACAAGCCCGCATCATCGCTGCCACTGCGGCGTCCCAGTTGGAATTTCTGGATGCGCTCACTAAACAGCCCGGCATCGATTGGTCCAAGGTAGAAGCCTTTCATCTCGACGAGTACATCGGACTCCCGATCACCCATCCGGGCAGCTTTCGCAAAATGCTGATGGAACAACTGGTCTCGAAGACTGGGATCAAGCGCTATCACCTGCTCGAAGGCGACGCCGCCGATCCGGCGAAAGTACTGCGCGAAGTGGGAAGGGAACTGGCTTCAGCTCCAATTGATATCGCCTTCCTTGGAATCGGAGAAAACGCTCACATCGCATTCAACGATCCGCCCGCTGACTTCGAAACTGAGGAACCGTACATCATCGTTACGCTCGATGAAGCCTGTCGCCAACAGCAGGTTGGCGAAGCGTGGTTCTCCAACATTTCACAAGTTCCAAAGCATGCGATGTCGATGTCGGCTCGTCAGATCCTCAAAGCGAAAGAAATCCTCGCGGTCGTACCAGATAAGCGAAAGGCCCACGCGGTCAAAGCTTCAGTGGAAGCGGAGATCAGCCCGATAGTCCCCGCATCAATTCTCCGCCTGCATCCCAACGCGACAATCTACCTTGATCAAGCCTCCGCCTCGCTCCTGGCGCCAGCCTTGCAGAACACTCTAGCGAAAGACGGCCGAGCCACAGTCTAGAGTCGTTCACGAAATAGTGTGACCTCTTCCGTGTACCCAGAACCCTGTCATGTTGAGCGGAGCCGGAGTGTAGCCAAGCGGAACTCCAGCGGAGTCGAAACATCCCTACCTAGACCTGACCGGATCGAGCTGCGGTAAGGTTCGTTTCCGGTTCAGTCTCTGCGTAAGTTGCGGTCAAACTCTTCGTCGGATCGACCACCAGCCAGCTCGCGGCGCCCACTATGCACAGCCCCGCCGCCACAAAAAACGACGCGTTCCATCCGAAATGCGACGCAATCCACGGAGTCAAAGACGCCGTAATGGCCGCCCCTATCTGATTTCCCATGTTCATCAGCCCCGACACCGATCCCGAGGATGCTCCTGCGATATCGGCGGTGACGGACCAGAACGAACTTTGCGACAAATATAGTGCCCCTGCACCACCAGCGAGCACTACGCTAGCGAGTCTCGCACTCTCCACTCGCGCTCCGAAAACCAGAAACACTCCCGCAAGCGCAATTGCAACGACTGCAACAGCGCAACGGCCAACCCGCGGTCCGTATCGGCGCGTCAATCGGTCGTTCGCAACTCCACCCACCAGGCAACACACCAGCATGCCAAGAAACGGCAGCATCGAGTAAAAGGCGCTCGCCTTCAGGTCGAGTCCGCGAACCTTCGCCAGGTATCGATAAAACCAGCTGAAGAAAATCCATGCGACATAGCCATAGCAGAAATAACTGACGGTCAGGGCGCAGACTTCCTTATTCCGCAGTACGCGTTTCCACGAAAGCAGTTGCTTTGTCTGCTGCGGTCCCGCGCCATTGCGCGCGACAAGTGTGAGGCCAGATTCAATGGTGGCAAGCTCTTCTGCCGAAATGGACCTATGCTCCCGAGGTGTGTCGCGTGCCGTCAGATACCAGATCGCTCCCGCCACGAACCCGATCAACGCACATACCCAGAACGACGAACGCCAACCGTAGTGCACCATCAGGTATGTAATGAGAGGAGGTGTCAGACCAGCTCCCGCCCCGACTCCCGCAAAGATCCAGCCATTGGCGATGCCACGCTCACTCACCGGAATCCAGCGGGCAATAAACTGGTTGGCCGAGGGATAAATCACAGCCTCGCC
>DATFQQ010000335.1:0-113232 GCA_035264195.1 Candidatus Sulfotelmatobacter sp. | reverse complement strand
TGTTGTCTGCTCGCTGAATCGTGCTCAACTTCCGCACGATAGCCGAAAAAGACGATGCAGAACGCCAAGACAGAAACGAGGGACCACAGACGATGCCATGACTTGCCATCATTTCGAGAGCGTGGGCCAGAAACTCTGTTGGTATTAAAGAAGTTCACGATTGGTCTGTACAAGTATCCGTCTTGTGAGGTATCGAGTCCATTCTGCTTCAAGCGTTTGTCAATTGTTGAAAAATCCTGATTACACTCACCATCGCCCAGGCAGGTCAGTCCTCAAACATCTTGCGCGCATCCTGCAAAGCCTTGATGACCTTGAGGCGTTTGGGTTCCTCACGCAAGAATAGAGGCAGTCTCTCGAACCATCGCTCCGCTTCACCGTGGTCGCCTCCTCGGAGCCCCCAAACCGATTCAGGTTGTCGGCTGCTTGGAACAATTTTCTGCTCGTAATAGCGGAGAACTCTATCCAGCTGTTCTTTGGTATCGAATCGGAAAGTGAAGGAGCAGACCGAGACGAAAACAACATGGTGAGAAAGGACAGTTGGCGCACTCCAATGTCGCTTGATGGGGTCAAGGACATCAGGCAAAGAGTCTGGCAACCCGCCCTTCACTGAATCGAACTTCTCTTTCCATATTCTTGCCACAGCAGGATTTTATGTCGAAAGCTCCAGTGCTGTCGAAAAATCCCCATTACACTCATCGTCCAGTTCCAGACAACGTTCACCTAGAAAGCCTCGGCCATTTCGTCATGGCAGCGAAACTTGAACATTTATGTGTGAGCACTTTGCAGCGGGGATCCAGGACAATAATCTCCCTTTGTTAACCCGCCGCATTTCGGCTGCCAGCGGTTGAGTGCGTTCCGTCATGACGAAAATCAAGCAATTTCTTGACGATCAAATGACAAGCCGTCCGAATACGAAACGTGAAGCCACGAATCTAAGTGCTCGTGTCGAGGCAGAGCAGCCAACGAAGGGCTGTTGAAGGTTCACAGACCCGCACTGCGTTGCCCAATCTCACTTTCAAGGATGCTCTAAATGACTTGCCGTAAGTTTGCGTCAGTTTTCGCTCCGTCGTTCACACTTGCCGTTTTGCTGGTGCTCGCGTCCGCAGGCATCGCGCAAACCGGGACGGCCGCGGATCAAAGTCCCGCACTCTCCCAAACCGCGTTGACCAAAACCATCTTTCATTTCAGCGACGGAGGTGACGACCGTCCGGGTCGGATGACAGTCGATGCCGCCGGAAACTTCTACATCTCCGCCGCGCTCAACTCCACCGCAAATGTCTCGGGTTTCGCGGTTCTCAAATACAGCTCGGTCGGAACGCTATTGGGAACATTCCGCTACAAGCTCTTGCCCGGAGAGTTTGGAGGCGCAGCACACTCCGTGAAGGTCGATAAGCAAAACAACATTTACTCCGTTGGCACCACGAGTCTTGGTGGAGTCGTAGTAAGCTTCACCTCTGCCGGAGCGCAACGCTGGATCGCTCGCTTTGACCACGAGCCGATTGCCCTGGCGGTCGATCCATCAGGCAACATCTATGTTGCCGGTAACGGCAATGCGGGTGGAAGCGATGGCGTCGGACCTGTTCTGAATTGGCTTGTGGTCAAATACTCGAATACCGGGAAAGTGCTCTGGGAGCAGCGACACACGGGCGCTGCGGGCCAAGACAGCAAAGTGCGCGATATTCAACTCGATCCCTCTGAAAACCCAATCGTATTTGGCACGACCAGCAACAATCCTCGAATTCTCACCAATAACATGACTGTCGCTAAGCTAAACCCAGACGGCGATGTTTTGTGGGCAAAGGATTCCAGCGTTCCACATAATTCGCTGATTCCTGGCGGCTTCGCTATCGATGCCCGAGGAAACGTCTATGCAACGGGGATGACCAATCCTCCCGAGGGCGTAGCTACACCTTTCACCGTGAAATACAACGCGACCGGTGTGCTTCAGTTCACGTTGCAGGGAAATGGAGCCGGGGGATCTTCGGTGGCCATCGACCCGGCAGGAGACATCCTGCTTACCGGCGCTACCAGTAGCTTCGGCACGCCAGGTTTCGTCTCCGCCACGAAAGTCCATCCCACGGGAAAGGCCGTGTGGGTGACGCAAATTCCCGCTACCGGAATAATCGTCTCTGATTCGGCGGGTAACGCCTTGGTTGCGGGCTTTGACTTTGAGATCACCAAATTGAGTTCCACGGGCAAGATTCTGTTTTCCTCTTCGATTTTGCCGCAAGACTCCGCGACTGACGCGGTCATCGATCCATCCGGTAATTTGTTAGTGACAGGCTTCGGCCAAAATGCGCAGTTTTCCGATGATATTTTCACCGTGAAACTCAAATAACGAACCTCAACCTAAAACCAGTCTCTCGGCAAACCCACTCATTTGCACAAACTGTGAATGAGTGGGCTTCGCTGGATGCAGAAGGCCTGACAGAATATCAGTTGGCGAAAAATTGCCTTTACACTCATTCACGTCGGCGACGGAATTGTGACTCCTGCCTTTAACATCAAGCACTGGCGTTGGGTTGCCTTTGGCGTAGAACGCCTCTCCCAGCGCCGGAAAAGATCAGCGGTGCGAACCCCATGAAAAGGACGGACTCCGTGATCTTCGTGCTTAATGACTGAATGTCGTCGAAGGATTGCAATGTTTCAAAGTGAGCAGGAATCAGATGAAAAGACCCCGAGGGACACATATGCCCACTCTGCAGAACCTTGATGAATCGCAGAGATTTTCGCGGAATTGAGCATGCGCATTATTTCTGTGAGCTGGTAACGAAGCGGTTGAGCAATGGCTAGGGAATAGTTGTTCAGCGCGACCAATTGAGAACGTAAGGGGAAATCGCCGCAGCGCACAGACAGCGCACATTCGCCTTAGGTATTCGTACCTTCAGGGCGATTGCGTTCTCCGGTTTTGGGAGTAGACTGCGGCTGGCTAAGCAACCAAAACGATACCGGCCCAGCGACAAATGGCGAAAATCGTTGGGCCGTTTTCTTTATCTCCACAAGATGAGTGAAACTCTTCGAGAATGGATGTACTTTCTCTATGCGCTCACGTTGATCAGCGTTGGCCGCGATGCGCGAAAGAAGCCTTCTGCTGGCAGTGCGGCCACCAGAATGGGCAAACGGTGTGAAATTCTTGCATCGATGTCGGTACCGATATAGGGTCTGCTGGACTTCAGCGGATCCATTATTTGTGTTCGTTTCGGCATTTGCGGAGCAGACCTCCGCCCGGATGAGTTTGGTAGAAATGCCCGGCCATTGCCGTGAGAGAAATCGGAGTGTATGCTACGTACGCTTCTTCAGACGAAGGTAGAAAGATCTTCAGACGAAGGATAGAAAGAAAGAGGTAAAGAATGTCAAATCGAGTGAACCACCAAGAAATCGTCAAGAGACTACTCGACGCTAAAGTTGTGGATTTCTCAGCCATCGGAAAGACCTTCGCCGAAATTGGACCGTCATTGGCGTTGGCGGACGAGCCTTGGGAAGGTTGGTGTGGAACGATGAGAGGGTTTATCCGAATTTTGGTCGTCAACCCCGGCTTGCCTGGCGTAGAGAACCTTGGTGCGCTACGCGGTGCTACCGGGGAGTTGCAGAAATAATAAAGAGCCGCGTCCAATCAGGCGGGAGCATGACATGGATGACCAAAAAACGGTCCAGCGTTGTGACGGAACCCGAATGGAACCAACAGGACCTTGAGTGGCGCCTCTGCCATGCTCTCGATATCGCGAAGCAGGTTGTGGAACGGCTCGCGTTGAATGGTTATATCGATTCTGCCGATCCGGGCAACAACCTGCGACCCGAAAAGCTGATTTCCGAGACTGCGCTTCTGCTTTTTGCGGCTTCCAGTGCCGCCAGCCACGACACAGTTAAAGCGCGCATTAAAACCCTAGCCCAGATGCTGATTCCTCATGCCCGGAGCGAACGCATGCTTCTCGGGGTCTGCTTGCAGCCCGCGCTAGCATGGGACTACGCGCAAGCACACGTGTTTCTCTCGCGGCTCGGTTATCAGGATGCTGCGTTCGATCAATTACTTCAGCAAAGCGCCGACTCGCAAGCTAAGGACGGGTGCGAGAGGGTTCCGTATCGCATGCTCGAGCAGGAGTGGGTGAGAAGCAATTGGAATCCTTCGGCCTCGAGGTCGCGGAAACTCACTCGAACATCGGCGTCGAACTCAGTCCTGAATCGAAGCATGGACCTTTTGAACGGCAGTCGCGAGGATATCTACGCTTTTACGCATGCCCTTGTATACGTTACGGACTTCAACGTCCAGCCACGACGTCTACCGCGCAGCAGATCCGTCATCTTGGCGGAGGCAGAAGCAGCGTTGGCACGCTGCCTTGAAGAACAGGACTACGACCTCGGCGGAGAAGTGCTGTTGGCTTGGCCGCTGACCTGCAAGTCCTGGAGCGCAGCTGCAGCGTTCGGGTTCCGCGTTCTAGCCGGGGTTGAGGACAAGGCCGGTTTCCTGCCGGCGCCCAACACGCGCCTGCAACGCCTCAGCGAACTACAAGGTGACGACCGCACCAAGTATCTGCTCGCCACAGCGTATCACACAGCCTACGTCATGGGGCTGCTAAGCGCAGCTGCGCTACAACCAGAAAGAACTCCGCCAGCGCAGATCCCCACGAGTGGTGCGATAGATGGCAGTGCTAATAAGATTCTCGCCTTCTTCGACGCTGGCGCTCATAGGGCGCACTGGCTCGATGAGCTTTACAAACTCAAAGACGCCGAGCGTGATGCTGTTGCAGGCTTGCTTCTCACAATCGTCCTGCGACTGAATATCAAACGGCGGGAATTTGGGATCGTTCGCAAGCTCCTCGAGGTGGGCTACAGCATGGGTCTGGCGAATTCGCCGGTGTCTAGCCAAGCTGCGGAAATGCTGGAACGTCTCTCTATATACACACAGGTCGCACGGGCGCGACGGAGTGAGAATCAGGAAGAACCGGGCGGCGCGCCACCGCCGAGTGTTGCGCTCGGTCCTGAGGCTCGCCAAAACTAAAAGAAAGATCCGCTTTCGACCACAGAGGGCAGGCGGGTTTGTAAAACACCTGATCTTCTCCCTAAGCTCGCCGGCGACGTTCTAGAATTTGGCACCCTAATCTCTTTGGTCCGTCGGGAAGTCTTGAACCGTCCCGCCCACCGGCGAACGCGAGCGTTACATTCTGTGGAGGTAGTGAGGATCGATTTATGGTGATGTCCCACCGCATCCAAGAATCGATGAAGAAGCGATGTAGCGCGTAGTCTCGCCCTAAATCGCTCAAACTTGGGTCAGCGAGTAAAGGGGTAACCTAAACAAGTTGGTTTGCGTCTATTTGAGTTTTGTTTGCGGCGACTGCTTCGCTCTTGTCTATTGTGTGACATTCAATCGTACCGTCCGAGAATACCTTCAGGTACGTCGAAGGAATTCTTTTCCCAACAGTGAAGTGTCTGTTTACGACTTGGATCAGAACTAAGAGGTTCGCATGGCTTCGTGTGTGAGGCTTGGCCCGTTGCGTGAACCGAGGACACCGAAGCCCTCAATAAAATGCAAGTTGCAACTGCGCGAGAATTCGCAATGTCCAGTGTCGAAACCTGTTCATTCTCGGCGGGATGGAGTCGCAAGGATACCACCTGCAGCGACGGTTGGCGTTAAATCCTGATCTCTTACAATGTCGGCAGTGTCAACTAGATTTTGTTCTGTTAAAGCTCGCGGGCCAAACCAATGCGCGCTGTGAGGTTGTTACGATGTGTGCCCGATGCGATGGATTCCTAGAGAGAAAGCGGGTGAACTCGCTAAGCGAGTACCGTGATCTCGCCCGTCAGATTCTTGCAATAATGGAGCAAGGCACGCTTCAAGAGGTGAGCGGAACACGTTCGCTTCAGGGAACCCTTCCACCAAGACGATCGCCAAGTGGCCGCATCGTTCACATCTTTGGATGTATGACCTGTTCGCGTCGATTCCGGCTCAGTGTTGAGCTGCACCACGGCTGCGGCGGAGCATGGGAAGTCGTTACTTCTTCTTGTTCCGTGGCCTAGCCTCAAGATTCAACATCGACGCCGCATATGGCCAATACAAATTGCACCCTAACTTTTTCAAGGCTGGAATGAAGCTGTTCAGAAGTCCCTATCGAAATAAGATGTCCACTTCCGCCACTCTTCGGCCCTTGGCATAACGAGAGCGAGCTTCTCCAATTCGACAAGCTTAACTTCTTTCGATTGCGGCGGGAATGCTCGCCGCCTTCCTTTCGGCATGTCAAACACACCGGCTCATTTTTGTAGATTTCTTCGTAAACGGGAGTCGATGGACCGAGCAACCTGTAGCACCTAACGCAAAATATCAACATCACATTGCACCACCTCCGGGGGAGGGCGAATTTTACTTTCGTTAAGAGTGGTACAAGGTTAAGAAATATCAACAGGTTTAGCCCCATGGGCTGAGAGGATAGCGGGGTCTCCTTTAGTTAGTGGCGAAAGATCGGGATATCAGCATCCCCCGGCATCTTCAGGCCATGCATTTCCACCTTCGGGCGATTCGCAAATTTCGCATTTCACTTTAGAGTCACAGCTGAATGGGAGGCGACAACAACAACTTCCCATCAGCGGGGCTGCCTTTCGGGGAAACAGTCCCGCGTTTTTCGTTCCATGCCATAATCGGCTCCTGGCGGGCGCTACCGACTGGCGCGACGGACAAATTGGCAACGAGCCTTGTTGTTCTGATTTCGTAACAAACTCAACTTAACTATTGACAGCCGGACGAGTTGGTCGGAGAATTCGCAACGCCCCCCATCCCGGCGATGTAACGCCGATATACGAGCCCACAGGAAGAAACTTAACACCCGGAGGCAGAAGATGAAACATCTGCTGCGTACCGCCGTACTTGTATTCGTCTCGGTTAATCCGGCGTATGAAACTCAGCACTAGCGGATCGTCTACCTTTTTGGGGCATTGATTTACCTCACGATCTGCACAACTTGCACTCACGATTAGTGCAACCGCCCAGTACAGACGGGGAATACCCATGCTGGCGGCCATGTCATCCCCCAATCCGGCGCAAAACCAACTCTTGCGTGCACTTCTGTGTCCGGAGCTTGAAAGACTGTTCGTTCACCTCCAGCGTGTCACGTTCTCTTTGGGTGAGGTCATTGTGGAGGCCGGTCAGCGAGCCGGGTATGGATATTTTCTAACGAATTCCATCGCGTCGCTTCTTTACACTATGGAGAATGGCACTGCCGCGGAGACAGCTGTTGTGGGTAATGATGGCGTCGTTGGCACTCCGATTTTCCTTGGAGGAGATACGAGCTGCAGCCGTGCGGTAGTTACAGTCGCCGGAGAGGCATACAAAGTGCCAGCGCACGTCTTGCTTGAGGAATTTGAGCGAAGTGCCGTGTTGCAGCGCGTCCTGCTGCGATACACACAGGCTCTGATCACGCAGATTTCACTGACTGCGGTCTGCAACCGCCTCCATTCCGTCGAGCAGCGCCTGTGCCGATGGCTGCTGATGTGCCATGATCGGACCGGTTGCTTCGAGCTGCTGATGACTCAAGAGTTGATCGCTCACATGTTGGGAGGCCGGCGCGAGAGTGTGACGGTTGCTGCCGGCCGTCTTCAGGACTTGGGCCTAATCCATTACTACCGCGGTCACATCAGAATCTTGGATCGCCTAAGGCTCGAGTCGAGCGTTTGTGAGTGTTACCGCATCGTCGAAGACGAACGTAAGCGGCTCTACGACGCGAAACGACTTCTACAAGTCAGTAGGTCCTCGGCTGCCTTCGAACGAGCCGGCTGAGCAACGTTCGCAGCTGATCGAAGTTATCCGGCCTAGTCGTATAAACATTGGCGCCAACCTCTGCCTCGGCACCTTCCGCAAGCGTTGCGACACAAAACACGACGACGGGGACGCGTTCGCTCAGTCCCGAGTTCTGGCGAATGCGTCTCCCAATTTCGGAAGTTTGAATGTCATCGAGGCCCAAATTCAGGAGGATTAGATTGGGTGACCGCAATCGAGCCTTAAGAATGGCTTCTTCTTCGTCTCTGGCAGTGCTTACCCGGTAGCCGCTTACGAGGAGCAGTCGTTCGATCGCATCGCGCACCTCTTCCACATCCTCAATCACAAGGATGACCGGAGCTTGCCCCAGATCAAGAGTCACAGAGACCTCAAGGTGGATGACTAGGTCTTGTAACAGAAGTGCGACACGGCGTCTGTACGCTGAGTCACAGAGGCACCGTCCTTTGTGCTAGTTATGTCTTGTGAAGTCTCCTAACCGTTTGCCATTGTAAATTCTCCCGGTATGTGTGTTACCGCACAGACGCCAACAATCGCCCCGTGCATTACTAGCAAATTGATTTTGGTTCTGTGTTGCCAATTGGTTGGCGCAGCACGGGCAACGAAACAAGTGTTAGCGAAGGGAATGGTGAGCGAAATGGCTGCAAAATCCGCTGCGGGCGACAAGAGAACTATCACCGTTAGAGTTGCATTGCAGGGCCAAAGCGAAGGACAGGCCCTGCCCGCTACGCGAGCCTACCTATTCGATCGATCGGGTCGGTTGATTCAGTCTCAACTTGCCGGTGCAGACCCCGTTCACTTCGAAGTAGCAGCAAATCAAGCGTATCGAGTTACGGTTGGGCCTGATTTCCCGCTGAAAGAAAAGGACGCACCCCCTAACCTCGCGACTCAACTCGGAAAGGCCAATGCCCTGAGTCAAGACTTCGTGCCCCAAGGGCCAGACTCTGTAGTGGTCGTAGTGAATCCGAATCTCTGGATTTGCTGGTTCCCCACTTGCATCAACGTGCACGGTACCGTATCAAAACAATCGACCAATGGCAGCGCGAGTCCAATTTGTTCGGGAACGGTACAGATCTTCCAGGTTGATCTTGGCTGCACGCTTGACAGTTTCACCGTCATAGATCTGAGTTACCTGAGGGCTAGGCTCATAGACAAACTCAAGCTGTCGTCTTCCGCGGTCAGTCAGGTCGCAAATCAGCAGCTTTCCAAAAAGTTGCAGCCCAGAAACCTCGCGACACAGGCAAGCTCTACGGCCACCGCGCTTGCGAGTGTCCGCAGCGGCGCCTCATCGGTATCACTGTCCGACGTGGCGGCAACACTCGGCGCTTTACAAGGAACGGCATTGAAGCAGTTCATCGTTGCAAACAAATTCATTTTGTTTCCGTTCTGGTGCGAACTGATTCCCGACTACCTCTTCTGTTGGCAGGAGCTCACAGAGGTTCCCATTCAGTCTGACGGAACGTTTAGCGCAGAAATCTGCTTCTGGTGTCCCGCTGACTTCCCGGATCTCTATTTTGAGGTAGTCCAGAATATTAACGGACTAGACACCGAGATCTACGACCCCCAGATCGCATGCAGCACGTATTACGATTACGACGGGACCCAGAGCGTCGATATCACTGTCACCGATCCTCGTGCCATCGCCTGTCTGTCGACGACAGGGCCCGGCCCAAATTCCCTCTATGTGTGGCCAACGGCGATCGGCAACGAGCCTCTGAACGGAATCGACGGCTTGGAGACGCTGGTCGGCACCGGTCTTCTTCCAGGTTCGACCGGGCCAAGGCCTTTCGGAGGCACTCTGTCTTTGCAGATGCTGTTTCATCCGGATCTGCGAGCCAACAACATTATGTATTACCGCTGGTTGTACCAGTTCGACGGAGATCCGAATCCACCCAAAGTAATTAACACCCCCGTCACCCATCGGTTCCAGACCAGCTTCATTCCGCCGTTCTTTGTGGACGCGTATCCGCTGGGGCCAAAAACTGTAGGTCCCAACAGTAACCTGTTCGAGATCCCCGATCCGAACGTCTTATGGGTGGACATAGTGGATCCGCTTGACCGGCCCTATGCCTATTTCGATACCACCGAGAGTGCACCACCAACTCGCAGCGGCGTCAACACCGCATCCTGCAGCGGCACCACGGCGCGTACTGGTATGTGCACGCTGATCCTAGAAATATTCGACAGCGGTGGTAATTTCGTCCCGTGCAACAATGTTTTCGGGCCGTCGACGCTCGACGACCAGCCAGGCCCACAGCCCCCTCCCGGAAACTTCGGTTTCATTTTCCCGCAAGTGGGCGGACCGCCGAACGCATTTGACTTTGCGCAGACCCCGAATATCACCGACCAGGGCCGCTTGATTTTCAGAATCTTCGTCGACAACAATGTCTGCACGGCCGAGATACCCAAGGTGGCGACGCCGGTTAACTCGACGGACACCGACCCTTGCGGTATCCTGCAGTACAACAACGCGAGTGACAACGTTGCGATTTCCTACGTCGCCTTTCACCCCAACAATTTCCTTGATTGGAGCCTGACAGTTTCTCTGGGGATTAGCGGAATCGTGGCGGAGATACCACCCTCACCACCACCCACGAATACGAGTTCGGGATCGCCCGGCACTCCAGCAGTTTTTAATAACACAGCCGGCGCGCTTCTGACCCCGCCAGTAGGGTCACCGTGCACCCAGGGAGCTTTCGCGGTTGTGCTCTACTCGGCTGCGCGAGCGACTGACGGCTACGATCGACTGTCGCAATACGATTGCCAGGCCGCGGCTGCCTTTGCGTTGACTCAGCCGTGTCCCCCTCCTTGCCCGACTCGGTTGGGTTAGGTTCTTCACGTAACCGTATGGAGTGGAGTTTGGATTTGCGCTTGGTTGTAGCGGTTCTGGCAACGTGGCGGGTCACGCATCTGCTCGTTAACGAGGACGGACCCGCCGACATTATTGTTCGTTTTCGTACTTTGTTAGGTGAGAGTCTGGCTGGCAAGCTGATCGATTGTTTTAATTGCTTTAGCCTGTGGATGGCCGCTCCGGCAGCCTTGTTTGTCTCGCGCAGGCCTCTTGAGTGGTTGGCCTGCTGGTTAGCCATCTCCGGTGGCGCGTGTTTGCTTGAGCGGCTAGGTTACAAGCCGGTCATCATTCAATCCGACTCGGGAGCTTCAGAAGGAGATGTGGCTCATGTGCTGCGGTCAGAAGCGATCAGCAATGAAGGGAAGCCCGCACTTTGCGGTACCAAGGGTCAACTCGACTAGTCGCGGAACTCACGCTGTTTACGCGGCTCCTCGACCGTTTGAGCCAAACCGCCCCGCGGTTACGATCTCCCATCTTTCGGTTCAAAGGTCTGCCCAGCACATAGCAACGGGGGTATTTAACCTCAAAGGGACGAGTATTCGCTACTTACAGAGTTCTCCGATTCGAGTGAAGGGGCAGGTTACCGGCCTCCACTATCAGTTCTCGAGTTCGCATCCTGTTCAGGTCATCGATTCCAGAGACGCCTCGCCTCTTTTGAATACCAGGCTCTTCCGCCGCGCCTAGATTGGTCCAGCTGTTTAAAAAGGGCCCGGCGGGTGTTGTGGGATGGCGCACACTTTCATGAAGATGCGGATGTCTATTCCGGGAGTCTCAGGGATGGTGAAGGTCCAAAAGTCCAAAGGAGACTCGTAATGGCGAACCAGCTCTCGGCAGTCAACTACGTTGTACAACTCATGCTTGAGAACAGATCGTTTGATCAGATGCTGGGATTCTTATATTCAGACACAAGCAATCAGGCTCCAAATAATCAGCCTTACGAGGGACTTACTGGCAATGAATGGAATCTTGATGACTTAGGCAATGAGATCAGTGTTTACAAGATCGATGAAAACGCTCCTCACCCATACCTAATGCCGGGAGCTGATCCCGGTGAGGGTTTCTTTAACACCAACTACCAATTGTTTTCTACAGATGATCCAGCACCGGGTGCGGTGCCCAACAATCAGGGCTTCGTCTTGAATTTCAAGGCCGCAATCGCCTCTGACCAGCAAAAGGGTTACAAGGACACCTTACCGGACACGCAGCCCTCTGAGATTATGGGGATGTACACTCCCCAAATGCTTCCAATCATGTCTGGATTGGCGAAGGGGTTTGCTGTCTGTGATCATTGGTTTGCTTCTGCACCAACACAGACCATTCCGAACCGTGCCTTTGCTGCCGCGGGTACATCGCAGGGGCACCTGGACAATAAGGTCAAGGTTTTTACCTGCCCCAGTATCTTTGGAAGATTGTCGGATGCCAATATTGACTGGGCGATCTACGGTTACAACCGCGATCCACTTACGAGACTCGATTTTCCGGATACGCAAAGCGCTGACGAGAGTCATTTCGGCCATTTCCGCGATTTCCAGGAGAGAGCTGCAAATGGAACGCTGCCCGCTTATTCGTTTATGGAACCCGACTTTGGAGCGAACGGGAATAGTCAGCATCCAAATTATGACGTCTCGCTCGGTGAGAAGTTAATTCACGACCTCTATTATGCCGTCCGGAACGGCCCAGGTTGGAATGACACGTTACTCATCATTACCTATGACGAGCACGGTGGCAACTACGACCACGTCCCTCCTCCCTCGGGAGCAATACCGCCTGATGATTCCTCGGGAGAGTGGGGCTTCGATTTTACAAGGTTCGGTGTTCGCATTCCGGCGCTCCTGATTTCTCCGCGGATTGCTCCCGGTACGGTATTTCGGGCACAGAGCGGCACCATTGACCACACCTCAGTGTTGAAAACAATCGAACTCCGCTGGGGTGTCAACTCGCTTACCGCCAGAGATGCATCCGCTCCAGATCTCGGCGACGTCCTAACGTTGGCTACTCCACGAACTGATGATCCGCTGAACGGCGTTCCGATTCCTGTTTCAGATTCCATTCATCCGAACACTTCTGAGCCATCAGTCATCGACCGAATTCATGCGTCAAAGGTTACTGCTCTCCCGATACGAAATGAGAAAGGTACCTACGACCAGCACACACCTCCAGATTTGTCGACGAGTGCCGCGATAAGCGACTACATCCAAATGCGCACGGCCGCCTGGACGCAACATCTTCAAAGACAGCGTCAGCGACGAGCGCACCGAGCATCGGCAGCCAAAAGAGTAGCGAGGCGAATTACAAAGAAGAGAAGGGCGCGCAAAGCCACAAGGAAGTGAAGCCTACTCCAGTTTGGAGCTGATTTGGTCGAGCCGAGCGAAAGAGTGTCATTGGTTCGAAGTTTTTAACAGGCCGTGTATGTACTGTCGATTCCAAGAAGATGCCTCCGGCGCTGCGAGCATGATCAATAGCGCTGACATTGGATCATTGCTCCCTATGTGTAACAGGCGAGAAACCCGCCGAAGCTATGGCCGACAATCACCGGGGATTTTGGGTGTATGATGCCCGGAATTTCGGGTCACAAAGAGGCATTAGCTTATGACCCATGTCTCGATTTTGGTGCCGCATAGCAGCGTCTTGCTAAACAGCGTTGTGGGTCTGTTCAAGATATTCGACTTGGCGAATCACCATTCAGCGGAAGGAGGCAGGGGGGCGGCTTTTGAGCTGCATTTGGTTGGCAGCGCCAGTACCGCCGATTTGTACGGTGGACATTTCGTACTAAGGCCGGACCTTACGCTGTCGGAGGTTTTCGCGACCGAGCTGGCCATCATACCGGCGATGGCTGGCAATATTGCTGAAGCCATCAAGAACAATTCTGTGTTTATTCCCTGGATCCAAGAGCAGTATCGGGCCGGCTCCGAAATAGCGGGGCTGTGTACGGGCGCTTTTTTCATAGCATACACTGGTCTGATACACGAAAAGTACTGCTGCTCAGATTGGTATGTTGACGCTAGTTTCAGGACACAATATTCGCACATAGATTCATTGGCTAAAAAGGCCGTCGTCTCGGCTGAATCTATTCATAGCGAGAGCGGCGCCTGGTTCTTCTTACGGGAGCTACTCGAACGTGTGGTGGGCAAAGAAGTCGCGTTGGCCTGCTCCGCGAGCTTTCAGGAACCTTTTAACCGGGAATGCCAGTCCATCGTGAGTGTTTCGAATTCACGACGTGAGTACCCCGATCCAATCGCAAAGAAAAGCCGGATCTTGGTAGGTGGCAACTCAATTCAAGAAATGACGGTGGACCGATTTATTTCGCTGATCGAAGTAAATCAAGCAGGCCGGGAGGGCAGCTTTAACATAGCTACTCTCATCGAAAAATCTTTGCCGACACCGGTAGGGAACACAGAGTCGAGAGCTTCTTGCCCCTTGTCTGGCTATGAAGAGCGAAGCAGGACTGACGATGACAACACGAGGACGTTCAAAGCGTTATTCAAGAAAATTGAGCACCCTGAGATGAGTTACTGCAATGACTAAGAAGAACAAAATGACCGATGAAAGAGCGCTGAAGCATTACACCCCTGGCAACGAACTTCCTCCTTCATCCAAGCCCGATGCTGATGCAGATCTTCCTGTTCTCGTAAAACACCTGCTGCACAAATCTCGCGCCTCCAACCCTGAATTCAAAAAACCGATACTGGCCGTTGATCGGGTGATGAGCAATCGTAAATCGACCGTGATTAACACCGAGAAAAGGAGGACGAAGAAATGCTGAAAATCTCTGACGAAGAAGCGTTGAAGCACGTAACTGCCTTCGAGGCACCCCCGGAGGGCTTCGATCCCAACAAGGCAGAAGACCGGTTGCTGCGGAAGCATGGAATCCCGCGTCGGCCAGACGTGGCACGAGAACCCCACCTACGGGCCATCTGGGACAGGGCCTTTGCTACAAAGCCTAGGTTTATTAAGGCGGAAGTAGCCATCGACCGTGTAATGATCAAACGTAAAAGGCCGGTACTCAATAAAAAGATTGATAGCAATGACTTCAGCCCAAGCGGCTGGGCAGGTGATGTTGTTCTGGTCTCCACTTTGAACTTCAACCCTCCCGAACCGGTAAACACCGTGTATGGCGAGTGGTTTATTCCCAACGTAACGCCCATTCCCAATGAACCGGCTGGGGGCCAAACCGTGGGCTTCTGGGTGGGAATCGACGGATATACCAATGGCCAGGTTTTGCAGGCGGGTACTGCTGCCACCGTTACCGGAAACAATACCCTTAACTGGGTATGGACAGAATGGTTTCCTTTGCCACCAATCCAGGTAACCAACTTTCCGATCAATCCGGGCGACTATATTACGGTGCTGGTTTGTGCGCCCCAGCCCGACCACGGTTTTTGTTCCATGTTGAATAAAACAACCAATCAGGCAACCAGTATCGGCATCACGCCGCCGAATAATGTCACCAACATCGGTGCGTCTGCAGAATGGATCGTGGAAGGTATTTCGACGATCCTACCGGTTTTTTCGACGGTGGTCTTTCAGAATTCCAGCGCCGGCACCCAGAACCATGCTTTCGGCACAGCAGGCGGAATCGTTACTGAGATCACCGGAAACAGCGGGAATCTCACGGCGGCAGCCATCCTATCGAATAACCAAGTCCTAGTGAAGTGGAACGGGTCCAGCTAGGCGATCTACACTGATTGACAACAAGGACGGAAAAGGGCGCCAGGATGCAGGAGTGGGATGTGGAGTGGCAAGCCCGGGTGTGTTCGCTAGCTCGCGGCACGTTGCCGCGCCCGGTTCGTGCTGTGGTCAGCTCGCCGCGTCGGTGTGTCAAACACCAACGCGGCTAACCAAAGTCCACTACCCAGGAGGCAATCATGGCTAAACAGCACCGCAGCACCTTTTCTCTGCAGGAATCCACTCGACCCACAAGCCGTGTAGCTCCTTACGCTCGCGTCAGTACGCCAAATAACCCAGCGTAGTAGCGTGCACATGAACTGCGGACTGGCAATCGCCCTGGCCTCCGTCGAAACAAGGACGATTCACAAGGTACGGATCAGGATCATTCCGTTCCTCTTTCTTCTCTACATCGTCGCTTATCTTGACCGGATCAACATCGGCTTCGCGGCATTGACAATGAATAAGTCGGCAAAAGCGCTCTTATTTTTATTGACAAAGCAAAAGCACAGCGCTAGTTTTGTACCGGCTTTTGCGCCATTTAGCCCGACCCTCTCGCGTCGGCTTTTCTTCTGCAATTCAAATTCTGGCCTGATCGAAACTTGAAATCGCTCGCTTAGATGATTCGCCTCGCTATTTGAGGCTCCAGACATTTCGTTGCGGGTGAGGATCTACACATCCGAGGTTCCCGCCTTGTCGAACGAACCAATTCGCCTGGTTAAGTTGGATCTTCTTATGCAGCGATCGAGTGGGGTGTCGGATGTCGTGATTGGCTTGATCGATGGGCCGGTCGCTATGGACCATCCGGATCTCGCCGCGAGCAAGATTCACATGAGCGGGGGAGCCGCGGGTGCGTGCACCATGACCGAGAGCTTCGCGTGTCAGCATGGAACGTTTGTAGCCGGCATCCTGTCCGCGAGGCGCGGCTCGTCGGCGCCGGCCATTTGTCCCGGTTGCACACTTCTGCTGCGTACGATATTTCCCGAGAGTAATGCCACCAACGGCGACATGCCAGGCGCCACTCCGCTGGAGCTCGCTTCCGCCATTCGCGAGACCGTCCAAGCCGGCGCTCGGGTAATAAATCTGAGCGCGGCTTTGTTTCAACCGACGTCGGCCGGTGTGCAGAAGCTGCAGGAAGCGCTGGACTTCGCGGCGGCGCGCGGCGCAATCACCGTCGTTGCAGCCGGCAATCAGGGCACGCTGGGAAGTTCGGCCATCACGCGTCACCCCTGGGTCATCCCGGTCGCGGGCTGCGACCTGAATGGGCGGCCTCTTTCTGAATCGAACTTTGGAAGCTCAATCGGACGGCGTGGCCTCCGCGCTCCGGCCGAGGCGATTAGCAGTCTCGGCAGCGACGGTCATCCGCGCAGCTTCGGAGGGACGAGCGCCGCAGCACCCTTCGTGACCGGAACCATTGCGCTTTTGTGGTCGGAATTTCCCTCGGCCACGGCTGCGCAGATCAAGTCGGCGGTGTTGTATGCCGGTGGCATGCGGCGAAATACAGTGGTTCCGCCGCTATTAGACGCAGCGGGAGCCTACGAGGTCATTTCGGCGGCGAGGGCATGAAACTGAAAGGCAACAAGAAACAAGACGTTAAGGCGATGAAACCGGAACATCCGCAGCATCGCATTCACCTCCCGGGCTTTCTCGTTGAGCATGAGATCGGCCTGGGAGACGTCATCAAACGGGCTACCTCCTCCGTGGGGATCAGGTCCTGCGGAGGCTGCGAAAGGCGGGCTGCAGCCCTGAATCGTTGGATGACGTTCTTGCGATAACTTCCGGAGACTAATCCTGTTTCCAAGGAGTATTGCCATGGATCAAACTCGGACTGAAGTTCCAGAGCAAACCGTAAACGCACCTGGTGTCAGCGGTGAAGTGCCCGCGATCGTCACACCGTCCGTAAGGCGTCACGCCCGGATGATCGAACCACAAGCCTGTGCGACTTGCGGCACGGTACAGGCCAACAACGGCGGTGCAAGCGTCACCCCGAACTATATCTATGCCATTGGCAGGATCGAAGCCCGCTTCCCGCGGCCCTCGGTGGAAAAGGAATTCGCCCAAGCTACTGGTCGGGCCGAGGCGGCGGGTTTGACGGACCGTCAAGCGGTTCAGAAGGTTCTTTCTCAACGGCAGAACCGCTACCTGGTCCGGCAATTATGTTGGGTCATGACCATCGAGGGTCTTGAGACCTACATTCTGATCCCACACGACCCCGCCGACCTCGATCTGCTCGTCGAAGCACTTCGCGCCAATCCCAGTCCGATGGATCTGGATTGCGTCATTGGGATCCGCGGACCCATTGCTCCAGCCGAGATCTGCAATGGCCTGATGGTTCCCATCGTGATCTTTGACCAGATTTACTCTTTCGACCGCGACACGCTGATCAAGGCGATTCCCAAACCTGAAAAGACGTCGGCCAAGGAGTTCGCTCTTGCGGCAGAAGAGTTGTTTGACCGCATCATGCAAATGGCCGACAACGCCGGTGCCACCGATGAGACCCGCGCGTTGAATTATCTAGCGGTGCGCTATCAGGCCATCTACAGCAGCGTCGCCGATGCCTTCGCTCGCAACTCCTCGCTCACTGCCGTGGAGGTCCTGCGCTCGGCGTTGAGCGGCCCGCGCAACATCGTCGACGTTGTTTTCTCTTACACGAACCGCAACACTGACGTAACAGAGAAGGTTTTTTGTCGCGTTGACGTAACGGACGCGTTCCCGTTCCTGGTGACCAAGCTGTCGCCATACTACGACCGATAATTCAACAGAAGGAGAATCCAATGAACACCCCATGATTTACCCGCGGAGGCGGTGCTTAGGGAAGTAGGTTCTGTGGATAGGAGGACAAGGAGTCCCGTTCCGTGTGACCAAGCTTTCCCGTACTACGAACGATGAACTCGAAAAAATGAATGGAGGAGATCATGAACACCCCGGGATTTACGGCTGAGGCATCACTATACAGATCGGATGAGCGTAACCCAATAGGCGCAGCGGCCAGCTTCGCGCCGCAATCGTCCCCGACAAATGTGGTCCAGCCGGCGATTTCCTGCCGACTTTGCATAGAAGCGGGCGGCATGTGCCTCTGTGGGGGCCGTGGCTGCTTGTGCGTCTGATGGCCATTGTTCGGGATTCGGCTGTGCCGTTGCCGCCTGGGGCGGTACGCCGGCCGAAATGATGGACTCACCGGCTCAGGAACGGATGCAGCTCTGAGGTGATTCGCGTTCGCCGAAATTCCAGCTGTTGAGGCGATGCGTGAGTTTCCGGTCCTGGTGACAAAGCTGTCATCGTATTACAAGCGATGAGCTGTGTGTGTTGAGCAGAAATACAGAGATTAGGAGGTCAGAAATACGGTTTGCCCGGATATAGCGCTGAAGCGCGACATCGGCTTCCGAAGGGCTCCTCCATATGCAGGATTCGGAATCGAGTCTTCGGCGAAACGTATTGTCACGATTGCGGCACAGTGTTGTCCGCCGGGCGTCTGATACAACGGGCCCGCACACAGCCGACACCTCACGAGTGCACAACGAAGGATTCCCCTGTTTATTTTGGTGTGATTTCGTATCGCCGGCGGGGTGCACAAGGAAGTGGCTATTGCATGAATCACTACTGCGGGCTCTGATATCGGGAAGCGAGGATAATTGAAATGGGGTTATCCCGTACCATTCGGGATGGTAATGGCGCTAAGCCCGCTGGGATGATTCTTATGGAAGTCTTGCTTTTTGCAGATTGCACCGGTTCGACAACTAATCGACCGGTTGACGTCACCGAGGAGTTTTCCGCCAAGCTGTTCTTCGCGCTACGACCGGTGAGCCGAAAACTCGGTTGGCGGAGAGGAGACAAGTATGAACTTCCGAGAGGTCGGTTCTCTTGTGTGAGACTACATGTGAAAATACGAGCTTTGAATGAGCGGTGTTCTACTAGGAACATCAAACGAATACTGAGAGAATTCCCAAGGAGGTTGCGATGAAGATCCCTGAATTCACAGCAGAACTGGCCGTTCGTCAGGGAGGGCGGCAATATCGAAAAATAATAGAAGTGACTAATGCAAGGGTCGACGTGGGGGGGGTAGTTCCGCAGTATTTTGACGGCCACCATTGCTGGTGGCAATGTTGGCCGGGGTCGGGCTGTGAGTACATATGCCAAGACTTCCCCTATTGAGCTAGAAGCAGGAGGTGCAACTATCTAGGTACCGGGGTTCGCTGCAGACGCTTCGCTCTATCGGACGAGCGGGCACTACGGCATCACATTTGGTATGGCTCGCTTTGCAGCTACGCAAGTGGCCTTGGCACAGTCGCCGCGGATGGTTCGAATCCAAAGTAGAGGAGCATCCGGCAGGAGTAGTGTCTTATAACCCACTTCGGCTCCAGGCTAGCACGGCTTGGTTTCGTCAAGAATCCCGAACCTGTCGAAATTCCTGTTCTGTCGAGGTGCGCGCCGAGCGCGGTACCGTATAGATTCCCCGCTCGGTCGAAGATCAACTGAGGATGTTCTCGCTTTTCCACGACGCCGGGACGGTCGGCGATGACAGTTGACATAACTTGTGACTTCACTCGTTGACATTGCTATCCGAAGATCTCGTTCACCTTCTCTCGGACCTTTTCGCTTCGGGATGGCTTCAAATATCGCATCGTCGATTCTATGTCACTATGGCCCAGCCACTGCTGTACCGTCCGAAGGTCGACGCCCGCCCATAGGCAACGGGTTGCAAAAGTCGAACGGAACTTGTGCAGCCAAAAGTTGTCCTTATCGAGCTCCGCACGCTCGGCACAAGTCTTCAGGCAGTCGAGGAAATCCAGCTTCGGATTGCACCCGGAGGTCGGAAATACGAGTCCACAGTTCTTGTCTGCTTTCGCCTTCCAAGCCTTCAACTTTTTCGCCAGCTTCGCCGGGATCGGGATCTCACGCTCCTTGTACGCCTTCGGTGTCCAGTTCCGATCTGGTTTGTGGCTGACACGAACCGTGCCTGCGGCGAAGGTCACGTCGGACCAATACGTGTACATCACTTCCTGTTCTCTCATCCCTGTCATCAGAAAAAATTCGTACCAGAGCCGCTCCTGTTCGTTGCAGGCGTTGAACAGCTTGTCCAGTTCTTCCTGTTCGTACATCTCCGGCTCTTCCTCGGTGTAGCGGGGCCAGTCGTTCTTGCCAACCAGTCCACGGATGCCGTTCGCCTTCAGAAAGGCCATCACGGTCTCGAATTTGTTGTAGACGGATCGAGGCGACTGCTTCTTCTCGTCCCGTAAGAAGCTGGCGAACTTGAGCAGATCGTAGCGTTCGATCTCATCCAGGTAGAGCTTGCGGCAAGACTCAGTGAAGTAGTTAAGAGCCGTCGTATACGCAGCCAATGTCTTCGGTTTCTTCGTTAGTTCTGTTTCTTCCAGGAAATCAGCTATAGCCGCAGCCACCGAGCGGTGTCCATCGCCGGGCTCTGGCATTATGGGAACGCCATTATTCAGCGCACGCAATTCGGCCTCTTTCCGCTGACGACGGGCGGCAGCATCCTGGGCGTCATTGCCGACAGACAAGCGGACGCGCCTGCCTTTCTCGCGCCACTCCAGGTAGTAGGATCCTTCAGAATGGCGCTCCGGTCGGCCGTTTACGACGACGACGTCGGGACGGATTCGGCCGTTTGAACCCAGAACGACGCGGCAATACCGCGTTCCGCGCGGGGTTTGGACACGTTTGGTGAGATTGACTTCGCGGGATTGAGTGTTGGCCACTGGGACTACCTCCGATTCAACTCGGTATCTCGGCAGGTATCACAGTTTACAACTAATTGATAACAAAAGATATGGCGGAGAGGGAGGGATTCGAACCCTCGGTACAGGTGTTAGCCCGTACAACGGTTTAGCAAACCGCCGCATTCGGCCACTCTGCCACCTCTCCGGGAGGTGAAAAGCATTCAAAAGCAGATTATGCGCAGGATGTAGTTTACCACTCACATCGAGGATTGGGCCATCAGCAACGCAACAGATCTAGGACTAAATCGGGGGCTCGGCTTAATTCAGGGACTCGCTCCCGCGCATTTAAGGTAGTCGCGGTATTTTCGGCGCATCAGAATGTCACTAAATTAAACGAACGGTCGTGAACTGATCCTGCGGTTGCCTGGTTTCTCCCCGCTCATTTGTGACCTGTCTTCCGTATTGCGTGTGTCGAGGTGTGTCCGAGATGAGTGCGTTTGTTGCCGCCCAGAATGTCACGCCCCAAATTGCTCTCTTTTCGCTGGTGATAGCGATCGCTATTGTGGTCGCTTCTTCTGCCTGTGGGACCTCCAATATGCAAAACACGACTGCAACAACTCCTCCGCCTTCGCAGCCGTTCTATCCCTCGACTCCGCCTATTGCAATCACATGGGCGCCGAACAGCAGCCCCTACCCAGCTCCACCTGCCTGTTCCCCGCCGACCTCGACTTGCACTCCACCCGATCCAAATGGTTCGAACGACTTTCCCCTAACAGTCGCTAGCCCGGCCGACGGCGGAACGGTTACATCGCCTGCAACTTTGGTTGCATCGGCCTCGCCGAAGAACCCGATCTTTTTTATGCGGGTATATGTCGATCAGCTTGCGGTCTACTTCACATTCACCAACTCGATTAACACTCAACTTTTCATTGCTCCCGGCCAACACACACTTGAGGTCATGGCCGAGGACAACAAAGGATACATTTCTGCCACCATCCTGAAGATCACTGTGACTTCCCAGGCTCAGACTGCGATCAGTTCTATTCAAAGCATGCCCGGGTGGCAATCGTGTGGTGCTCTGTTTCCGCCGGGTTCGGGACGCGATGGCCAAATCTGTGCTGCTGGATTCGGTACACCTCAGTCCACGATGACGCCGAACGTCTCCAATCCTGCGATGGACGGCAAATCCGCGCAATTCAGTATGGGTGGGCCGTGGTCCAACTGCACAAGCCCTCCCGCCTACTGCAATATCTTGTACTTCAATGCTGTCGCCGGCGGAAACAGCGTCAGCCACTTTACTTACGATCTTTACTTCTACATCGATAATCCGAACGCTGCGCAGGCCCTTGAGTTCGATATCAATCAGACGTTTGGAGGGAATCGTTGGGTCTGGGGCTCGGAGTGCAATTTCAACGCATCGGGAAAGTGGGACATCTGGGACGATGTCAACGGTTGGACTCCTACGATTTACGACTGCAAGCCATTTCCAGCGAATACATGGATTCATTTGGTTTGGAGTGTGGAGAGAGTTGGAAACCAGGTCCACTACATAAGCCTCACGGTTGGCGATCAGACGTACAACGTCGACACGTATTTCGATAACCAGGCCGATTGGACCTTAGAGGAGATCGATGTCGCATTTCAGATGGACGGCAATTACAGAGAAGAACCCTACAATGTCTGGCTCGACAAGGTGACCCTGACCGCCAATTAAACAACTGCGCCGCGACGAATCGAAAACAGATATTTCATGTTGGACTGCATTCCTGACCGCTCCAGATGCAGGTCTTCCAAACTTCGAAGCTTTCAGGGAGAAATACGAAACATGGTGCGGAACATTAGAGGCCAGCACGTCAGCCTTGTTATGAACTGCATATCGTTGGGAATGATTTTGGCCGCGCTAACAGGCTGCCAAGGTCTGCCGAAGAATGTCGCCAATTGCCCAACGACTCCGACGGCCCCTGCAAACACATCGATCGTGCCACCTGCCCCCGAGCCTCCAGCGGCCGCACTCTGCGGTTTTCCTTTGTCAATCACCAGTCCAGCAAACGGAGCGAGCGTAAACTCTCCGGTCCCAATCCTCGCAATCGCTACGCCTCCGGACCCGATCTATACCGTGCGCCTATACGTTGACGGTCTTGCGGTCCTCTATTCACCCAATACCACGCTCAATCAGTTGATCTGGATGCCGAACGGGCAACATACCGTCGAGGTCGTGGCGGAAGATACTGCGGGTTATGTTGCCACCACATCAATGCAGGTGAATGTGATCGGGCAAGAGCCAGGAGCGCCAAATCTCCAGGATCACCCGGACTGGGTCTCATGCTCAGCGGTGATTGCCGGATCGACCTGTGCGGCAGGACTGGGCGTCGCTACTTCAAACTTGTCACTTCATCAATCGACGCCATCATTGGACGGATCAGCGGCCAGGTTCAGCCTGGCGGGCAATCACGCTTATTCCAACGAGCTCTATTGGACACCGATCGGCGGCGGAAACAGCGTCAGCCACTTCAGTTACGATCTTTACTTCTACATTAACAACGGGAACGCCCCTCAATCGCTGGAATTCGACGTGAATCAGGCGTTCGGCGGGACTCGATGGACATGGGGCACGCAGTGCGATTTCGATCAAAGTCACGAATGGAATATCTGGGATCCGCTCCATGAAATATGGGTGCCTATTTCAATCCCTTGTCGTCACTTTCCATCTAACACATGGATTCATCTGGTGTGGAATCTGGAACGCATCGGCAATCAGGTGCACTACATCAGCGTCAGTGTCGGGGATCAACAATATTCAGTTGATGTTTATTACACCGCGCAGCCAAACTGGTATCAGGAAGAAATCGATATCGCGTTTCAAATGGACGGCAACTACAAGCAGGAACCCTATGACGTCTGGCTCGATAAAGTGAATCTCTTCGCGAACTGACGACTTGGCTAGTCCTTGGTGCTCGCTACAGTCGCCGCAAACCGCCATTACAGAAATTCTTGGATGTCCTTTGCAGGAGTTAAAGAGTTACTCTTCAGTTAGAGGAGAAGGCCCACATGCCTGAAACAGAGACTGTCGAGCGCGCCAGAGAAGATGCTCGCGAAGGAAAGTCGCCGAGCACCCAAGCTGGAGAGTTCATTCGCGAGGAAATACACCACGTCCGCGAGGGAAAGCATGGTGCCGCATCGCCTCAGCAGGCCATTGCGATAGGCCTGTCTAAAGCCCGGAGGGCGGGTGTGAAACTTCCATCGCCAAGCGGCAGCAGTGTGTCTTCAGAGACTAAGGAAAAAGCAGAGCGCGATTCTCGACGAGGGCGGAGCGACTCGCATCACAAGGTGTCTACCAAGCGGTCAAGAGCGACAAGTCAAGCCCTCAAGAAGAAAGCGCACTCTGCAACCTCGAAGCCCGCGCTGTCGAAGCAAGCGAGATCCGCTGCACGCAAGCGAGGCGCAGCCGCGCGTCATGAGGCTGCGGTGAAAGCCGGTCGCACTCGAAGGGCAGCCTAAGGTTCGCAACGCCAAACGCAGCGTTATTCCGACCATGATTCGCAAACTCAAGAACGGGCATTATCGTCTCTATTCCCGCAAAAAGAGCGCAAAGGCTGGGAAGCGCAAGAATCTTGGAACGTTCGCGACTCGAAGTGCGGCAGAGGCGCACGAGAGAGCTGTGCAGTATTTTAAGCGCCACTGAGTCCTCTTAGGAGAGTCCCTCTCTTCGCTGGGCCCAAACCCCGGCCCATTTGCCTTTCACATCGTCTAAGCTACTCCTTCGCAAGGCGGGTATTCCTTTAGCTATTCAATTCCGATATTGAATTCTCTCGTGGCTTTTATATCTGCGAAATTCTGGTATTAGCCCTACCGATTGCAGAATTCCTATAGATACGAAATTTTCCCTTTGACACTCGGGTAAAGCCTGTATACATTGGGGCCTCCGCTCATAAATTTCCGCTCACACCCCAACGTCCTTTTGGGTGGCCCAGCGGTGCTTGTACAGTCGAGGGTTTCCCGCGCCTGATCGGTGTATCCCTCTGAGTTGTATAGCTTTACCGGTCCCAGACCAAATTTCCAACCGGAGAGAAATAGTCAAAATGAAGAATCGCGCATACATCTCAACGGCAATTTTCGTCTTCTTTTCCGTCGCGACTACCGCGTTTGCGGGGGTAACAGTGTCCAGTCCGTCGAACAATAGCACGGTGGGTACAAGCGTAAACTTCGTAGCCAGCGCGACGACCTCATGTTCCAAGGGAGTCGGCTCAATGGGGATCTATCCCTCGCCATATTGGCTGGATTACACCTCGAGCGGATCCAAGCTCAATGCCACCCTTAGCCTGAATCCCGCCAAGTACAACGTCGTGATCGTTGCATGGGACAACTGCGGCGGATCGTCGACCGCCAGCGTCAACATCACTGTTCAACAGGGCAGCGGCGTACACGTCACTTCACCGACAAACAATAGTACGGTCGGCACTAGCGTGCACTACGTTGCGACTGCGACAACAACTTGTTCAAAGGGTGTCTCGTCGATGGGTATCTATACCGCACCCTACCAGTTGGCATACACAACCAGTGGAGCGAGCCTCAATACCACGTTGAACCTCAGCCCCGGGACTTACAACACGACGGTTGAAGAATGGGACCGATGCGGAGGTGCTGCCACCACTCCCATCAAGATCACCGTTTCTGGGAATGGGAAGACCTTTTACAACATCCACAGCGATGGCGGCTGGAACGGCTATGCGCAACAACCTCCAGATTATGGAGACTGCGACAAGTGCACGCCCGACGGTCCTGGCACCACATGGGCGATGTATCAAGGAATCAAGTCACCATCGATGTCCGGCAACTCGACGCAGTTCAATATCGGAGGGAACATGGACTACTCCGATGTTCTTTGGAACAACCATTTGATTGGAGACTTTTCATCGCAAGGACTGCCCGACACGAACCACACCTTGGTGCCAACGCTTCACACTTTCACCTATGATGTCTATTTCTATGGCAGCAATTTAGGCGCATCGCAGGCGCTTGAGTTCGATGTGAACCAGTTCTTCAACGGTATGGGTTTCACATGGGGGCACGAGTGCCGGATTGCCGGTGGAAATGAGTGGGATGTATGGGACAACGTCCACGCGAAGTGGGTGTCAACCGGCATCCCCTGTTATCCCAACGAGAATGCGTGGAATCATCTCACGATTCAAGTGCAGCGGACCTCAAATAATCAGTTGCTGTATCAATCGATCACATTTAACGGACAGACTCACACGCTGAATCGGACCTACGCTCCGTTCTCGGCGCCTGGATGGTGGGGAATTACCGTTAACTACCAGATGGATGGGAACTCGAAGCAATCTGCGTATACCGTGTACGTAGACAAGCTCAACTTCACTTACGAGTGAGCTTGACCGGGTGGTTTCCGAAGTTTGAAAAAGGAAGGCTGTTCGATGTTCTGGAATGCTGAACAGCCTTCCTTGCGATTTGTCGTGGTGAGTGGAATTCGTGCGCTTCCCGATCACTGTCTTGACCCGCGGCTCGAAATGGGGTGGCTTGATCTGAGCTTCAACTCGGCTCGACTGGCGAACGCCTTGCTCGCATCGGCGGCGCGGAGCAATGGGCTGCCCCTACACAGAATCACGACAACGTTCTGATCTGTGTTCGCAGTTTTTCGAACTCGACGATTCCTAACCCGCGCTTGGCCGCCAGCTTTAGATAAGGCAAGGCATCCACTTCCATGTTCCAGAAAGCTTTCGCTACGTAGGCGTCCACAGCAACTGTATCGGTTGACGCCACTATGGTTTTCTTCAACAGGACATCCTCCAGATTTCCGCCGGTGGGGCCGTTGCGCAGAAGAACTCGGTAACAATCAATCATGGTCAAGGTGGGACGCATGAAATCAGCCAGGTCCACGAGGCTCTCGTGGATTCTCTGATGCAATTGATTCCGCTGGCCTCCTAGGATTCCGTACCAGTTTTTCATTCCGAGCGTCGTGCCGGTGAGAGCGTGATGCTTGGCGATCGGAACGTTAATTACCTTATCAGCATTGAGGAACGGCTCGAAGACCGGCCAGGCACGCAGCACCTCTCCCTGTAAGTCGATTTCTCTAAATTTCGTGGGATCGGGCAAAATCACTTCTGCTCCGGCCCGCTGAGCGGCTTCAGCGATACCGGATCGTTGGAAACAGCGGCGAGGTTCGTTGCAACTGACATCGGTGACGACGACGCGCTTCGCTCCTGCATCCACGGATTGGCGCACGATCTCCGCGACAACTTCAGGGTTGGTGTTCGCTGCTTGCTCCGGAATCCGGTCCCAACCAATGTTGGGCTTGACTAAGACAACATCTCCGCGAGCAACAAAACGCCGGATTCCTCCCAGTACCTCGATAGCCTGACGCGCGAGTAACGCTGGATCTTCCCCTTGGATGATGGCCATTTCAGGTAATGAGGAATCTACAGGCACGGTGTGACCATGCTTCACGGCGACAGCCAACGGAGCTTCAGGACGCACGCTATGTTTGCTCAGCCAGAGTGCAATTCCGGATGCTCCGGCGCCCGCTCCGGCGACCCGCAGCAACTGAATGAGGGCTTCCCGGCGGCTCAGGGCAACGCTTTCCATGAAGACTCCAGGCGAGAGTGATCGCGAATCATGCTTGTCCCTTCTTGCGATTCAGCAAAATCTGATTGGAACGTGAACGGCTTTCACCGACGCTGGTCACGTAGACGGCCGGACGATCCTGGACCGGGCACGCGTGCTCACATGCTCCGCAGCCGACACAGTGAGCGGGATCAAGGTAGGGTTGTTTGACTTGTTTGACGTGTCCCTCGATGTCCACCACTTCCGTGGGACGGAGATAAATGGCTTTTGGTGACGTCGGGCACCACTCTTCGCAGACAATGCAATCGGTAGCCATCGCCCATGGCAGGCATCGTCCACGGTCGTAGAATGCAGTACCGAGTCGAATCGGTTTTGCCGTGCTTTTGATGTCGACCGACCACGCCTTTTCTTTGGCGGTGATCTCCCAGATTGCACCGGTCGGACAAACTTGCGAGCACAGCACGCAACTGGTTTCGCAATAACCGATCCGTGGAACCAGGATCGGCGTCCACAGTCCCTCGATGCCGGCCTCCGTCAAAGCAGGTTGGAGCGCGTTGTTGGGACAGACCTTCATGCATTCGCCGCAGCGAATGCAGCGGGAGAGAAAGAATTCTTCGTCCACTGCTCCGGGCGGACGCAGCAAACGTTCGTTACGTTCTGCGGCGAATCCGGGTGTAGCACGCATCAGCGGAACAAGAGCTGTTCCAGCGGCTAGACCCGTGAGTACCTTGCGTCGTTGCAGGTTTGTTCCAGCGAGTTTTTGTGCCGGAAAGAGTCTGAACTTCAGTCCTTGCTCTGGACACTCGTCGACGCAGTTGAGACACAGGTGACACTCCGGCTGGTGCCAGGGGACTCCGCCGACGGGGTCGTCGCCTCCCTGACAACGCAAGAGGCAGCGATTGCAGTCGTTGCAGTGCTCGGGATTCTTGACCAATCCCAGTACAGACCAACGAGAGACAATTCCCAGCAACGCACCGAGAGGACAAATGGCCCGACACCAGAACCGGGTCACGCGGAAATTAATGGCAAGGATGAAAACGAAGAAAATCCCGAGCCCAACGCCTTGCCGGAAATAAGGCTGCTTGAAATTGAGGAACACTGCGCCGAGTACAAAATGAAGAATGTTGGCGACGGTCTGCACGAAACCAAGAGGACTATGCTCCAGCCAGCGCAGCGAAGCCTGTAACGCATAGTTTGTCGTGGGCAGGAGCGACAGACCTAGCGACCTGACTAGGAAAGAGAAAGGGTCAAGCCATCCTACAATTCCGCTTCCGAGCAAAGCGGCTATTAGCGTAGCTATTAAAAGGTAGTACTTCGTGGTCTGCCAGCGCTTGTATCGATTCGACTCAAGAAGCTGCTTTCCCCGTTTACGCTCCGATTTCAGGCTCCCTAAGAAATGATGAATCGATCCCAAAGGGCAGATCCATCCGCAGAAGAACCGGCCGAGAAATAAGGTAGGAATCAGAATGACGAGACTGACCAGGAGACCCTGATAAAGTCCGTGCCCGGCGAGAGCGTTTGCCAAGCTGATAAGAGGATCCAAACGGAAGAAGAGCCCCACTGGGTAAGGCAGTCGAATGTCCGCACCGGAAGTGGCGATGGAACCGCGGAATTCCGTCAGAATGAGAAGAAAGAGAAACAATATAAAGAAGAGGATCTGAGAGTAGAGACGGAGCCGAACTGGTCTGAATGCGCGCACCGATGGATCTCGAAGATAGCTGAAGTCGAAAGGGCTGCTCTCGGGCAACCCAGAGATCCATGTTCGAGTCTGGGAAGCTGGTTTTTCCGTGATCCAGATCACCGAGGCTTGTGTCTGGCTGTAGGTATTTGAAAATAAATTGGTTACCATCTCTCCCGGGCCAGGCATCCCAGTCGCCCGGCTTTGCAACTAACAAATTAGTTGACCTTTTGGAGAGTCGTGCGTCTTAATTAAAGAAGGGGAGAGTTCTTGGCGCGAAACAAGTCAGCGACCCTAACAGAAGCCGAATTGCGCATTATGAACGTGCTCTGGGAAAAGGGGTCAGGCACGGTGCACGAAGTCCTGGAAGCGCTTCCGGGAGATGCGCCGCTCGCCTACAATTCGGTGCTGACGATCATCCGCATTCTTGAGACGAAAGGCTACGTGAAGCACGTGAAAGACAAGCGCGCCCACGTATATATTCCGAAGATCGACCGCGACGACGCGCGGCGCTTCGAGGTCAGTCATCTTGTCAGCCGATTTTTCGGCAACAGTCACGAACAACTCCTGTTAAACATCCTGGAAGAGCAGAGCATTGATGCAGACGAACTCGCGCGGCTACGCGAGCTGCTGGAGAGGAGCAAGTAGCCGCGCATGACTCCCGCACTCCATCTTCTGGCTGAGACGCTGACAACGCGCGCGGTGCAGTCGCTCGCGGAAGGCATTCTGATTGTTTTCTTTGCCGGCATTGTTCTCCGCTTTTCCCGTCACAGTGCCGGTACGAGATTTACGGTCTGGTTCTCTTCTCTGGTTGCAATTGCAGTTTTGCCGATTTTTGGCGGTAGATTGTTCTCATACTCCGCTCCTTATTATTCATCGGGGCACGCCACCATCACAGTATCGGGCCGGTGGGCAGTGTATTTGCTGGCTACGTGGGCGCTCATCGCCGCCTGGTTCCTATGCGGTGTAATCAAAGCCGCCTGGCATTTGCACGCGCTGCGTAGGAGTTGTACACCGCTCCAGCTGACAGGTTTGGATCCTCTATTGCGGGAAACGCTCCGTCGTTACTCACAGAAAAGAGACGTTTCCCTGTGCACCTCGGCACGCGTGCGTGTTCCTGCTGCCATGGGCTTATTGAAACCGGCGGTTGTAATTCCCGAGTGGGTGATGCGAGAACTGTCGACTGACGAAGTGAATCAGATACTAGTTCACGAACTGGCGCACCTAGGGCGCTGGGATGACTGGACGAATCTTGCGCAGCAACTCATAAAGGCTGTTTTCTTTTTCCATCCGGCAGTGTGGTGGATTGACAAAAAGATAGCCCTGGAACGAGAGAGCGCGTGTGACGATGTCGTTCTCGCCGGGACCGCCAGCCCGCGTGCGTACGCCGAGTGCTTAACGCGGTTGGCCGAGAAGAGTTTTCTACACCGAGGCATCGTGCTGGCTCAGGCTGCGCTCGGCAGAATTCTCCAAATGTCGCTGCGCGTCAGCCGAATCCTCGATCCGAATCGAGAGCCCTCGCACAGCCGAGGATGGAAGCCCGTGGCTTTACTCATTGCGGTATTCGCGACCGGGTCGGTGATCTGGGTCTCTCGCGCACCCCAACTGATCGCGTTTGAAAATGATGCGCCTGCACGGATTGACGGCGCCATAACCGCGATGTCTGCTCAGCCGGATAAGATGATGCCGTCGCGCACCGATGGCGCGCAGACCTATCGGCTTGCCACGGGACCAGCGCAAAAACCGATTATCGTTCCAGCAAAGCTCGACCTAAGTGCAGCGCCAGTGATGCTCTTGAAGCAGAAGCAAGCGCCGAAAAGGCATGTGAAACTCAAAGCACACCGCGAAGCGACGGTGCGATTTACGAATGGAAGCGGCGATCAGGTCCCAGTTAGAGAGACGGTTGTCGTCGTGATTGAGAGCCAGGGAGCGAACGCCGCGAATTATCAGATCCAGATGTGGCACGTCACGGTTTTGCGCACGCCAGTGAGCGCTGCCGCTATTCAAGTTCCCCACAAGGAAATTTAGAGAGAGTAGAAGCAAGAAGAAGTGCGTAGTTCATCTTCAACAACTAAGGAATTAGTTACCAACAAATTCGGAGGAGCATAGGAAATGAACGCAGGAAGCTGGTTAGACGAAAACAAGAAGAAATGGATGCGAAGGTTGGCACTGCCAGCCTTGGCAATAACCTTCACCGCGTCGGCCGTAGGGTATCGATGGGTGCAGCCGTTAATGGCGAGAGCTGCGAGCGCCGCACCGTCCGCAGCCCCGCTGGATTCAGATAGCGTTGGTGAATTGCTGGCGCTCGACAAAGCAATGGAGACGCTGGCCGCCCGAGTTACTCCAGCGGTGGTCAACGTCGAGGTAACGTCTCGGTCGAAGCAAGAGGCTGCGGACAGAGAGGGGCCGGAAGATATGCAACAGTTCTTCGGTGGATCGGGCCCATTCGGGCAGTTTAGTCCGCGCATGCGGCAGCAACAGCCTCAGATTGAACACGGAATGGGCAGTGGCGTCGTAATTTCACCGGACGGATACATCGTCACCAACAATCACGTGGTCGACGGTGCGGTGGATATTCGCGTAAGGACGAGCGACCGCCGAGTTTTGAAAGCTAAGCTGATCGGAACCGATCCGCTCACTGACCTTGCGGTTTTGAAAGTGAACGCTACCGACATGACGAGTGCCCCGTGGGGAGACTCGAAAGAAGTCCGGCCTGGCCAAACTGTACTTGCGTTTGGAAACCCTTACGGATTTCGTTTCACCGTCACGCGGGGAATCGTGAGCGCTGTAAATCGTGCGAATCCGGATCCAACGAATCGCAGCAAACCGGGTGAGTTTATTCAGACCGACGCAGCGATCAATCCCGGCAACTCAGGTGGCCCGTTGGTCGATGCCCGCGGCCAAGTGGTAGGCATCAACACCTTCCTGATTTCGCCTTCCGGGACGTTCTCCGGTATGGGATTTGCCATTCCGAGTCAGATCGTGAGACCCACTGTGGAAACTCTGATCCGTGACGGAAAGGTGAGCCATGGCCGAATCGGCATCGGCATCGCGGACGTGACGCCAGAGAATGCCAAGTTCTTCGGAGATTCGGCGGCCAACGGTGGAGTTGTGACGCAGGTCGAGCCTGGCTCGCCTGGTGCCGACGCTGGACTCCAGATTGGTGATGTCATTACCGAGGTGAACGGGCACAAGGTTGGTGACTCAGGTGAAGTGCAAGTTGTTATTGGTCAGCAAAAGCCGGGTACAAAAGTGGAGCTCACCGTTCTTCGGGATGGCAAGAGCATGAACATCCCGGTGACTCTGGAAGAACTCGGAAAGCGCTCCGGCGAGGACGATTCATCGTCGGGCGTAAGCCACGGCAAGATGCGGTGGGGGCTTGGCATCGCTAGTCTCACGCCTGACATGCGGGACCAGCTTCAGGTGCCAAGCGAGATCCATGGTGCCGTAGTTGAACAGGTCCAGCCCGGCAGCTCAGCGGACAACGCGGGACTTCAGCAGGGAGACATCATTCTCGAAGTGAACCGCCACAAGGTGCAGAGTGCGAGCGACGTGCAGCAGGCCCTTTCGAACGTGCAAAAGGGACAAGATGCACTGGTTCTCGTATGGTCCAATGGCGGCAATACTTTCCGAGTGTTGCATTCTCCTGAGGGAGCGTAGAGTCGTCGCGTCGCTCTGATTGCTTCGAAAAGTGCGTAACAGTTTTTTCTTCGCACTTCTAATAACAGCAGTCTCGCTTTAAGGGAAAAATCCCGGCCCCAAGGCCGGGATCTTTTTTATGTGGACGAACTATGAGGCACGACGCTGACGGTCCAAGCTCTCGTTCTCTTCCTCGTTCTGGCCGCCTTTCTTTTGTCCAGTTTGGTTACTTTGCTGGCCCGTCTGCCCGGTCTGACCTTTCTGCTGTCCAGGCTGATTCCCATGCTGACCGGACTGCCCACTCTGTTGACCGAACTGCCCGCTCTGCTGTTTGTTCTTTTCCATGTCTTCTGCCATAAGATTCCTCCCTCGGGTGCGCAACATGGCGCACTCATCTCTTGTAGTAACGAACTTCTACTTAGTTGCTATGCGTTGAGGCGGGGTTGGGAAAAAATGGGTTGTTTTCAACAAGTAGCGCGGAATTCGATGGTTAGGGCAGTTCCACAATCTGGGACTGAATCGGTTTCTGCGGATCGAATGACTTCAGCCGTTCCACCTCGCTTTGAATCTTCTGCCATTCTTGAGCATTTCTTTTTGTGGCGAGCGGAGCTTCGGGGTCGCGATAAAACCCAAGAATATCCTCGCGCAATTCTGGAGTGACCTGCGCAAAATTGTCGTGGGCCAACCGATCCAACAAGTGCGCGTATGCTTTATCAGTCAGTTCATATTCTCCAGCGTATGTCGTTTTTCCCGTGTCAAAGTCTGTATTTGCGAGATGAAGTTTCTTACTTCGAACGTCGGTCAATAGGCTTCGGTAATTATCGAGAGTTCGATTTACGCTCGCGATATAAACGTCTTCTGTCTTGCGTGTCGGAATCTTGAAATCAAGTGCTTTGAATGGGCCCACCTTCGGAACGAAACGCAAGAAGAATGCAAGCACTTGAGTGCCAAAACCGGGTTTGCGGTATCCTTTGCCCCACTCCCGCTGGTAGCTTGCCCGCGAAAGGTAATATCGGAATTTGCGCGAATTGAAATTTGGTGTCTCCGACACTAGCTGTTTCTTTCTCGCGACCAGAGCCACTCGAGTCATCTCGGGAACGATGTGGCTGATGGCCCGCCGAAAGGTTCCAATCGCGAGGTCTTCGTCCGACAGTATTTGATTGAGCGGGATGCCGTAAGTGTCTTGAAATGCCCGCTCTAGAACAGGTTTCGACACCTCGAACCCGATGAAATCGTGATAGCGATCTGATGTATAGCGATTCTTCGCAACTTGCGTCATGTCGAAGCCAAACTCGGTACGAATGTGGGCCTTGGGATTGTCTTCGTAGGTTACATGTGCGCCATATTTCTCACGCAGCTTCGGAAACAACATTGCGACACACTGGTTGATCGCCGGATGTCCCATATTGTCCGCGGAATAATGAGCAAGCGCGCCGAGCGCGAAAGCGTACTCGTTCAAATCATTTGCTTCGTTAATGAGATTGACAACGAAGTCGCCACTGCGGACGTAGTGGGTGAGATCGCTGAAATACTTGTTCCCGAATGGGTAGTAACCCATGTCCTGCATGAGTGAACCGCCGTAAGCAAAGGCGTGGGCCTTTCGAAGATCGTCTGGGCTTGCCTCCGGGAACCGGCTGACTAAGAGAGGCTGAATGTCGTCCTTCCAAAGCAGATCGACCACTTCCTCATGAGTGAGCACAGAATACGCTGCGCACACCGCGCACAGACCGAGAAACAACGCTAAGCACATCAGTGTGTACAACAGCAGGCGAGAAGGTCTCATATGTGAGTGTCGGATCTGCTCGAGCAAGAACTTGAATCACAAAGACGTGAGCCGTTGAGTCAGTTTTTACTCCGTCTCCGCCATTCCGCTCGGTCTTTAGTTGCGAATCGGAAGCCAAGGTTGTTTGGCCTCGTAAGGTGCAGCAGGTTCAGGCTCTTTGACGATCAATCAGCGGCTCCCCGGCACAGAGTACAGATACATTCTGTCTAGGCTACAGAATTCTAATTACTGACAGAGAACGGTGCGGGAGCTAATTTGAATGTTGGGTCCGCGGATTTTCACGCACATTCGGAAAGACCGAAGCGGCGGCATTGTACGCCGGTGACACGAGGAGACCATATGAGTATCTGGACCGTTTTGTTCATCATTCTGTTAATCGCATGGCTAGGCGGTTTCACTGTGTTCCACGTGGCTGGCGGATTGATTCATTTGTTGCTGGTCTTCGCCGTGATCTCGCTGATACTCCACTTCGTCTTAGGAAGAAGAGCCGTTTAACAGCGCATCTAATTGTTCGAGAAAGGGCTACCGAAGAGGTAGCTGACTTTTTGTATTTGAAAAAGGGCTCGATTATCCAGTGAGGTAATGCTTCCAATCTTCCGCTAGGAGGAAAAACCTTGCGCGCTCACCCACGCAGTGTGGTGCTCTTCGTATCTCTCTTGTTGCTCCTCGCAAGTGCATCCCTTGGACAAGTACGCATCTCAGTCAGTTTCGGCCCGCCGGCACTGCCCGTTTACGAGCAGCCCCTTTGCCCCGGAGAAGGTTACATATGGACTCCAGGATACTGGGCATGGGACGACGATGGCGATGACTACTACTGGGTGCCAGGTACGTGGGTGATGGCGCCCGAGCCGGGGTTCTTTTGGACTCCGCCTTATTGGGCTTGGGTGGGCAGCTCTTTCGTGTTTTATGACGGCTATTGGGGGCCGCACGTTGGATTCTATGGCGGTATCAACTATGGATTCGGTTATTTCGGGGACGGCTTCGTGGGCGGACGGTGGGAGGGTGACCACTTTTTCTATAACCGCTCCGTGACAAATGTGAATGTTACGAATGTCCGAAACGTCTACAACACGACGATCGTCAACAACAATACCACGATAAATCGCGTGAGTTATAACGGCGGCAATGGAGGTGTCGTCGCTCGCCCAACGCCGCAGCAGGAGGCATTTGCACGCGAACGGCATGTGCCGCCAGTAGGCGCCCAAACGCACCAAATACAGCAGGCGCGTGGAAATCCGCAGTTTCGGGCCTCCGAGAATCGCGGCAGACCCCCGGTTGCGGCCACCCAACGGCCAGGGGAGTTCAACGGACACGGCGCGGTTCCCGCGCGTCAAGCAGGAGGACCATATAACCCACCTGCGAATCGGGCAGTGAATCAGCCTCATCCTGGTGGGGGTGGACGCCCGAATGCGATACATCCCAACGATCTTCCGACTATGAATCGTCCGCCTGCCCCCAATACTGGGAGCCAGAAACTCGATCAAAAATACCAGCGACAGCAGGAGAAACTTCAGCAACAGCAAGACAAGGAACGACAAAAGCTCCAGCAGCAACAAGAAAAAGAGCACCAGCAGATGATGAAGCGGAACGGTGACCAAGCAAGACAGCAACAAGTGGAGCAGCGGCATCAGCAACAAACACAACAACTTCAGCAGAGACATGCCCAGCAACAAGAGCGGATGCAACAGAGGCAGGCGCCGCCAAATCGTCCGCAAGGACCTTCAAAGGAGCGATAACCCGTTTGGGTCCGCTATCAGTTTGATTTTCCCTCATGGCCTATCGGATTTTCTGCGATTCGCCGCTCTGGGCGGGCTCTATAGAGGACTAGCCTACAGGAAATACCTTAGGGAATTCCGTTTGTGATGATGCTCCAATGGCCCGAGGTGGTCGGAAGTGTAGCGTGTCGGGCCTTCTGACCCCAAGCTTTCCACCAAATTCAAGAATCGATCGCTCGAAAACACAGGAGCGTTTGAAGGAATGAATCTCGTCTAGGGATTCGCTGTTCACTTGCCCTGTCGGTGACAGAGATGAAGAGACCCGAAGTAAACGAACTCACGACCGATCAAGCGGAAGCCATTGCCTCGCCGCCAAGGCATAACGGGAAGACCAAGAGCCCCCAAGAGTCGTTGGATCTATCCGTCATTTTGACCAGCCTCCAAAGCATGCGGGATGGTGACTTTGCCGTGCGACTGCCGGGGACTTGGGTTGGTCTGCCGGGAAAAATTGCCGACACGTTTAATGAGATTGTCGCCGCCAATCAGCACATGGCGCAGGAGTTGAAACGTGTTGGGCAGGTGGTCGGGAAACAGGGCAAGACTCGGGAGCGAACTCGCTTCCATGAGTCCCGCGGTGCCTGGGGTGAAATGGAAGCCTCCGTGAACACGCTGGTCGAGGACCTTCTTCGTCCAACAGCAGAAGTCACTCGCGCGATTGCCGCGGTTGCACAAGGAGACCTAACTCAGACTGTGAGGCTCGATGTTGACGGTCGACCGCTTGAAGGGGAGTTTCTTCGCTCAGCAAACCTAGTGAACACGATGATTCAGCAACTCGGAGTGTTCACGGCTGAGGTTACACGCGTCGCGCGCGAGGTCGGAACCGAAGGCAAACTCGGCGGACAAGCACAAGTGCCGGATGTGGCAGGTACGTGGAAAGATCTCACCGACAACGTCAACTTGATGGCCAGCAACCTGACGGGCCAAGTGCGCAACATCGCTGAGGTTGCGACGGCAGTCGCGAGCGGCGATCTTTCGCGCAAAATTACCGTCGATGTGCGCGGGGAAATTCTGCAGCTGAAAGAAGCCATCAACACGATGGTGGATCAGTTGCGTTCCTTCGCATCGGAAGTTACGCGCGTGGCTCGCGAAGTCGGGACCGACGGAAAACTTGGTGGACAAGCGGTCGTTCCGGGCGTTGCCGGAACCTGGAAAGACTTGACTGACTCTGTGAACGCGATGGCTGGCAACCTAACGGCACAGGTTCGAAATATCGCTGAAGTGACCACGGCCGTAGCTCGCGGCGACTTGTCGCGCAAGATCACCGTTGACGTAAAGGGCGAAATTCTTGAACTCAAAGACACCATCAATACGATGGTGGATCAGTTGAATGCATTCGCCGGCGAAGTAACGCGAGTTGCACGTGAAGTCGGAACAGAAGGAAAGCTTGGTGGACAGGCGCAGGTGCCTGGCGTGGGTGGCACGTGGAAAGATCTCACCGACAACGTCAACTTCATGGCGAGCAATCTTACCGGTCAGGTTAGAAACATCGCCGAGGTCGCCACCGCCATCGCTAGTGGCGATTTGTCCCGCAAGATTACCGTTGACGTTCGCGGCGAGATTCTGCAGCTAAAAGAGACTCTCAACACAATGGTGGACCAACTGAACCGATTCGCCGGTGAGGTGACCCGCGTTGCCCGCGAAGTCGGAACAGAGGGCCGCTTGGGTGGACAAGCCAACGTTCCGGGCGTAGCGGGAACCTGGAAAGATCTTACCGACTCCGTCAACTCGATGGCTGGAAATCTTACCGGTCAGGTCCGAAACATCGCTGAAGTAACAACGGCTGTGGCTCGTGGCGACCTGTCGCGCAAGATCACCGTCGATGTGAAGGGCGAAATTCTCGAACTTAAGAACACCATCAACACGATGGTGGATCAATTGAATGCGTTTGCCGGCGAAGTGACGCGCGTCGCGCGTGAGGTCGGTACGGAAGGAAAGCTCGGCGGACAGGCACAGGTTCCGGGTGTCGCCGGGACATGGAAAGACCTTACCGACAACGTTAACTTCATGGCTAGCAACCTTACAGGCCAGGTGCGAAACATCGCCGAAGTCGCTACCGCGGTGGCTCGCGGCGACTTGTCTCGCAAAATCACAGTCGACGTGAAGGGAGAAATCCTCGAACTCAAGGACACCATCAATACGATGGTCGATCAGTTGCGTTCGTTCGCATCGGAAGTTACTCGCGTTGCTCGTGAAGTCGGAACTGACGGGAAACTAGGCGGTCAGGCAGTTGTGCCGGGCGTCGGTGGAACGTGGAAGGACCTCACGGATTCAGTCAACTCGATGGCCAGCAACTTGACCGGGCAGGTGCGAAACATTGCCGAAGTCTCCACGGCGATTGCCAGCGGCGACCTCTCGAAAAAGATCACCGTAAACGTCAGCGGTGAGATCCTGCTGTTGAAAGAGACCATCAACACGATGGTGGACCAGTTGAATGCGTTCGCTGCTGAAGTAACGCGTGTCGCACGCGAAGTGGGCTCCGACGGAAAGCTTGGTGGTCAAGCCCAGGTGCCAGGGGTTGCAGGAACCTGGAAAGATCTCACCGACAACGTCAACTTCATGGCCAGCAACCTGACAGGACAGGTGCGAAACATTGCAGAAGTGACGACGGCTGTGGCTCGCGGTGATTTGTCGCGCAAGATCACCGTCGACGTAAAAGGTGAAATTCTCGAATTGAAGAACACTATCAATACGATGGTGGATCAACTCAATGCGTTCGCGGGCGAAGTAACCCGCGTGGCTCGTGAGGTGGGTACCGACGGAAAGCTTGGTGGCCAGGCTCAAGTGCCAGGTGTTGCAGGAACCTGGAAGGACCTGACCGACAATGTGAATTTCATGGCTAGCAACCTGACGGGTCAAGTGCGAAACATCGCCGAGGTCGCAACCGCAATCGCAAACGGGGACTTGTCGCGCAAGATCACCGTCGACGTGCGCGGAGAAATCCTCCAGCTCAAAGAAACGCTCAACACAATGGTCGAGCAGTTGCGATCGTTTGCTGCTGAGGTTACACGCGTGGCTCGCGAAGTCGGATCTGAAGGCCGACTTGGAGGACAGGCCAACGTACCTGGTGTCGCCGGAACGTGGAAGGATCTTACTGACTCTGTGAACGCAATGGCCGGCAACCTGACCGCTCAGGTTCGAAACATCGCCGAAGTGACTACGGCCGTGGCGCGTGGCGATTTGTCACGCAAGATCACGGTCGACGTAAAGGGCGAGATTCTCGAGCTTAAGAACACCATCAACACGATGGTGGATCAATTGAATGCCTTCGCTGCCGAGGTGACACGTGTTGGACGTGAAGTCGGGACGGACGGAAAGCTCGGTGGACAGGCACAAGTACCTGGTGTCGCTGGTATCTGGAAGGACTTAACGGACAACGTCAATGTCATGGCGGTCAACCTCACGGAGCAGGTTCGCGGTATCGCCAAAGTCGTGACCGCCGTCGCGAACGGAGATCTGACGCAGAAGTTGACGGTCAATGCGAAGGGCGAGATCGCAGCGTTGGCTGAAACCATCAACAACATGACTGGTACGCTCGCAACGTTCGCTGATCAGGTCACCACGGTTGCCCGCGAAGTGGGCGTGGAAGGCCGACTCGGTGGACAGGCCAACGTTCCCGGAGCTGCGGGCACGTGGAAGGATCTCACAGGTAACGTCAATCTACTCGCCGACAACCTCACGAACCAGGTCCGAGCGATTGCTGAAGTGGCAACCGCCGTGACCAAGGGTGACCTCACCCGATCGATTCAAGTGGAAGCCAGCGGCGAAGTCGCAGAGTTGAAAGACAATATCAATACGATGATTGACAACCTGCGACTCACCACCGATCGCAACACAGAGCAAGACTGGCTTAAGACGAATCTCGCAAGGTTCACGGGCATGCTCCAGGGCCAGCGCGATCTGGCGACGGTCGGACGCATGTTGCTCTCAGAACTCGTGCCGCTGGTAAACGCGCAGCAGGGCGTAATTTACCAGATGGAGACCGAAGAGTCTGCAGGACTGGTACAGCTGTCTGCATTCGCTGATGATGGTGAGAACGGTCATCTTCGCCGACTCAAGATCGGCGAAGGACTGGTCGGTCAGGTTGCGGCCGAGAAGCGCCGCATGTTGATTGCCGACCTTCCCGAGAAAACCGTTAGGATTCGTTCTGGCCTATTTGCCTCGGTTCCGAAGAACGTCATCGTTCTTCCGGTACTCTTCGAGGATCGAGTCAAAGCAGTGATCGAGCTAGCGTCGCTGAGCGTCTTTACAGCCTCGCACCTTGCATTCCTCGAGCAATTAACCGCCAGCATCGGCATTGTGCTCAACAGTATTGAAGCGACGATGCAGACCGAAGGCCTGCTCAAGCAGTCGCAACAGCTGGCCGCCGAACTGCAGACCCAGCAGAAGGAATTGCAGCAGACCAATGAGCAACTCGCACAAAAGGCGCAGCAGTTGGCCGAGCAGAACGTCGAAGTCGAACGCAAGAATCAGGAAATCGAACAAGCTCGCCGCGCGCTAGAAGAAAAAGCCAAGGAACTTGCCCTGACTTCGAAATACAAATCCGAGTTCCTGGCTAATATGTCTCACGAGCTGCGCACCCCACTTAACTCGATTCTGGTTCTGGGTCAGCAGCTCAGTGAAAACCCGGATCACAATCTGACTCCAAAACAGGTAGAGTTCGCGCGTACCATTCACGGCGCTGGAACTGACTTGCTGAACCTCATTAGCGACATTCTCGATCTCTCAAAGATCGAATCTGGGACGGTTTCGGTCGAGGCCGAAGAGGTCTTTTTTGCTAATCTCCTGGAAATGGTGGCTCGTCCGTTCCGCCACGAGGCTGAAAACCGGAGACTCGCATTCGAGGTGCAGTCGGATCCTCAGCTCACCCGGAGTTTGGTGACCGACTCGAAACGCTTACAGCAGGTATTGAAGAATCTACTCTCGAATGCATTCAAGTTCACCGAACACGGTTCGGTCCGGTTATCGGTTTCAGTTGCGAAGAAGGGCTGGAGCGAAGATCATCCAATCCTAAGCGGAGCCGCTTCGGTCGTCGCATTCGAGGTTGCCGATTCAGGAATAGGAATCGCGCCCGATAAGCAAAGGATCATCTTTGAAGCGTTCCAGCAGGCAGACGCTAGCACCAGCCGCAAGTACGGTGGAACCGGTTTGGGGCTGGCGATCAGCCGGGAATTGGCCAGCCTGCTTGGCGGCGAGATTCAACTGAAGAGTACACCCGGACAGGGCAGCAAGTTTACGTTATATTTGCCCCTGACATACGTCGGCCCATCCGCTTCGAGGCTGGGCCCATCGGATTGGAAAGCTCCGGCGGCTCCGCTTTCACTCTCGAACATCGTTGTGTCAGAGAGGCCGGTCGAAGAAATTGCAGACGATCGCGAAAACTTGCAGCCCGACGATGCGGTTCTTCTAATTGTGGAGGACGACCCACACTATGCTCGGGTGCTGTGCGATTTAGCACGGGACAAGGGTTTCAAAGTGCTGGCTGCTCTCCGGGGTGCGGAAGCACTGGCCTTGGCGCGCGAGTTCCATCCTACGGCTGTGTCGTTGGATGTGTTTCTACCCGACATGTTGGGTTGGACTGTCCTAAACCACCTAAAACAGGATCCGGCAACGCGACATATCCCTGTCCAGATGTTGACTCTGGATGAGGACCGCCAGCACGGCTTGGCGCGTGGAGCGTTTGCTTTTGTTACCAAGCCGACGAACCCTGACGAACTGGAATCGGCGTTGGCGCGAATTAAAGAATATGCGGCTCCCCGGCGGAAGCGGCTTCTCATCATCGAAGACAACCCCGCCGAACAACTCAGCATCCGGGAGCTGTTAGGTTATGACGACATTGACGTCATCATGGCTTCGACCGGAGCCGAAGCGTTGAAGCTCGTCACGGAGGACTCATTTGACTGCGTGGTATTAGACCTGAGACTCCCTGATATGACCGGCTTCGACATCCTGGAACGGCTCCGCGACATCCCCGACGTTCAAGATTTGCCGGTAGTCGTTTTCACGGGCAAGGAGCTGTCTTCGGAAGAGGATGCACGCTTGCACACCCTGGCTCGCAGTGTGGTGGTAAAGGGAGTCGAATCTCCGGAGCGGTTGCTGGATGAAACTGCGCTGTTCCTGCATCGCGTCGTGGCCGACCTGCCGCAGGAAAAGCAGAAGATGCTCGACCGCTTGCATCGTTCCGATGACGCTCTTGTGAGCAAGAAGGTACTGGTTGTCGATGACGACATGCGCAACATCTTTGCTCTCAGTAGCGTGCTGGAACGCCGCGGAATGATCGTCCTCACTGCGGGTACCGGTAGGGAGGCGATCTCCATTCTAGAGTCGACACCGGATGTAGCGATTGTTCTCATGGACATCATGATGCCCGAGATGGATGGTTATGCAACGATGCAGGTCATCCGGCAAAATTCTTCGTTCAGGCGGCTGCCGATTATTGCTTTGACAGCTAAAGCGATGAAAGGCGACCGAGAAAAATGCCTTGAGGCCGGAGCTTCAGAATATCTGGCGAAACCCGTCAACACTGAACAATTGCTTTCTGCTTTGCGAATGTGGCTGCATCGATGAGCGCTGGTTTCAGCACCGACGTAAGACTGAACGGGACGGCGGAGCGATCCCGAACGAAAATGAAGTCCCAAGACGCGGTGAACATTTTGATGGTGGACGATCAGCCGGGCAAGTTGCTCAGCTACGAAGCCATTCTGTCTGAGCTAGGCGAGAACCTGATCAAAGCCACATCCGCTAAGGAAGCGCTCGAAAAACTGCTGAAGACAGATGTTGCCGTGGTCCTGATGGATGTAAGTATGCCGGAGATCGACGGCTTTGAACTCACTGAGATCATCCGACAGCATCCGCGTTTCCAGAAAACCGCAATCATCTTTATTTCGGCAGTGCATCTGACGGACCTCGATCGCCTTAAGGGATATCAACACGGAGCGGTCGATTACCTTTCGGTTCCCGTCGTTCCTGAAGTCTTACGGGCCAAGGTAAAAGTGTTCGCTGAACTTCATCGCAAGAACCAACAACTGGAACGGTTGAATACTGAATTGGAAAAACGGGTCGCTCAACGGACCGAAGAACTTGAACACAAGGCCCTTGCCCTGCAGAAGCTCAACAGCGAATTGGCGCAGAAGAATCAGGAGTTGGATGCTATTGTGCAAACCGCTCCTGACATCATCTTCAGCCGGAACGCGGACGGCGCACGGGATTACATTAGCGCGCGATTTTACGAATATACGGGAGCGTTACCCGAATCAGCTGTTGGGGAGGCGTGGCTGGACTATGTGCATCCAGACGACAAAGAACAGAGTCTCGCGCGATGGATACATTGCGTACAGTCGGGCCAAAGCTACGAGTGCGACTATCGTCTTCGAGGCGCGAATTCGCAATACCGCTGGTTTCGAGCGCGTGCAGTACCGGTTCGAGATGCGGACGGCCAAATCCTCAAGTGGTATGGCACATGTTCCGATATCCACGACAGCAAGCTGCTCGAACAATCCATCCGGGAGAATGCGATTGAACTGGAAAGAATGGTTGAAAGCCGAACAGCCGCGCTGAGAAGACTTTCTAACCGCATGATGACACTGCAGGATGAAGAACGTAGACGTATCGCACGCGAGATTCATGACGGGTTGGGACAGGAGTTGGCAGCGGCGAAGATGATCCTGGACGGCATTCTGTCCAAGGATTCATCCCCAACGATGCGCCAATCATCGGTCGAAGCCAGTCAACTTGTGGACCGGGCTATCCAACAGGTTCGAACGATTTCACATTTGCTGCATCCACCGCTTCTCGACGAAGTAGGCCTTGCCTCTGCATTGCGTTGGTTCCTCGAGGGTCTGTCGGATCGAAGCGGGATTAAAGTCGCTCTCGAGGTCGACCCGCCCATTTTGCCACGGATGCGATCCGAGCTTGAGACCGCCATTTTCCGTATCGTGCAGGAGGCGCTCACAAACATGTTCCGACACTCAGGGGCGAGGAACGGCATCGTCCGCCTGGTCGCAAAAGAAGGAGTCATATTCGTGACCGTGCGCGACGACGGGAAGGGCATTGAAGAACAAGTGATTCAATTGCGTCCGGAGAGCGTGGGTGTGGGCATCGGCGGAATGCGGCAGCGAGTCACTGAGTTGGGCGGGAGTCTGCGTCTTGCGAATGCAAATCCCGGCACGATCGTGGAGGTAGTGATTCCCACCGTTCGCCATGAACAGCTCGGCGTGCCAGTAACAGCATGAAATCTTCATTTGCAATTTAAGCTGCTCGTTTTTGCCCTACTTCGGTCTCGTCGGCTGTCTCTTCGGCCTTGATTTCTACTTGTTCATGCTTGATGTCGAGCCGTAGGCGGTTGTAGACACTCATGTACTGGTTAGCCATCCATACAAGGGAGAAGAATGCTACGAGATACCCGCGCCAGTCGGGAAAAAGTAACTTGTATCGCGTAACAATCAGAATGCCGACTGCCACGTAGTGACTGAAGCAGTATTCGCAGGTAAAAAGATAAAAGAACTTTCGTCGCACCAGGCTCCGTGCCTGAACACATTCTCGCTGACAAAATTGGCGCGGCTCACGAAAAACGTCTTCATGTGTTACGGCCCACGCAATGCAGGCCACGGGAATTGCGAGTAAGAGAAGGAAGGCAACCTGAAGGCCCAATGCCATAGTGTCAACTCTGAGGATTAGTCGTATTGGAAAATGAACAGTTTGGCTGTAGTTTCAGTCCACTCGGTGGAGCGCAGTCGCGACATACACATCTCTGGTTCTACGACTACACAATCCAACTGATAAAAAGCTGGAGCGTTAGTTCGCTAGGATATGCGTACTTGGCGGGAGGCATGTCCCGAAAGGGAGTGACTGCACACGGTGGCCCTTGTCGGGCCTTTGCAGTTTGACCGATCTGGAAGCCACCCTTGCCCCCGCTTCAATTACTCCAGTCAGGTACCCAAAGGGCGGTCCAATTGTTTATCTCGTTGCCCCGCGGGCAAGATGGGTGACGATCGAAACTAGAAACAGGATCAAGAAGATCACAAACAGTATCTTGGCAATTCCCGCAGCGGCAACTGCAACCCCGGTGAAACCAAGTATTGCGGCGATCAGTGCTATCACCAGGAACACCAAAGCCCAATAAAGCATAATTCCTCCTTCGACGGATGGTCTACCCAAAATCGCAGCATAAAGGGATAGATGTTCCCAGGAGTATCCCCCCAAACCCCTATTCAAACTTTGGAAAAACCTGTAGTGAATGTCGGAAGGCCTTGTTGAAGGAAGGAGCAGGTGCCGATCCGTCCCAGAGGATCGGCACCCGCTTGGGGGGCGTTGTGTCGAGTAGAGATTGCAGACTAGTTCGCCGCGTGCTGGCTCACAATAGGGTGAAAACTGTAGGCCCTGCTTAAGCTTGCTGCGCGTGTAACGGTAATGTGCTCATCGGGGAACTTCTTGTGCTGCTTACTGCTTCCGCTGGATAGAACCCGCCGCTGCTAACGGATAGGTTAATGTCCAGTCGAAAGCGTGCTCAGTAGAGCACAGAAGAGGAAAAACATGACGCGACTTCCTTCCGCATGGGTGAGATGCCTGCTTGTGCTCGGCATTTGTTCTCTATTTGTCGTCTCCGGATGGTCGGCAGACGATGAGAAGAACCAGTCCGATATCGATAAGCGACTCAATGCGTCGGCAAAGGTGTTGGACGAAATCATGGCCGTAAAGGACAAGGCGATCCCGGACAAGGTAATGAAAAGTGCCAAGTGCATTGCGGTGATTCCGTCGATGGTGAAGATTGCAGTGGGATTCGGAGGAAACCACGGCAAGGGTATCGCGACCTGTCGTACTGAATCCGGCGCCTGGAGCGCGCCGGCGCCGGTCACGATCACTGGTGGAAGCTGGGGTCTGCAGTTGGGCGGACAGGCCATCGATTTGGTCATGGTCGTGATGAATCAGTCTGGAATGGATCATTTACTCTCGAGCAAATTCAAACTTGGAGCAGATGCATCCGCGGCTGCCGGACCCGTGGGACGGGATGCTGGTGCTGACACCGATATCAAGATGCGTTCTGAAGTTCTTACCTATTCCCGAGCCCGTGGTTTGTTCGCTGGAGTTGATTTAAACGGCGCGGCACTTACCCAAGACAAAGACGAAACACGTCTCTTGTATGGAAAATTTGTTCCATTCGCTGACATCCTCGACGGCAAGATCGAACCAACGGCTGCGAGTCGGCCGTTTCTGTCGGCCTTGCGCAAATACTCGGAGCAGAGCAGCCAGTCCAGCAATGGTGATTCAGCAGATGGCGGCACGTTGGCATCGAAATAGGCTCAGATGGATTTGAGACAGAATTCTGATCTAGGTGAGAGGTGATATGTACACAATTCTTCTAGTTGTGTTGATTCTACTGTTGCTCGGTGCATTACCGACGTGGCCCTACAGCCGTTCTTGGGGTTATTACCCTAGCGGAGGACTAGGACTGATCGTAATTGTGGTGCTGATTTTGTTGCTTGCGGGTCGGTTGTGAAGGAGGTTACTTCAACGAGGTGTGCTAGTCCCGCAAGACCTAACACGTGGTGGGAGCGCGTTCCCGCCATTTCTTTCTGAGGTTTTGGTTCTAGTCTCCAAGATCCGAAGTGGATCGCTGGGTTGGAATTCGACCTCAGTTTGTTAGTCAGGAACATTACGATTCTGGATCGCACTGGAAGGGTCAACAGTTACAAGCCAGTGAGGAGCAGTCATGTCGAGTCATCAGCATTCGGCGTTTAACGGAGAATCGCTATTTCATCCTCCGGCCAGAGGTGTGTCAGCTAGCGGTTATGGACCCGAAGCGCGGAGGGCGAATCCGGCATGGAAGGCAAGTGCGCGAATCGCGCGCCCGCCCGATCAGATTTGGGGAAAATACAACAATTACCGGACGAACGGTTTGACCATTTCAGTAATCGTGCACCTCGCGGTTATCGGATTGTTGTTGAGCGGTATTTTCGTTAGCCATCAGATCACCCAACGTGCAATACACGAGACGGTGACTCTCATCGCGCCGTCGCCAGACAGTTACGCTCTGCCAGTAGCGAAAAAGGTCATCAGTGGCGGTGGTGGCGGTGGTGATCGGGATCCTGTTCCGCCGCCGAAAGGCCATCCACCGAAGGTGGCGCTCCAACAGATAACGCCACCGGCAATTGTCATGCGCAACGAACGGCCGAAGCTGACAGCTGAACCGACCGTAGTCGCGCCGCCGCAAGTCCATCTCGCTGAGAATCACATGCCAACGATGGGTGCATCCAGAGCCCCAATGATGCCGGCTGCACCTCCATCGAACGGAAGTGGCTCTGGCGGCGGCATAGGTTCAGGCTCCGGCGGCGGTCTCGGAGTTGGGCACGGACCGGGCATCGGTTCTGGCATCGGGGGTGGGATGGGTGGCGGCGTTTATAAGGTCGGAGGCGGGATCTCTGCGCCCACGGCTATTTCTGCACCCGACCCCGACTACACTGAGGAAGCTCGCAGAGTAAAGAAGCAAGGAACGTGCATACTCTGGTTGATCGTCGACTCCGCGGGCCATCCCCGAGACATTCGGGTGATTCGCGGTCTCGGTTTCGGTCTAGACACGAAAGCGGTTGAGGCAGTCAATCGTTGGAAGTTTCAACCCGCTCTTAAAGACGGCCGACCTGTGGACGTCCAAATCAGCGTGGAAGTGGAATTCCACCTATACTGATCGCGAGAAGTCAATCAGTTTTTTGCCCTACGAAAAGGGTACTTCGTTCTCGGAGGCTTATCCCTCGATCCGCGCAACCCGCGCGGATCTTTTGTTTTCCGGGAAACGATCGGCCTTCTTACAGAGTCTCCTAGGGGTGTTTACAGATGTGACCCGATAGAAGAAAGACGCTTCATTTCCTACTCTGACAGGAGTTCGCGGGCGTTCTGTGCGAACCAACTTTTTCAGGGTTCAGGTAAGGAGGCCTAACGTGGCGACTTGTGCAATCCCAGCAACAGAAGCGACTTTCATCTCCGCAGCCAGTTCGAAGGGGCGCGATGATTCCCAGATTAACTTGGTGAAGCGTGCGCAGGCGGGCGACGAGCAGGCATTTGCAGCTCTATTCCAGCAGCACAAAAATCGCGTCTACTCCGTGTGCCTTCTTATGACTAAGGACGTGGCTGAGGCAGAAGATTTAACGCAAGAGGCCTTTCTCCAGGTATTTCGTACTGTGGGGTCGTTCCGTGGAGATGCCGCCTTCTCAACTTGGTTGTATCGAGTTGCAGTCAATACGGTACTAATGAAGCTTCGACGCCGGAAGTCGCCGCCGACCATATCCCTCGATGAACCGGTTCATTCGGAGTCGCCTTCGCTGCATCGTGATTTTGGAAAGGCCGACCCCGAACTCTCCGGTGTAGTCGATCGCATCGCGTTGCGTCGGGCACTCCAAGAACTGCCGGAGGGTTGCCGTAAGATTTTCGCGCTGCACGAGGTGGAAGGTTATCAGCACCACGAGATCGCGCAGTTGTTGGAGTGCTCAATTGGCAACTCGAAGTCGCAGCTTCACAAGGCGAAGTTGAAGATGCGCGCGCTGCTATTTCCCAAAACGAAGATTCGCCGCCGCAATTCCAAGAATGTTCTCGCACGTGAGTCTGAGCTCTTAACTGTGACTGGGTCTCGGTAAAACCAAGGCGATTCTTCTACATTCATCTGCTCGACGGTCCAGGGGAATAGATGGCAGGCGCTATTGTTATCGCGGGATCGGACCCTCAAGTGTCCGATCACAAAATTCGGATCAGTACCGCATCTGATGGCTGGGACCGCTGGCGTAGTGGCATGGCATCGATCCCGGTACTTGGGTGTTCCCCAATCGCAAGAACCGCCGAGGCCATGAAGAGCGCAGGACTAACTGGAATCTCAATTTTGGGACCGACCAGTTGGGGTGAAAAAAACGGCATCCGTTCGAGTGAGGAACAGGCTTGGCTGCTTGCTGCAGACGAACTGAAAACCTGTAAGGAAAAAAATGTCGACGCGGTGGTGATCACGCGCACGGGCCATTACATCGAGTGCGAATGGCAGTCGTTGCTTGAACAGCACGGCAAGTATGGCGAAGTGGCGAGCAGAGCATTCGACAGCGAAGGTCCATTGGATTTGTGGGTAGTCGACCCGAGTCGCTTTTGTGTTGACGGAGACTTGTTGGCGATGCTCCAAGTAACCAAAGTTGCTGAGTGGGCGGTCGAAGGATATGTAAATCGCCTGGCGGGCGCGCGCGACTTCCGCAGGTTTGTAACCGACATATTCAGTTCCCGGTGCCGGGTCCGGCCTTATGCTACGGAAGTACGGCCAGGAGTGTGGGTGGCCGACGGAGCCCAAATCGCACGCAACGCGCGTGTGGTCGCACCTGCGTATATCGGGCATGGAGTCAAGATTCTTGATGACTGTCTGATAACGCGCGGCAGTACAGTCGAAGCGAACTCATATGTAGATTTCGGCACCGCAATTGAAGATAGTTCCGTTTTGCCAGACACGTATGTCGGGATTGGTCTTGATTTGTCTCATTCGATCGTTGACGGCGACGAGATAGTAAATCTTCGTCATGAAGTTCGGTTGCGCATCAGCGACCCGGTCGTGATGCGCCGTCATTTCTCCAAAGCGCAACACGATCCGCACTCGGTTACTGAAAATGAAAGAGATTGCGTTCTCTTCCATTGAAAAGCTGTCTTGAGTTTTAGATCTTTAGCGAGTCAAATTAAAAAGGGGTTGGAGATATGTTGACCAGTGGTCCCGTGGTAATTATGCAGTTGCCGGAGGAATTGAATGTCAAGGAAGTAGACCATTTCATGCAGGAAGTAGGGCCACTGCTTGAGTCAAACCGTCCACGGATTGTTCTGGAGTGCTCACAAGTGCACTCGATGGAGAGCGCTGGAGTAGAAATGTTGTTGCGCTGCCTCGAGGAAGTTCTCAAGCGCGACGGTGACCTCAAACTCGCTGCTTTATCATCGGAAGCCGAGGTGATCTTGGAACTGATGCGAGTGGCCCGCGTCTTTGAAACGTTTCCAACGTCTGAGGAAGCTGTGAGAAGTTTCAATGCGATTCCTGCGGATGCGATTCCTCAGGATGCTCCTTGGTACTCAACTCTCTTTGGTGATCTCGGAGCTCTGAAACAAGCCAGCTAGCTACGGAACGGAGACAGAATGCGAACGCTCTATCGGGGTGTGCTTGGTATTGCGTGCTGTGCATTTGTTCTGGACTGTTCTGTGCCGTCGCGTGCACAAGAGCCAGAACATGACCTAGGGCAAAGGGGGAGTACCGTAGCTGTAGGGGAACTGCCCGATAGTCCTGGCGCCACTCTGAGCCAGCTCCAAGACTCAAGCGGCCAATCCGGAAGTTCTCAACCTCAAAACACACCGTCGCCGCAATCAGCCGCACCCGCGCAGAGGCAAGAAGAACAGCGGCCGGTTGGTACGGCGGCCGCTGAAGCTCCAAAGGTGAGTGGCATCACTGCCGCACAACCAGCAGGCGTCGCCATCGCTCCCGCGAAACAACGGAGAGTGCGTACGATTGTCCTAAAAATCGGCGCAATCGTGGGAGCAGGGGCAGCGCTAGGCACAGTCATCGCGTTGACAGCAGCGACCCCGAGCAAACCGCCCGGCGCCCACTGATTTTATCCCGCAGCATTGACTGCTGCGTCTCGCCAAACTTCTATGCGATGTACGAATGCAAAAATTGTTAGCTTTTCAGGGATTGACGGTGCCGGCAAGAGTACACAAATCGAAGCTCTGCTCGATTATCTCCGGGAGCGTGGTTTAACAGTCAAGATCTATGCGTTTTGGGACGACATCGTTGTTTTGTCCGGTTTCCGCGAGTGCATGAGCTTCTCAGTTTTCAAGGGGGATCGTGGCGTTGGCAGTCCGGAGAAGCCGATTGTCCGCCGCGACAAGAATGTTGCGTCTTGGTACGTTGTAGCTTCTCGTCTTCTTCTGTATCTGCTGGACCTCTGCAGTCTGGCCGTAGTTGTGTCCAGAACCTCCGCGGCTGAAGCAGACCTCGTGATCTTCGATCGCTACATCTACGATGAATTGGCGAATCTGCCGCTGAAGCGCCGATGGGCGCGTTTCTATATTCGGTTACTCCTTAAATTTACTCCCAAGCCCGATCTAGCCCTGCTGCTGGATGCAGATCCCGATGCAGCATGCGAACGAAAACCTGAATATCCACCAGAGTTCGTAGAACGAAATCGGGAAGCATACCTCCGGCTTGCGCGTTTGGCAGGTATGACGGTTGTGCCGCCTCTGACCATCGAAATAACGACAGCGACGATCTTGAATCGTGTTTCGGAAGTCTGCGCTCTAGTGCGTTCGGACTTACCGTCGGCTGATGTTCATTGTTCTAGCGCTGATGGGACCGTGAAGGGCACACTCTGTTAAGGGACTCGGTTCTCGCGTTTCCGTCTACAACATATTCACCCTAAAGCACATCGAATCTGCTGCTCCGCAAGCAGGAGGCGAATGAAGATCTGTCTCGTCACGACCTTTCCTCCGAGTACAGGTGGATTGAGCGAATATGGTTTCCATATCGCGCGCGAATTACAGCGGAATCCATTCTTGAACCTTACGGTGCTGGCCGATCAACTGCCCCACGATCACATTGAACCGGAGGGTTTCAATGTCGTTCGTTGCTGGTCGTTCGATGATCCGATGACCGTGGTTCGCATCCTGCGGGCGATTCGCAAGTTAAAACCGGATGTTGTTTGGTTCAATCTGCTCTTTAGTACCTTCGGTCGCAATCCTGTCATCGCTTTCAGCGGACTGATGGCACCCTTGCTTGCACGTCTGGGGGGACGTTATACGCACGTTACGCTTCATCACCTGATGGATACGGTTGAGTTGAAGGATGTCGGTGTTCGACACGAGAACCTTTACCGCGCTGCTGGTGAAATTGCGACGCGGATGATTTTGCTCTCGAATTCGGTCTCGGTTCTGATGCCGGGATACCGAAAGATCCTGAATGACAAGTACGGTCGCGACAATGTCCATTTGCGGGCCCACGGCCTGCTCGCGCGACGTCCTGAGTTCCCTGATTTGTCGCGGCGCGGTAACCCCGTGCGTCGGGTTTTGGCGTTCGGCAAATGGGGTACCTACAAGCGCCTTGAGTTAATGACTGAAGCCTTTAACGTTCTTACATTGAAGATGCCGGATGCGAGGCTGGTTGTTGCGGGCGGTGATCATCCACAGGCCGCCGGCTACATTGAATCGATGAAGCGGCAGCATGTCGGGAATCCTCGAATTGAGTTTCGTGGCTACATTCCTGAGAGCGATCTCGCGGATCTGTTTCAGAGTTCCAGTGTTGCGGTTATGCCGTATTCGTCTTCGACCGGCTGTAGTGGTGTGGCGCACTTGGCATGCGCCTTTGGGGTCCCGATCGTAAGTGCGGACTTGGCTGACTTTCGCCAAATGGCTCAGAGTGAGGAACTAGCGATTGAGTTCTATCCCTCGGGGAACGCGCAGGGTCTTGCTGATTGTTTGCTTCGGCTGCTGAATGACATTGAAAAGCAGGGCGCGATGGCCACGCAGAATTTTTCGGCGGCGCTGCGAATGACGATGCCGAACGTTGTACAGAAGTACTTGCGTCATTTCGAACTGCAGCAGCGGGTCCAGACGCTGCGGCACATTTCCCGCTTTCGGAGATTGCCCAGTTGGGTTCCGTCCAAATCTCTCATGCTACGATTCATGACTCGTAATTCCCTAAACTGGTCGCGCCGTTCTGTGATCCTGCACTCTCCCTGGAGTGAACTCTCGCCGGACACGCTACTGAACCACAACGGCAATGGTCGTGGAAAGCGTAGTAGTTCCTGCGTTCCCGTTGATCGTGATGACGTACGTGCTGACGGAGGGTGTGCTGCCGGAAGAAATGGTTCAGTTAACACCGCACGATACAGCACCGACAGTCGTGACGGCCAAAATGCAGGCGCTCAGGGGCCGAATCAAACGACGGCCGTTAAACTTACCAATGACGACAAATCCAATCAGACCGAAACCGAAGATCCAGGTAGCGAGAAAGAAAGTTTGTCCTGGGTAGTAGTTAGCGGTTCTGGAAGCCGCGGCTATGGTAAGGACGGAACTCGCGGAACCAGAGCCGGGGACGACGAAACCGGGGGCAAATGAACATTTGAGCGTGCTGTGTAAGCCTGAACACGACAAGTACACTGCGCTATCGAATGATCCTGATTTGGGCGTGACATTTACGGTCACGGTGCTTGAGCTTCCAGCACCGATTGTCAGAGAGGGTCGGCTGGTAGCGAGCGTGAGACCGCCAGAACCGGATCCCGAGCTACCGCCTGAACTGCTTCCACAACTCAGAGTAGCTTCAACGCCACTCGAGATTCTGTTAACCATGCTTGGTTTTCCCATAGCCTGTACATAGAACGTGTAGGTCCCAGGTGGAAGGGAGAGACTACACAAATCCACCGACCCGCTGCCGGAGTAGGCATCGGGCAGAGCCATCAGATTTTGGCCGTCGTTGCTAATGTACGGAACAAAATGGTCGATCGTCCTGTCGTCACCTGTGGTGCTCCATTGCAAGGACGTCCCTGAAGTGCTGGCCGAGATGCTTACGCAGTTATCGATGCCCGATTCAATCTCTGTTGCCTCCTCGTAGTCATTCCACGTGACGAGTTGGAGTGCTTCCAGTTGATCTCCTGCGTCATAGAGAGAACTAATTTTCGAAAATGTTTGCAGCCACGTCTGCCCGCATTGTTGGCCCATGATGCGATCTGATCCCCACGATGCGAGAGTGTCATTGAATCCTTTGTAGGACGCTCCGATCGTCTCTTCGTTCTGAAGCGGCATCCCGGTGTCGTAGAAGCTGCTCAGGTAGCTCATGCCGTAGTCTTTGGTGGTCGGCATGACCCACGAGTAGCTTCCTTCGCTCAACACATAGGTGAATCCATCGTTGTTCTGAAAAAGAAAAGCAGGCTGAGTCGACAGCGATTGCGTTACCTCCTGCCAGTCGATCGAATACGATTGATCGATATTGAAATTCGTGACTACGGGCTTCCCTTGCAGAGTCATATAGGCCTTGGAAGGGAAATATGTCTGCTCAACATATTGCAACTGGCTGATCAGCGCCCGCTGGGGAGGACATCCTGAACACGAATCCCACTCGATCGCACCCTGGTCGACCATGATCGCGAACGTAAAGCCAGGGTGAGTCTCGGCCTCTGCCATAACTAGTTGTGTTGCCCGATCAATGCTGTTATTCGGGCCGTACCAGTCGATGATGACGCCGTCGATTCCCCGACTGATCATGTCGGTGATCTGGCGGTGAATCTGAGCAGGATCAGTCGAACTATAGCCGACGTACATGTGGTTCGACCCTCCGAACCACAACAAGAGATGGGCGTAGATTTTGGTGGTCGCGCCCGAATAGAGCAAATTATGAACGTCCACCTTGCTCACGTTGTTCGCGCCGATGTTGCCGTTCGATTGGAACGTAAACGTATTGGCTGTGCTCGTATTATTCGCGGTTTGCGCGGCCAAGGTCGTTGTCGGTACGAGAGATGTCTGGCCGACGCACACTCCGGCCATGCATAGCAGAACAGCAGCACACCAATTTTTGACACACATCGGCCCTCAAGAGCGGAAATTGCCGAGGCATTCCTTCTTCTTGCGAGTTCTGGTTACGGGAGGGAGGACGCCACCCCGTGGATTCTCCTGAACCAGTCGTAAACTTTCTGGGAACGAGCTGAGCTTATGGCGAAGCGACTCAGTTGTGTAGGTCACATTGGTGTGAGAACTTTTGCGTCGTACTAACGGTTCAATCCCGGCCGGTTCATCAGCCTCCGGCTTCACAGTCGAGTAAGCCTACTCTTTCCATGAGGATGTGGGCCGAATGTGGGGCCATCCCTAGCCAACACTGATCCAAGAGACGTCATCCAAAAAGAACTGGCTCGATTCTGAATGGGAAGGTGATTGCCCAGAATGTCATTCAAAGAGCGACGGGGATCATTAGTCGTAGTGACAGTCTCATTGCTGGCGGTGCTCGGCGGTTGCAAAGGACTTCAGCCTGGAGTTACAGGCGCCACCGGGCTTCAATCGATCAATCACATTATCTTTATGGTTCAGGAGAATCGATCCCTGGACAACTATTTCGGCCAACTGCCCGCTTATTTTGCCGCGAATGGCTATCCGCAAGCGACTCAGCAACCTCCATTCGACGGACTACCAGCCAACGCATCGAACCCCAGTTACGACGGAACCACAACCGTTAATGCATATCATCTCGCCACCGAGTGCATTCAAGGGCTCAGTCCGTCTTGGAACGAGAGCCACGTAGATTGGAACAGAAATGCGCCGACATCACCGACGACCAAAATGGATGGGTTTGTCTACAACGCCGCTCACTACGCTCTGAATCCGCCCCCAGGAGAAGGTCCGATCTATGACACGGCGGGCATTCGCGCGATGGGGTACTACGATGGTACAGACCTCAATTATTACTACTTTATGGCTGCAAATTTCGCGACATCAGATCGCTGGTTCTCTCCCGCGTTGGATCGAACCCATGTGAATCGCATGTATCTTATGGCAGCGACTTCGCAGGGCTATGCCTACCCGATCGGCACGAACGCCGCCGATTCCGCTCCGCTGACTGCGCCCACCATTTTTGACGCGCTGCAGAAGGCCGGAATCTCATGGAAAATCTATGTTACCGATCCCCGGACGACGTATCTGACGATGTTCGCACCGTATGCTCCGCCGAATCCCCTGCCGGCTAATGTTGTTCCGGCCTCGCAGTTTCTATCCGACGCACAGAATGGAACGCTTCCTCAAGTCTCACTGATCGAGGGCGGTTACGAATCGGGTCTGGATGAACATCCGTACGACAACGTGCAGGCGGGAGCGCAATATGCTGCTAGCTTGATTAACGGATTCATGGCCAGTGTTTCTTGGAATGACTCGGCCTTCATCTTGACTTTTGACGAAGGGGGCGGACTTTATGACCATGTTGCTCCGCAACCCGCCGTCAATCCTGACGGGATCGCACCGAAGGATCTTTTCCCCACCGACATTTGCAGTGCTCCGGGAGGAGCGAATTGCGATTTTAACTACACCGGATTTCGTGTGCCACTGATTGTGATCTCTCCGTTCACTAAGAAGAACTACCTGTCGCACACCGTCGCCGATTACACCGCGATCCTGACATTTATCGAGAAGCGCTTTGGAGTTCCTCCTTTGACCAAGCGTGACGCTGCCCAGATGGACATGACGGAGTTCTTCGACTTTGACAATGTCCCTTGGTTTACTCCTCCGTCTCCGCCTCCACAAGCGACGAACGGAGTATGCAACTACCAGAAACTGCAGTAGCGCAACGGGCTGATTATTGGGAATTGACACTCAGGTTGCGTGCCAGGTAGCGCGAGCCGTCGAAATCGGCCACGACAGTGATTAGGGCGCCGGGATGCAGATTCTCGTCTGGAGTAATTGAGGTATTCAGATAAACCTCGTAGGTCTTGTTGTCGGTCGAGGACCTTAAAACCACCAAGCCCGTGCGCAGATCAACGTGAACTACCTCGCCAGTGAATGTATAGTGCGTGCCAGGCTGAGCCAGGATTGCTATCTCGCCAGCCGTATTATGGCCAGCTCCGTCGGAACCAAAGCTGATCGACACAAGGGAGCCAGGTACAAGGGCGCTAATCGGCATGGTTCGGCCTCCCTGCGATACTTTTGTTGCTGCGCTTAGTCGCACCTCCACAGGCTTAGGCGAGATCGAATCCCTCAAGGTCAACTCGTTTTCCGCGGCGCTGTATTTCAGTATGACGCCCTGGCTCTGACCCGTAGCATGCGGCTCGTTCAACCGAATCATGCGGGCGAAAATCTTATCGCCGTCGAGCATGGTATCCAGATAAATTCGCTCACCCTCGTGTAAGTCCGCAATGCTGGCGTCTTTTTTCCCTCGAACAATCGTTGTCCTGGGATCGAATAGAACGACCATCCGTCCGCCACCAAAAACACGCACGACCACTCGGTCACGCACTCGATCAAGCCGTTCGATGGTTCCACCGACGAGAGTGGCATTCGCATTGGGCACAGGTGGCAAGTCTGGCAACAGGCTACTCGGGTCAACCGTAATCGAGTCATCCGTCGACTCATCCACAATGCTCGGTTTGACTGGTTCGATGGTGCTGTTCGCTTCGCCTACATCGCTTTTAGGCGAAACCATAGCGGAAGTCGATGGAGGCGAGGTCTGCGCGTAGCCGACACTTGTAAGCAGGGCAAAGCCAACGGCAACGTTTCTCGGGCAGAACTTCATATAGTCTCTGGTCGCAAGTTTTACGGCGGAAATTAGATGCAAATCCGCGACCAAAGGGTGGTCCTAATTCATGTTTTGAGCCGTGTTTCTCGATACTTGGCGGCAAACAAAGACCGTCGAGCTGCATCAAAATTTCGTCACACTTCAACTGAGATTGGCTTTCAAAGAGGAACGTTGCATGCTTCTGAAACCCCGGTCGATTCTGGTTTTGACGATTGCGGCCTTAGGATTAAGCCTATCCCAGGCTTTTGCAGGCGACATAAAAATCAACATCCCGCGTAGAAGCAAGCTCACCCCTGTACAACGGTTGAACCGCCAAGGTGTGGAGGCCATTCGGAAGCACAACTACGCAAAGGCTGAGCAGCTGTTCTACAACGCGTATCTTTTTGACCCTGATGATGCGTTCACTCTAAACAATCTGGGATACATATCCGAGATCCAAGGGGAATTGGATCGCGCTGAACGCTTCTACAAACTCGCCGCCGAACAATCAAGTACGGCCGTGATCGATGTGGCGAGCACAAAGGACATGAAAGGACGCCCGATGAAAGATGCGGTGGCCGTGATGAACGAACCGCTGCAAGTCAATCACGCCAATGTGGAGGCCGTCCGTCTGTTGGGCCAAGGAAGGGCCCCTGAAGCCGATATGCTGCTGCAAAAAGTGCTGGCAGCTGAACCAAGCAATATCTATACGTTGAACAATTTGGGTGTTGCGAAAGAACTGGAAGGCGAGGATCAGGACGCTCTGCGTTATTTCGACCAAGCCGCTGCTGGACAAGAGGCAAGTGCGGTAGTTACCACGAACAAAGCTTGGCGAGGTCGGCAGGTTCGCGAGATGGCTCAAGAAAATGCGAAAGCACTCCGAGACCACCTTGCCCACCAAAATGAATTGAGTGAGCAGGTGGCCGAACTGAATCTGCGTGGTGTTTCTGCCGTGAACCGCAATGATCTGCCAACAGCCAATGCGGATTTTCGTAAGGCCTACTCCCTCAATCCCAACGACGCTTTCACCCTTAACAACATTGGTTACGTTGCCGAACTCGAAGGAGATCGAGAGACCGCTCAATTTTTCTACGATCATGCTCGTCAATCGCAAGGCGGCTCGGCCATAGTCGGGGTAGCAACCCGTCAGACCGCTGAAGGGAGAAAACTATTTGCTGTTGCCGCCGACAATAACGGACTGGTCGCTACTAGAGTCTCTCAAGATCGAGACGCGCTACGACGGGAGAATCAAGGACCAATTCTTCTTCGTCGACGTGATAACAGCGTGGTTGACGAACCCGCGCAGGTCGCCCCATCGCAAAGTCAACCCCAACGCTGAGATCGAATTTTATGGTTCAGTTTCCAGGTAACGTCCAATGTCCGACTCGGGATCGTAGAAAACATGGCGGAGGACGTTGGTGAGGTAGCGTGAGAGGGTGTTCACATTGGTTCGGTACCAGCAACAGCGTGTCATCGACGGAGAGAATCCACAGATAAACTGAAACGTTTCGAGATCGGCCGGCGGTTGAGAAAGCATGGCAGCTGCCATCCTGTGGTTTCCATCGAGAATCGTAAGCGGACTCTGTGTGTTGATGCCAATCAGTAGAACGGTTGGGCTGACAGTCCCATTCTGCACCGAGGTTGTCATTCGATCGAGCTTGCGGAACAGATCATCGTCCGGTGACTGCTGCCATTTTTCGCGAAGGGAATCTACCATCTCGGTTAGATAGAAACTGCCTTCCGCCATCCGGCGCCACTGTGCACGCGGAAAGAAGCGGATCCGCTCCAAATCCTGCCGGGTTACTTCAATTTTGAACCACTGGGTGTCGTCCGGTAGTTCACGCCACATAGCTCCGCGACGTAAGAAGAGGAACGCACGCCGCAAGGCATTCTCCCGATTGCTGTCGAGATTGGGCCTAGCGACCAAATACTCAAATTCTTTTCGGTATTCCTCGAACTCAGGATGATGAAACTCGCTGCGCAAGAACTCGGCAATGACCTCCTGCTCGCTCATAGGACTGGCAATAGAGAGTTTCGTGTAGGTAGTGTGGTCTTCTGCCGGAGCAATCTCGCGTCGCAGCAATGGGAGCGCCACCACTACGAAAAGAACAGTCATCAACCAGAGCTGTACGTAGATGACTTGGCTTAACGTTTGATGGAAGAAGCAGATGCCCAAACCAAGTGCTCCGCTAAATGAGAGTTGGACCCAGCTGGTATTGGCGATCTTGCGCGACATTTCGTAGGTAATCATCACCGAGCTGAGAGAGTAAATTCCGGTGGTTACCGCATAGAGAATCATCAGGGACGCAAGTCTGCCATAATTCCCCAATTCGAAATGCGCGCCGAAGAGCGTCCTCCAGAGGAAGCTCGGGATTGCCCAGAGTCCCAGAATCAAAACCGACAAGATCAGAAAAACCAAAAATAAAGATAGGAACAAGACTGGCCTTGCTTCACGATCGCTCTGGCGGGCAGCGGCCGAAACCGGGAACATTGTGTTCACTACGGACCACGCGCACATATTGACGAGACGCCCAACCAGAGAAACCGCCGCGTAAATGCCGGCCTCGTCCGACGCAAAAAAATGCTTCACCAACACAATATCGAAGTTGTTGATGACCACCTGCCCTGAGAAAAAAACGATTGCCTGTAGCCCTTCACCGAACGAAATCGGAAGCCCTCGAGAACGCAGCGACTCGAGTCCAGGACTCGGTTGTGCCAGGAAGTACGAGGCGATTACCGCAATAACGCTGGCCAGAACCGCGCCTTTTACACCCAGCCCGAGAAGAATGAGCAAATAGGCTCCTCCAAGCCGGACCAATCCTTCGAGCATGAAGTTCACCGCCAAAGCGGTGAACGCGTGGATTCCCTGGATATAACCGCGCCTTACCCCGAGTGGTATGTAAAACGTCGTTCCTAGCGCCAAGAGAGAAATCAGCACCTGATCAGGAAGATTTAGGTAGTGTTCAATGACTCGGTTGAATAGGAAGAGGAGCAATCCGAGTCCAACACCCGCGATCCAGGCACGGAGATGCAGCGAAGCGAATATTGCAGCTTTTTCTTCGACCGTTTCATGACCTGCCACGTACTTTGCACATACCACCTGAAAGGAAAGCGTAATGGCCGACGTCAGCATGAGCAGCGTGTAAACGGCCGTGGCGTGGGCGAATCCTGTCGGCCCCAGCAACCGCGCTGTCGCCACGTTGTAGACAAGATTGGTAACTCCGACAAGGCCCGAGCTCGCCAGCAGAGCCAGACTGCCTCCAAGGAGCTTTTGGCGTAAGACTTTGGCCCTCACATGAGTCGGCGCCGACGAGACACTGGCTGCAGACTCAAGGGATCGGCTTTTTTCGATGAAACTCATGTCGAAAGGGCACCGCTAACTTCGAACTCAGCTTTAGAACAAGGTGAGACGCACGACTGGAAGCACAGTGCTTCTACTGGATCCTGGAAAATCGTAAAACGTCTGCTGCTGGACACCGAGGGAGAAGCGTAGCGGGAAGGCAACTCGAGTTTCGCCTTCACCGTCTCGCACACTGCCATGTAGTGGACGCACATACGAAACAAAAAATTGGCTTTGCACGTTGTCATAGGCGTGGAACCCCGAGCCTCTCGACAGAACGACAGAGCCTTGCACGCTCCACCGGGGAGTTGCCTTGAAATCGAAGCGCGCGCCTGGCAATAGCGCCTGTGCCAAGGCATATCGCGTGGCTTGCACGCGCCATGACCGCAAATCTTCGGCGAGCACGGCGGCAGTGAGCCGGGTGCCGAATTTGTGCTGCAAGCCTGCGTATGTCGAAGTGTTAAAGTACTCCTGCACCATCGGACGGAAGAGCAAGTCTCGTACGGAGTAACCGGTGATCAGAGACGTACGACCCCACGGCCGGCCTACCGTAAACTCGACATTCGCAAATAGATCGCGCGAATGCAGATTCTGATCGACAAACGGTCCAGCCTCGCGCTCAGCACTTCCCGTAATCGAAACCCAATTGAAAAACGAGCTTGTATATACGTATAGAAATTGCTTGAACAGGTTCTGGTTCATGAAAGTCGGCGAGATCGTGTCCCGCCGGACCGTAAACTGCAAGCCTCCGTTAAGCGTGATTTGATTTGTTCCGAAACGCAGGATTGGGTTGACCCCGCCATTAAGGATCGTGTCGTATGTGTTGCGGTCCTGGACGACACCGACGCTGGGAAAGAGAAAACGTCCAACGGTTAGGCTCTCACCCACAAATCCCGAGATGACGGGAAGATGGCCAAGCTGAAGCCGATAGTGAGACTCCGCCAAGTCCTGGAAAGAATGACGCGGTGGGGGCAGAAGAGAAGGATCAGTAACTCGCAGGATTCTGGCGTCCAACTGATAGATGTTGATGTCTTCCAGTGCCGGCGCGAACGACCCTTCGGGAACAATACTAAAGTTTTGCTTTAGTTGACGCCCTTCCTGCTCTGCCTCCGTATACTGCGACGTCTCTGCAATTCCGTGATCCTCTTGTCCGGCAACGGTGCTCGCCTGAGCGAATGCCGCGAGTGAGTGCAAGGGATCCTGTCGCTGCCGATATAGGTTCGCCGCAGCCATCATGTAGTCGTAATCGTCACTAAAATCGCTCGCCGGCCCGAGGGATGCCAAGGTAGATTCGGCTTTACCGGTATCTCCCTCTGCTAGGTAGGTGTTTGTTAAACCGATCGCCACAACGCGGCTATTCGCACCTGCCAGCTTGGCCCTACTGAAATAGCTCTCCGCAAGGTCGAAGTCATGCATCGCAAGGAAGACATTGGCCGCATCAGCAAAGTCCTGGCCAGTCACAGGGGAGTCTGGGAACATTCGAGCCTCCGTAAAACCCAGTGCGATTTGCCGTCGTGCCTCATCTGGATGGCCCTGCCGAAGGAAGATTTGAGCGATCTCGAGGCGCACCCCGATCCGGTCTCCGCCAGGGACCTCGAGAGCTCGTGAGAATCGCTGCATCGCGCCGTCGCGATCCCCCAAAGTCAGCAACGCATCACCGGTTGCCGTGAGGATTTCCACTCGATCCCCGCCAAGTCGCTCAGCCGACTCAATATCCCGCATCGTCTGTTCGCGTTCACCTTGGCGCGCGTCGATGCGTGCCATTAACGCGTAAATAGAAGGATCCGACGGCGATATCGCCAGCGCGGCTTTCAACGCGGCGGTTGCTTCTGTGTATTGGCGCATGCGATAGAGCACGTCTGCATACGCCAGTTCAGTGGTCAGGTCCTTTGGGTCTTCTGCAAGTGCCGTGCGGTACTCACCCGCGGCATGCGAAAAATCCGATTCCTGCCGATACGCTTCAGCGCGGGCCAAATGCCAGGCATGGGACTTTCCGAGGATCTTTTGTGCCGCTTCCAGCTGCGTGAGCGCAGGCTTAGGTCGGTGCAACTGCAAATAGGCGTACGCCAGTCCGAGATGTGCTTCGCCGTATCCAGGGTCTAATCGCAGCGCTGTTTGAAAGTCTTTTGAACCCATGCCGGCCTGTTTGAGGTCGTTCAACACGAAGCCGCGATTCACATAACCCGTAGCCATCTTGGGATCGAGCTCCAAGGCATGACTAAAATTTTTCAGCGCAGCTTCGCGGTCACCGTTGCGAACGTAGACATTTCCGGCAATCAGTGGCAGATCTTTATCTTTTGGCAAAATCGGTTCGTACTTTTTCACGAGTGTGAGTGCCTCGTCGTACCGACCTAGGTAGTAGAGATCGTAAGCGAGATAGACCACGCCCTCCCTGTCGTTGGGGAGTTTCGCGATCACGTTGTACCCGAGCTTTGCTGCTTCCGCGTAATCGCCTTTGAACGTGAGATAGCGCTCGTGTTCGCGCTGCACCTGCGGGTTCGCGCTCATCCTGTCGTTGGCGCGCTTCAGCCACTGCTCCGCCAGATCCAGATTGTGCGCCTCGATGGCGGCATTTGCGCCACCAGCGACAATCAGAGCGTTGGTCGGCATTCGCTGGTAGGCGATTTCGTAATTCGATTCCGCCGAACGAAAACTGCGCTCGGCCGTATACAAATCACCTAACGCCAAATAGGGAGCAAAGTCCTTCGGGTGGGCTGCGACTGCTCGTGCAAAGTATGTTTCTGCAAGTTTTGTGTCTCCTGCATCTCGGGCAAGATAACCCAGAGCTGACAGGGCTTGCCGGTTATTCTTGTCGAGATCAAGAACTTTCGTGAATGTTTGTCGTGCGGCGTCTTTCTGCCCTAGCTTCCATTGAAGGGTTCCGAAGTTCATCAACGAATTTACGTTGCCAGGAGCCAGAGCCAGAGCTTGTTTAAGATCACGATCTGCTGCGTCGAGATTTCCCGAAGCAGATTCGACGACCGCGCGAAGCCGAAGCATTTCTGGACGCTCGGCATCGGGTACCCGAACCTGCTGAATTCGCCCGGAGGCCGCCTGCAGTTGCTGCTTGGCGTTGGCATCGTCGTCTTGCCGAATGTAGATCTCGTACAAATTGAGCTGCAGCTCGATCGGATAGAGCAGGCCTTCTTGCGGACGCCCGGGGAGGTTACTGAGAGCAGCCTTGTATTCTTCTTGTGCTTCTGTCAATCGGTCTTCCGATTCCGCAATGCCAGCAAGGATTGCATGCAAACGATAGTTGTTCGCGTCAATCTGTCGAGCGGCGTCTAGATATGATTGTGCTTCGTCGGCGCGTCCGAGGTTGACCCAAGCCTGAGCGGCGCTCAGGTCCAAACCGATATTTCCTTTTGCCGATTTTGCTAGCTCGGAATAGAGATTGGCGGCGTCTTGCCGCCTTCCCGCGACTTGATATGTGTAAGCCAGTTCAGCTTCGATATCGGAAGTCTTGGCCGGAATTGCCTGGAGAGTAGCGATTGCCTCGTCATATTTGCCTTGGTCGCGGTACTGTCCGGCGACCGCGCGCAGGACTTCCGGATCACGTGGTGCGCGACTTTTCGCTCTATTGAGGTAGTTCGTCGACTGATCAGGCTGGCCAAGTCGGTCGTATGCGTGTGCAATTAACAAATCTCCATGAGCTGATGGCTGGATAGAGTCGGCGCGCTGAAGAAACGACAGTGCATTCTTCGGGTCTGTGTTCAGCATCAATTCGCCCGCCAGTTGCAAACTATTCGCGTCTCTAGGGTTCGCTTCCACTACCCTTTGGAGAAGCTGCTCCGCTTCCTGATCGCGACCTACCCTGGCGTACGTTTGGGCTAATCCCGCTAGGCCGCGTACGGAATTGGGTTGGATCTTCAGTCCACGGTTATACGAGTCGATGGAAAGTTGATATTTCTCGTCCAATCGTGCTGCATAGCCCAGCAAGAACCACAACTCTGCATCTTGTGGTGCTGAATTCGCGGCGCGCTGAGCAAAAGCGACTGCGGAGGCATAGTCGTTTCGTTTCAGTGCCTCGTCGGCGGCGCGAGCCTGACGAGCTACTTCAATGCCTGCACCCCAACTGAAGTCGTTGCGAGTCTGCCCAGTTGTCGGTTTACTGTTTGTCTGTTTACTGGAAGAGGAACTGCCGCCTACGTCGAACGTCTGGCTCTGCCCCATCCCTCGGTTTGGGAGCCCCAAACTTATGACAAGGCAAAAGCTAGTGAGCGGAAACCAACTTTTCACAGAGTCACCACGCTGAAAAAGTTAGGAGGACTCAATGGCCTCCCGCACAGGATGTCCTGCGGCCATTCTCAGATGCTGTGGAGGGAGTTAGGTTTGCCTTTCTTGGACCTCGCAACGAGAGTCATTCGGAGAACGCTGCAAACCTTCAAGCGGCTTTCGGAATCCAAGGGCTGTTGTAGCGGAGGAGTGTGCACCGCATGACCTCGAACGGAGGCTATTCTCGTCCAATCCCGTTGTTGGCAATTGTGTTGGTGGCCCTCGCAGTTCATGGACCGCTCCTGTTGATGCAGCTGCCTGCGGGATCGTTCGACGCGAACTTCCACATTTTTCTTGCGTCTCATTACGCCCATCATTGGTTCAATCCGTGGAATGAAAAGTGGTTTGCGGGCTTCTCGCAGACGACTTATCCACCACTGACACATCAGTGGATCGCACTTGTTTCCAATGTTGCCGGACTGAAGATGGGCTACATGCTGGTGCAGTTGGTTGCGGTGCTGCTTCTCCCGGTCGGAGTGTTTCGATTCGCTAAGATTTGGGTCGACGAGCGCGCTGCGTCCTACGCCGCACTGGGATCCATTTTTCTTGGAGCTCTCGCCTTTCTCGTTTATCAAGCGGGCCAATTGGCGACAGTTACATCGGCTGCTCTGTATCTGAATGCGCTTCCATACTTCTACGAATGGGCAACGGAGGCATCTGGCCGCTCCTTCATAAAGGGCGTGGCGGTGAGCCTGGCGGCGGCCGCCGCGCATCACGTGACCCTCATTTTTGGAACGGTATTGTTCGCTGGTCCGGTGCTTTGGATCGCGTGCATGGACGCTCATGACGGGCGCATCAGAGGATCGCTGGGAGATGTGATTGGGCGTGCAGTTGCGTTCGCCGTAATCGTCGGGATCGGTGTCGGGATCGTACTCGCGCCCTATTGGTTGACGCTGATTCAGCACCCGATTCATCAAATGCCAATTCCGCACGACAGCCGATCGAACTTCCTGCTGAACTCGATAACGGCGGTCAATTATTTCGTCATCCCCTATGGCGCGATGATCCTGGCGCTTCCCTTCATTATTTACTGGGGTGCTTCGGTTCGCCGGTTGCGACCGCTTTTGATCGGTTTCTGGATCACAGCAATTTTCGGACTCGGCGGAACGACTCCCCTCCCAAAATGGATTTTAGGCCGCGCCTTTGAGATTCTGACTTTCGAGCGCTTTACTTTCTGGGCCACGCTTCTAGCGATGCCGATTATTGGGCTGCTGGCGATTGAATGTATGGATCGCTTCCGTGAGAAGGGTGCTGCGGTTCTTTCGATTGCAGCAGTGGCGACGATCGGTGCTGCACTGGCTTGGCTGACAGCCAATCCCTATCGATCGTCGGGTTCGGCAAGTGTCGACCCTGTTATTGCGTTTCTAAATCGCGATGGCCATGACTCGTATCGTTACTTAACGCTAGGGTTTGGTAGCGAACTGGCGAAAGTCTCAACATATACAGACGCCAGCAGCGTCGACGGCGACTACAATTCCGCGCGCCTCCTGCCTGAGATGACTCACTACGGTTCTGCTCAGCTGACCAATTCGAAGTTTTACGGTTCCGCCGGTATGGCATCTTTGCGAGCCATGCTCGAGCATGCAAATCGTTACGGGCTGAAATACGTATTTGTCCACGATCCCTACTATGAACCGTTACTGACTTTCGTTGGCTGGCGCAAGATAGAAACTTTCGACAATGGCGAAATCACTGCCTGGTCGAAGGATGACGTTCCGCCGGCGCATCGGATCGGATCCGATGCAATCCCTCCCGCTTGGATGGGACTCTTGTGGGGAACGCTTCCCGTCGGAGTAAGCGTCCTCGCCATGTTCCTAGTTCTGTTCCTCCCGACGAGACAACGCTTGCGAAGAGTGGTTGAGTCTGCAATTCCTGTCGAAGAACTCGAAGGACACTACGTTGCCTAAGGACGCGAAATGAAACGTACTTTGCCGATCATTATCGCGATCGTCGTTGTGACCGTCGTATTGATGTTCCTCGGACTCACCGCCGGTCGTTCAGCAGGAACCGTTGGAATCGCAGCGGGAACCGCTTTGCCAGGATTTAGCCCCACTGCCTCGACACCTGAACAGACCCTGAACAATTTTCTTCTCGATGTGCGACGGCGCAACTGGGATCGCGCATTCGCCAGCATCGAACGAACTAAGGACACCCTGAATGAACAGACATTCATTCAGGAGTGGATTGGCTCGAATGGCGGTCTCCGGTCTTTCTCAAGTCTGGAAGGCTTCGAGACCAGGCCGCTTCACGCCACTGACTCGGATGCGCAAATGCGGGTCCATCTTCACTGGACAACGCCGGTTGGTCCTGTCCAAGATGTGCGCGATTTCACACTAGCCCGCCGAGGCGACAACTGGAAAGTGATCTGGGACGAAAATCCCAAGCCGAATGTGCCGGCTCAGATCGTGCCTGTGAACTATCTGCGATGGGATCTAGTGGCAGGAAATTCCAGTGATGAATGGGGGTCGCGCAATGTCGATGCTCCTCACGTACGAATCGTGTCGATGAATGCGATTGATTCTGCAGAAGGGGCCGTAGTGATGGGCGAAGTAGTGAACGAAGATACGATTCCGGCGTTCGTCAACGTGAATGCCACATTGCTCGACGGATCCGGTGGGACAATCGACGACGAAAGTAGCTTTGACAAGATTTTGCACGTTCTCTTACCCAAGCAAGTCACGCCCTATCGCATCGACTTTCCCCACCTCAGCTTGAGCAAGGTCAAGAACGTGCGCATGGACATCAAAGCTACGTTAGTGCCTGCCTCTTCAGATCCTGTGATCGGAGTCATGAATCAGAAAATTGACACCGATGCACAAGGTCATCCTTCGCTCCATGGAGAACTGCTTAATCAAAGCGGAGAGACCGTCAACATTCCGCACGTCATTGCCAGCTTCTACGACAACAATGGCAAAGTAGTCTGGGTCTCGGATGGATATGTTGAGAAGGCACTACTTCCGCAGTCGACGGAAGGGTTCGCGCTTGAGATTCCCCAATCGTTGGCAGGAAAGGTGCAGAACTTTCATGTCGTGGTCAATCAATATAGCTTGCAGCGATCGTAGGCGGCTCGACTGGAAGACCGGAATTTCTGCCGTACTTGCCCTCGTCACGCTCACGTTCGCGCAGGATGTAAGCCTACGACCGCCCGTGGGCGCGAATGCGGGTAATCCAAGCGCGATAGGGACCAATGGCAGCGGCTCGGCAACTCTCTATCTCGTCAGCCCGTCGGTCACCGTCAAACATGATATAGAACTGGGACAGTCGATTTCTCTTTCTGCCAAGGAACTACAAACGTCGGGCCGCTATATTGCGATTGTTTGCGCGAGCAACTGCAATAGCGTCAGTTTCTTCGTCGCACCCGCAAAACCAGTGAACCTGATGTTTCTCGTTCATCCATCGCGTGCACCGGTTGCACAGAGCGACGCGGTTAGTGGAGTGGCACTCGCGTTCGACGAGTTTCATAATCTCGTCCTGTCGCCAGTACCGGTGCAGTTCCAGTTGGCCACAAAGGGTTCTTCTCCTATTTCGCACAATGCTGAGACTCGCGACGGTGTTGCGTGGTTCCGGTCCAGTTCGGGCAGGTCTGCGGAACCCTTACAAGTAACGGCATCCATCGGCGGTGATGTCGGCACCAGAAGGGTAGTTCAACAGGTGGCGTCTGACCCCTGCAATTTGCGTATTAAAGGAGAGAGAACATCCAAGGGCATCGTGGTCGAAACCGAACCTGTGCGTGACTGCTCCGGAAATCCCGTGCCTGACGGCACAATAGTGACTTTCACTGCCAAAAATGGGAACGGGACGAGTTCTGTTGATGCCCCGATAAAACAAGACGTAGCGCGCGCAACCATCCTGGCCAAAGGCCCAGTCGTGATCTCTGCGGCGTCCGGCGTCGCCATGGGAAATGAAGTGCGTATTGGCGGAGGAGACTGAATCCATGTCGCAAACTCCGCAGCCCGAAGCAGTACCGTTTTCTTCTTCGAGAATAGGTCGGACAATGGCAATTGCAGCGTTGGTTCTCATGGCGTTTTCGGGCTTGTCCGTGATGTTTGCCGCGGATTCAGCACCTCAAGTCACTCTCTCGGTGGCAAAGGCTGGTCCGCGCGAGGTAGAAGTTCTAACCCAACGCAGCGTGGTTCGAGATTACAAGTTCGCATGGGCCAATCTGAATCTTGCGCTGCAATCGAATTCAACAGCGCCTCTGAATGGACTTCTTGTTGGTCCGTCGGCTGCATGGCTTAATGACTCAGTAACTAGCCAGAGACGAAACGGCATCACTTCCAGGTACTCGAATCAGGTTCACAAACTGGACGCCGTCTTCTACGCTCCAGAAGGAGATGTCATCGAACTGCACGATACCGCCGAATATGATCTCGAAGTCTTCGACGGGAACAAGACCATTCATACCGAGCATGCGGTTGTTCACTACATCGTGCTGATGACTCCCGCAGCGGACCGTTGGGTAGTCCGCCAACTCCAGTCCGTTCCTCACTTCTGATGACGCAGTAAATCGCCAACCACAACTCTCCCAGCAGCATCAAATGTCAATCGAACGGTGATCCACAATGGAGTTTAATCTTGTCGAAACGGTTATTAAGTGTTGCGATTGTATGTTTCATGGTGGGTACAGGATGTACCACTCCGGGCATACAACGCGCCTTACGACAGAATCCTCAAGCTCCTGGTTCCTGGCCAAAGCTTCTTGCGGTGTACATGCCGTGGTTTGGCGATCGTGTCCATATCGATGTGGGATATGCCAGCTATGATCCGTCTGTGCTGCGCCGGCAGATTCAACAGGCGAAGCACATGGGCATTTCGGCATTCGTTGTGGACTGGTACGGTACAAGCCGACCGTTTTCCGATCGCAATTTTGCCCTGCTGCAGCAGGCGGCCGATGAGGATCATTTTCAGGTCGCTCTTTTGTACAACGAACCTGAGGACGACCAGGCACAAGCAACCGATGCAGCCATCGCAACATTTGATGAAGCGTACAACTCTTACATCGGTCCTGCGGCCCAGCATCGGGAGGCTTATCTGACTTTCAATGGCCACCCGATGATCTTCATTTTCCCGAAGCAGGGACATGTCGATTGGAACCGAGTAGTCGAACACTGCCAATCATGGGAGGCATCGCCCATCCTCATCTATAAAGACGAGCCGCCCGCCCAGTATTCCGCTGCTTTTCAAGGGATGTATGCATGGGTGCAACCGGGCCAAAAAGGCTGGACTCCGGACGGCAGTAATTGGGGCGAGCAATACCTCGATGATTTCTACAAGAACGCGCGTAGCAAGCATTCCGACAAAATCGTAGTAGGAGCGGCGTGGCCGGGCTTCAATGATTCAGCGGCAAAATGGGGGTTGAACCGTCATATGGACAGCCGTTGTGGGCAGACCTTTGAAGACACACTTCATTTGTACACGCGTTATTTCGACGCATCTCATCCGTTGCCGTTTGTAATGATCGAAACTTGGAATGACTACGAAGAAGGTACTGCGGTTGAGCGGCTAAATTTCGCGAAATGCAATTCCCCCGCGCAAGGAGTAGCCGCTTCCAGGTAATGGGGTGCCAACATTAAGCCTCCTCACCTGCATCCAAGGCCTCGGGCTGTTCACTCTACAACAAGGGAGCTATTGTCTAATGGAGTCCATAGCCGAGCCGCAGTCACATTTCGAATTTTTTTCTGAACTCTTACTCTCCGCGCCGCGCTTTTCGGAAGCAGGTCGAAAAACGATTGAGTTTGAGGCGGCTTTGGGCACTTCGAGTTACCTAGCCGAAGTCGCAAGCCGGCTCAGTCCCGAAAGGTTGGACGCCCTCAAAACGCTGGCAATAAGCAATCACGTCATTGTCCGTGCATTCAGGCTGCTGAAGCCATTGCTTGCAGCCCGTGGGAACCATGACGCTGCTGAATCTGCAGCTGCCGCTTTGCAGGAAGAACGTCTTCGGATTGAGCGTGCACTCCGGTATCTCCATACGATTTGCAGTGCTCTCGAGCAGAATGGATGCGCAGTTACAGTGATCAAATCCTTAGATCACTGGCCAGATTTGGGAAGCGATCTCGATCTTTACACTGACACCGATGCCTCGAAGGTTGTGCAGGTCATGAGTTCGCAGTTTGGCGGGAAGCTGGCCGAGCGGAGTTGGGGAGACCGACTGGCGAATAAATGGAACTTTATTATTCCGGGGCTAACCGAAATGATCGAAATTCACGTACAACGCCTTGGTCAAACCGGCGAGCAAACTGCGTTCACGCAATTTTTGTTGCCTCGCACAAGGATCGTTACGATTGGTGGCAAAAACTTTCGTGTTCTTGCTCCCGAAGACCGCATCATCATCAGCACCCTACAGAGGATGTATCGCCACTTCTACATCCGTCTGTGTGACATCATAGACAACGCTCGACTGCTGGATTCTCGTGAGGTTGACTTCGACTGCTTGCACACGATTGGCTACGCGAGCGGGCTGTGGGAGGGGATCGCGACGTATTTAGTTGTCATCTCCCAGTACGTGGAGCGATATCGCGGATACGGTGTGCCTCTGCCATCATTAGTGACTAATTCGGCAAAATTCGGCGTCACCCCAGTTCGTTTCCGCAAAGACTTCTTGCGAGTTCCGATTCTGCCGCACTCCTTGAACCTATATGCCGGCGAGTTAAAGACCCTGTTATTCAGAGGACAACTTCGAAACAGTCTGCGCTTGAGCCTGTTGCCCGGTTTAGCGACGGCCGCTGCCTTAGAGATGAGGATCAGCGGTAGCGATAAGGGTATTTGGTGATTGCGGTCCGCCCTTGATTCCTCGACTTCTAGGGGTTTCGCAGGATGGGATTGCCCGTCGTTGTTTTCTAGACTTTTAAGAAGATGTCTGGCGACGACTCTGTGGCCCGTTATAGCTAACGTCGCCATCGGGTTGGTTGTAGAATTCCGCCGAGGCTGGGTTTTCCAGGTGAAGGCGCTTTTCTCCCGGAATTCGTGGGCAGTATCTCAAATGGGAGGCTTTCGGATGACTCGGATCTTGCTGGTGGATGACAACCCGGCAGTCCGGCGTTACTTACGTGCTGTCCTGGAGCAGCAACAAAATTGGAGAGTGACGGGAGAGGCTCGCACCGGTGCGGAGGCGCTGCACGAGGTTCTGGAGTCGCCGCCCGACCTGATTGTTTTGGACTATCGCATGCCGGATCTAAACGGCGTTGATGTTGCCCGTCAGATCTCAGTAATGTTCCCGAAGATTCCGATTCTCATGGTTACTCTGCATCTTTCCCGGCAGCTGGCTGATGCAGCACGGGAGGCGGGGGTACGCGGGGCGTGCGCTAAGCAAGACATTGGGACGGTCGTCGAAGCGATCAATGTGTTGCTGCGCGATAAGACTTATTTCCCGCCAATCCCAGCATCACAAGCCCTTTAGCGGTGCTTCCACGAATGCGCGCGGGCAAAAGTATGGCGAAATACAGAATTCCCTGTATTGGACCCGGGCCTCGCGAAAGTTAGCCTTTGCTTTGGGTTACTCTGCTTCCGTGGGCAACACCCCAAAGCACGTAATCCGCGGTCATTGGTCAGGCTGTCACATCCGTTCAGGTTAAAATGTGGCGAATCGTCTGGTCGGTCTCCTCCAAGGAACTGAAACGGAATGACAATTCGCATACTTGTGGTTGATGATCACCCAATTGTGAGACAAGGGCTGAAGACCCTTTTGGAGGGCCATTCTGACTGGCAGGTGGTCGGAGAAGCTTCTGACGGGGCGGAAGCGATTGAAAAGGCAAAGGACCTGACTCCCGATGTAATGGTATTGGACGTGACCATGCCGCGAATGAATGGTCTCGAAGCTTGCCGCCTGCTGCGGCGCCAGTCACCTGGGCTGGAGATTTTATTTGTAACGCAACATGATTCGCCGCAGATGATGCGGGAGGCCTTGGACGCTGGAGCGCGCGGTTACGTCGTAAAGTCCAACGCAGCCCGCGACTTGCTTGCTGCCGTAGAAGCGGTCAGCCAACACCGTGTGTTCACGGCTCTAAACGAGCGCAGCTTTCCGCAGTTGACGTAGTTGGCGCTGAGTTAGGACCTAATCTCCGTTCTGGAAGGGGCTGTATATGAAGTTAAGAATCTTGTTAGCTGACGATCACGAAATCGTTCGCCGCGGGTTGCGCGCTCTCCTGGAGAAGCATGAAGGATGGGAAGTATGCGGGGAGGCTAGCGATGGCCGCGAAGCGGTAGAGAAGGCTCTCCAACTTCACCCCGATGTCGTCATCGTTGATATTGGCATGCCCAATCTGAATGGCCTTGACACGACTCGCCAACTGTTGCAGCACGATCCGCACTTCAAGGTTATCGTACTAACGATAACCGACTCGGATCAGGTGATCCGCGAAGCCCTCGATGCCGGCGCTCGTGGCTTTGTCTTGAAGTCCGATGCGGCGCGCGATTTGGTATCTGCCGTCGAAGCACTGCAGAATAAAAGGATGTTCTTTACTCCTCGCGTAAACGATTTAGTATTGGCTGGTTTTTTGGAAAAAGGGCAGACCGTTTCTCGCAATGAGGCTCCGAAACTCCCAACCCTTACGGCACGTGAGCGGGAGATCACTCAACTTTTGGCGGAAGGAAATAGTTCCAAGGAAGTCGCGTCACTTCTGAATCTGAGCACTAAGACAGTTGAAACGCACCGCAGCAACATTATGCGGAAATTAAGCTTCCATTCCATCCGTGATCTGGTTGTATACGCGATTAAGAACAACTTGATCCAGATTGAGCTGCCGCCGCCGCCGAAAACACCCGCGGGTCCGACGGCGGCGTAAGGTCAGATCAGGCCCGCTTTTATCTCATAGACTCTCCCGGATAATAGCCATTCCGAGTACGCACCGTCAGTCGGGTGTGTCCTGAGCCTTTGGCTTCAACTTGAATCCTCTGGTATCCGCTCCCTATGCTGGGACCGGGGTTATAGGTCAGGGTGTACTGGTTCCGAATGTCGTGCGCGATTCCACGCGTAATTTCGTTCACCTCGTCGAGATCTTTTGGAAAGAAAGCCACCCCGCCGCTGCTCTGTGCCAGGTCTTCAAGTGCCTGGCGCGCGGATCGAGTCATTCCTTGGTCTGTCAAGCCGATCGCATAGAGCGTTGCACCTTTGCTGGACTGCAGCTTCTTCATTGCATCCTGCAAGGTTTCGCGGCTCATGTTGTCCTGACCGTCCGTAATTACTAGCAAGACTTTCTTGTCCAGACTGGGGTTATTTTTCAAATGAACGTTCGAGGCCACTACAGCGTCGTAGAGGGCAGTGCTTCCTCGGCTTGAAACCTGGTGTAACGCTGTTTGGAGCAAGTTCACGTCTGACGTGAAATCCTGATCAAGGTAGGGGGTCTGGTTGAAGTTGACCACAAACACCTGATCTTGAGCGTTGCTGGCACGCATTAGATTGACCACAGCCTGGCTCACTTTTTGTCGCTTGTCTCGCATTGAGCCGGAGTTGTCGATGACGATACCTAGCGCGACAGGTGTGTCTTCGCTGCGGAATGATGTGATCGCTTCGGGTTGCCCGTTCTGATAGACCGTGAACGCACTGCGCTCAAGAGATGTGACCAGACGTCCGCTTTCATCCATCACTGTCGCGTGTAGCACGACCTCTTGCACTTGCTTGCGAAATACAAACCTCCCTTGATCCTCTCCGCTTTCAGGACTGATGGATTGTCCGGCTTGGTCACCGGACGCCTCGGGTGCTTGGACTGACGGTGGCGGGGTCGGAGTACGTGGAGGCAGCCCCATAGGATCGCCGGGTTCCTGCGCGATTGCCCTTGCACACAGCATCGCGGCAAGAATTCCCAGCGGGAAAACCCTGGCGACTAAGCGGAGAGAAAATCTCTTGCCCAGCAACATGCAGTAACCTCCCGTGCAGCTTTCAGATGCGGAAAATGGATTTTGTGTCGAACACGTTTTGATGGTTCGCAGCGAGGATTTCTTTCGACAACCCGGCCGTCTAAGGTGAATCCTGTAGACAACACTGCCGGGAGTCGAGGCTGTTGCTGCAAAAGTTACATGGATCGGATCATTTCACCGCAATCTAAGTACTTATAGCCCAGTAACATCTGCGTTTGGCACCATGTGTGCTACTCAACACTCACAGACTCACGAGGCTACCACCAATTGTCGAAATCCAGGGTCACCCGTTACTCCTTACTTGGGTTTCTGTGTGTGTCGGAGGCAAGAATGTTACGGATTCTCATTGCAGACGACCATGAAGTAGCGCGCGGAGGTATTCGGGCGTTGCTCGAGAGCCATTCCGGATGGGAAGTATGTGGGGAGGCGAAAGATGGCCGCGAAGCCGTCGAACTCTCGGCGAGCACGAAGCCGGATGTTGTACTTCTGGATATCGGGATGCCCAATCTCAATGGATTGGAGGCTGCCCGTCAGATTTCTGCTGTGTCGCCCGCCGTTGCGATCCTCATACTGACAATGCACGACACTGACAACATGGTGCGAGAGGTGTTGCGCGCTGGAGCGCGGGGTTTTCTCCTCAAATCTGACGCGGGACGGGACCTCGTTGCCGCTGTCGAAGCCTTGCAACGTCAACGAACATTCTTCACAACACGCGTTAGTCAGATGGTCCTAGATGGATTCCTGGATCGTGACAACAAAGAAAACCATAAGAGAGAACCAGATACCTTACCGTCGGGTGATCCGCTTACTTCGCGCGAGCGCGAAGTGATTCAATTGCTTGCGGAGGGCCGCACGAGTAAAGAAGTCGCCGTCACTCTTAACCTCAGCGTTAAGACTGCAGAAACTCACCGCACAAATCTGATGCGTAAATTGGGATTGCATTCGGTCGCTGATTTGACGCGTTATGCCGTACGCAACGGGATCGTCCAAGTTTTCTAGTTTAACGAGGATACGGTCGTTAAACCGTAGCGTTCGTGCGTACCGGGAACACTCTATAGACTTGGTCCGCGGTCCGGTAATAAAAACAGCCTAGGTTTGTAGTTTTGGCGTTCGCGTTTCAATACGCCACATTGAACCGCGAATTGCGCGCCAGTTGTGCCAACACCTTCGTCTTTCGAAAGCGTGAAGTAAATGGCTCGATCGACGAATATTCTTGTACCCATCGCGCTCGTCTTCGTATTTGTGCGGCCTGCCCTGACCCAAGTCTCACAGGCTGGTCCTCAGGTTCCTGAGGATGCGCTGACGACACGACAGCTTATCGCGTGGTCGGGTATGCAAAAGCCACAGCCAACTCCTCAGCCCCTTCCTCCAAGGGATACGCCCATTCCACAACCTGATCAACCGGCAGATCAGCAAGCGAATCGCCCGGGCGACCCACACCACGACCAAACACCAACCCAGACCTTCACGGGAAAGATAGTGAAAGACGGGAACAAATACTCCTTGAGAGCCGGCTCTAGGACCTATCAATTACAAGATCAGGGCGGTCTTCAGAAATATGAGGATCAGACCGTCCGGGTGATCGGAGTCCTCGACCTGAGTTCTAACACGATCCAAGTGGAAAGCATCGACGTAATTTCCTAATGTGGCTCCAGGCGGGCCGATTTTGACCCGGTACACGTACAAGATTCACCTGAGTGCACAGTAAGTACGATCTGGATAAGGTAAACGAACTTTCTAATCTATTCCGGGTACCGTGGGAGGAAAAGTGCTTCCCGCGGGCCTTGGCGGAGTGAGTCATGATTGCCAATGGGACAGCGGCTTACGGGATGTATCCTCGAAATATTGCGCTACCAGAGGTCGTGTGCGCTCTGAACAAAGCAGGATTTACGAATCAGGATATTTGTATGGTGCTTTCACCGGCACATCCAGACGCCGCACTGCTTCACAACGTCGCCGAGTTCGATGCCCCTGAGGTCGACCGGACGATGACGGCTCGCATGATCGACTGGTTTTCGAGGTTCGGAGCTGTCGTCATTCCGACCGTCGGATTGTTTGCCCGGTCCCACGCTTATCTGCAGGCGTTCTTAGATGAGCAGAATGTTCCCTCTCTGTCGCAAGGCTCCAAGACGTTAATCGGACTCGGGTTTTCCCAGGACGATGCGAAGCGCTTGGGCACCCGTCTCTCCGATGTGGGTGCGCTGGTATACGTATCCTGTAAAGAAAGCGACAAAGCCACTGGTGCCATTGACCTGTTGCGACGCACCGGAGCGCAGGAAGCTGCGTACGTGAAGTCCCGTAAAGCGGCAGCTGCAACTGCCTAACACCCTGTACCGCTGTTTCAAGCCAATCCAAAGTTTTCAGTGAAGTGGAAGTTTACGCCGGGAGATCGCTTTACTCGGCTCCCATTGCTGAATTGTTGTCGGGAAGTTGGATGGAAAGCCATTTGCAACGAATATTGGAACCAACTGACCCCCGACGGTTTGCATCCATCATGCGAGCGGGTCCAAGGCAGGTTTCATGAGATATCACCGGTTTTGGATTGAGATCGTATTGTTGGGGAGTGCTGCTGCTGTCGCTTTGGCTCTGTTGTTTGCCACCCTAGGCGCAGCTGCGGGTGCCGCTGAGAATTTACGCGATTCATCTCAATTGGGTCCATCCGTCCCCACATCGTTTGAGGGCATGGTGACTTGTTCTCGATGCGGAGCGAAGCATTCCGCTGCACTTGATCGTTCAGCTTCCACATGTGTCCGTGTTTGTGTGCATGCAGGGTCTAGCTTTGTCTTGATCAATGCAGACACGACATATCTTCTGGACGGTAATTTAGGTGTTCTGAAGAAGCTTGCGGGCCAGCGCGTGCGAGTCACCGGTACCCGGGAGGGGCAGACGATCAAAGTGGTTTCCGCAGATTCGGAAATCTGACGAGTAGGTTCGTTTCGGCGTGTTGCGGTGTTTCGGAATGAGAAAGCAGAAGATTTAAGATGTTTGAGCCTGAGCAAAATATCGAGTCTCAATATTCAACGCTGCGGCGTGTTTTCTATTTCTGGCCTTACATATGCATCGGTATTTCACTCATCGGATTCGCCTACATCGGATTCGTTGTGCTTCAATGACGTCATTAGTCTTCTCCGTGATATCCCAACATGATTTGGAATCCTAGGCTTATGCATTTTGTCGACCCGTTCTCCATCGGATATTCTTGTCGCACTCCAGCCGACCCGTTTCCTTCTCCCATTCAGGAGCCCCCAGATCCGCCAGAAAATCCTGATCTACCTGTACAAGAACCAGATCCGGAAGATCCTGGCCAAATCTGACCCTAGCCACTCGATTCGCTACAGTGAACCGCCGATTGCTGCCAAGAGCTTCGAATTCGATACTCGCCTGAGAACGAGCTGGCGAGGGTCGATTAGGATATTTGCATCCCTTGCCACATCCTTCGACCCTTATAGGAGGGCCAAATGGCACATTACGGTATCTTAAGTGGTACGGCGCTATCGGGCAGTGGCGAAGACATTCGTAGTACCCATCTCTACGGAAAGGACGATGAGAAGCTCGGAAAAATTGACGACGTTATTTTTGACCATTCCACGGCGGATATACGTTACATCGTCGTCGACACAGCAGGCTGGCTGACCAGCAAAAAATTCATCGTACCTGCAGAGAGCCTGCAAGCCTCTGCAAAGCACGAGAACGATTTCGAGGTCAACCTCACCAAGAAGCAGGTAGAAACCTTCCCTCCGTATAACGAGTCGGATCTGGAATCTGAAAGCAAATGGTCCGGCTACGAAGGAAAATACCGCGCGAAGTGGGTCAACGACCCCGTGATGCATCGAGTGGAAACAGATCGCAATGTTACCCCTACCACATATCAAGCCGCTGGAAACTACGAGTCGGAGCGGTCCGCTTCGGTCGCCCACGGCGGAACTGGGACAGTGCCCAGAATGCCTGCGGTGACCAGTAGCAACCTTCACGCCGACATGGATGCCACCTCCGCGTTAACGGAGCGAGCTGTTCCTCCCGGTACCGATACTGTCGTGATCAATAATAGCGCCGTGGGAATCGGAGGTCGCTGGGATACATTCCAGAGCCGATTGCGCGAGCGGCGGAAAGAAGCCGTGGCTGCATGTCGAACCTGCGCTGGCGAATCGGGCGTGAAACGCGGTTCAGAGAGTGCCGAGACACTTCGAAAAGCAGTTTAGGTTGAAATGTTTCATCGGGCTCCGAGGCTTTTACCACAGCTTCGGAGCATGATTCTTTGTGGGTACCCAGACCATTAGGTCGACGATCAGCATCTGAATCTTGCACTTATGTTTGTGGGCGATCGAAACGCGGGAAGGAGGGTGGCCACCCTGGCCGTCGTCTTGCTGATCATGATGTTCGTGATCACTCTCCTGATTGGTGTGCGCAAGAAGACTGATCCGGCTAAGCAGCCCCCGCTACATCCATCCCTTGTGATTGCCCTCAGCGGCCAGAGGTAGACGTCACTTTCCACAGCTGAGCTAGCGCCTTTGCGGCATCGGATAACGCTCGTTTCTCCGCGTTCGCTTTTGATTCAACTGTGGAAGTTCCAGTGCGTTGCACGATCGGAGTGCGGTAGCGCGAGGCTTTGTGGTCCAATCCTGCCTCATAGATATCACGAACGGCATTTTCAAAGTTTCGCTTCAGATTCATCGTCACTGGAAGCGCTTGAGCTGGAGTTTTGCTCGTCATCAGAAGGGCACTCGACTTTCTTTATTTGTTTCCAGCACTCTATGACAAGCGTTCATCAGCAACAATACAGGGTTGCACGCAGCTTTCTGTACTGCCTTCACTTAAGAGACACTCACACGTGAGTTTTGCCCCCGGTTCCAACCTTAATGGATGAGCTAGGCCGCATTAACTTGGGTTGCAACGCAGCTCCTCAGCGCGCGGAGAGCGTACAGAGCATCGTCCAGCACCTGGTCTTCTTCGATGTGATCGGCGGTGACGGCGAAGAGTTCCTTGATCCGGGCGAGTATCGCCTTCTCCGCCTCCGCGATTCGTTCCGGGAGTTTGGTACGGTCTGTCTCCAACAGGGCAGTATGGTAGAGGTCGTGCCAGCACAATTCCGGCTTCCGACAAGAAGGAGAGATTAAATTTGTCATGGAAAAATTACGATCCTTTGAAGCAATCAGAGACACTGTAAGAGTCGATCTAAGAGGTTAGCCCTATAGCACTAGTTCTTCCCATACGGTCATTGTCGTATTTTGCACAGCTTTTGGAAGGTTTCGGGACAAAACCATGCACGTGGAAGGGTTTTTGCACCCTTCCACGAAAGGCTATGCAGCACGCCTCGATTTACCACCGTTCGACTTCGACTGCTCCACCTCCCCTACGTGGGTGCGTTCGACTCCAGCGGCTTGCTGATTGATGTTTTCTGCTAATTGAGTCAGTTTCTGGTTGGTTTCTTTTTCCTCTTCGAGAGTCTGTTCAAGAAGAGCTATGTGCTCATCTTCTCCGAGAAGTTGCGCAAGTGCTCGGACGGTGCCATAGCCTGAAATTTCATAATGCTCGATTCTTTGTGCGGCCCCGATGATGGCAGCATCCATCACAGGTCCCTCATAGTTTTCTTTGATTGTTTCGGCTCCTTCCTTGACCAGGCCGTCCATGCCTAGACATTTCTTGCCGGTTGGTTTTTCGTCGAGTGTCTCGAAAATCTGTTCCAACCGCGAAACGTGCTCAGATGTCTGCCGCAAGTGCTCCTCGAATCCTTGCCGCAACTCTGAATTTGAAGAAGCTTTCGCCATTTTTGGCAGCGCCTTCACGAGTTGCGTCTCGGCGTTGTACAAGTCTCGCAACTCATCGATATAGAGCTGCCGGATTGACTCGTTCATCTGTTCCTCCTGATGATGATTTCCAGCGACCGGAGCGGAACGGCCTACACTGGTTCCTATACCCGCAAAGTATTTACGTAGGGGAGAGACAGACAATACCTCAGATGCTGTAGAGACTAGCCATGAATGTCAATGGATCGGTTGTTCCTGGGTGGTCAGCTTCGGACGAGACCCGACCGAATCTTTATGATGAAAGTCGAGACCAAAATGTGGTTCCGAGCGCGTGCCCGTTATCTTGAAAGGAACCTCAGTTCCCGCGCCGTTCTTGTGGAAGAATGGGTCAATCGGCTTCAAAAGTATGGATTTCCAGCCTTTTGTCATCTGCGAGAGCTTCGCCTTCATCCGGAGGGTTCCGTGGAAATCGAAGATTTTTCCGTCCAGGCTATACTGCCCGGTCATTTCCGCGTCTGTACCGGGAATTTGAAATTGCAGTGATGAGAACGAAAGGGTCCCGTTGGAGAGTCTAAACAAACCCTGCAGATCGGACGTGATGGGTTGCTCGAGTGTTGTACCGACTAACCTTGGTTCTCCCTGGCTCCTGAAGCTTAGATCGTTGATTCGCCCTTGCAGCTTTGCATTGTCGAACGACCCGTTGGGAACATGGAACTTGCCCGCAAGATACAGCCGGTCCGAGATGTCTGCCTCTCCCGGCAGTAAACTTAACCGGCAATTCATGTCGATTGCGCCCGACATAACCGGAGGTTGTGTTCTGACGCCGACCGTCAACAAGTCTTCGATCCTGGCATGGTTCAGAACAACCTCCAGCTCGACATCGCGCCCCTGCGGATTTTTTATGCGGATGATCTTGCCCTTGGCGACAATCGGCGAGTGCCGAAGCTCTGCTCGTACTAGTTCGAGGTATGTGTCGCCATCGGTTCCATCAACAATCGCTTGAAACTTAGTGTGCAAAGGAAGTGCATGACCGCTAACCGCCAGCCGGAAATCTGGTGTTTCAGTCTCACCCTCCACCTCAATGCGGCCCAATTCTCCGGAGTAATGCCCTTCCGAGCTTAGGATTCCTCCCAATCCGTGAATTGTCCCCAAATCGGCATCCGTGAACTTGTAGTCACCTGAAACGGCGGTATCCCGTGGACTGTACTCATTCAAGGGGCCGAAGAGCCCCGTGGAGTCGATATTCCCTACTGGACGGGGATTGACCAGTTTCGCGGCGAAGCGCAGCGGCCGTCCTTGGCCTGTGCTGGTTAATCGCAGGTCGTTGATATCGAATTCCAGCGGAGGCTTATTCGGATTCTCCGTGTTGATGACGATCTGCGCATCCGAGAAGATAAACTTGTCTACAACAATCCTCAACTTTCCCCGCCGCCGAAAATTCGCTATCTGTTTGCGATCGTTTTTCGGCGGGATGTTCATTGTGAACCCCCGCACGAAAACGGTATCAACGCGCATGGGCTGCAAAAATAGATTTCTCAGGCCGGTTTGGAAATGGAATTCCCCAATCGCAATCAGCGGCTGAATGCCTGGCTCCCATCGATTTGGGTCATTGGCCCCGTAAATCTTGAGACCCTTACCCTCAGCATGGATGCCGTCGGAGATCCAGACGTGCAGCTCCGCCAACTCAACCTTGCTCTTGAAACGAACTGATAGTGTTTCAATGACGCGTTGGCGCAGGATCGGTTCCGCGCGGGCGAGCATCAACCGGATTGTGATCCCAAAGGCGATCGCAAGAACACACACTACTCCGACCAGCCACCACACACTTAACCGGCAGCGCGTGGACTTGGTTGCCCGAGAGGGATCGGGCACATGATCTCCGTTGGTCAAATGTCAGCACTAAACCTCACACCAGGAGAAAGGAATAGGGTAATCCCTTGAGAGTTGGAGCGGTGGCTCAGAACCCGTACCTCGCGATGAACTTCTTCTGTTTTTTGTCGATTAATGTGATCGCGGCGTGTTCGTGAGGTAAGGAGAGTACCAATGTCACGCCCGTACTTGTATCCCGGATGTTGATCGCTGCGTTTTCCGCTGAGTCGGAAACCATCACATAGAGAATCGAGTCGGCGAGTTCGGTGGGGAAAATCAGAGTTCCTGCCGGAACCGTTGAATTGGAAGTGAACAGGGGAACGATGCCGACACGCGCTGCTACGTATGAATAAAGATCGCTCGACGATTTCAGATCTTCGGCTAATTCGACAGCATCGGCTGCCCAAAAAACCTGCCCTTTGCCATGCCGGAGCTCTTTCAGGGTCGCACCGTCCTCGAAGCGGAGTGCTTCCAGCCAGTTTTGCGCTTGTTGTGCAAATGAGAGTTGAATCAAACCACCGGCTATGCCAACTTGCGCGTTGTGATATGTCACAGGCTCAGCCTGCGCCTTCACCCCGAGCGATGCTGCTCGATTCGTGATCTGCCAATGCTCGTCGCGAGCCAAGGGACCAGTGACCAGAAGGTTTCCGCCAGTCTCGACGTATTTCAACAGCGCGCTCCAGGCTGCCTCGCCCAATGCTTGCGGTGATGGGAGAATCACGAGTCTCGGCGAGCCCAGCTTGCCGATCTGATTTTCGGCAATTACGTATGCAGGGAGGTGATTGGCATAAGACAGCGCGCGAACTGCGCGCCGCTGCGCTTCCAACTGGAAATCTGCCAACACTGAATATTGCGCCGCCTGAGAGGTAATGATCGCGACAGACGGCAACCGAGGTTCGCGCAAGTGCTCACTCAAAGCCGGCGCGAGTTTTGCGAAGGCCCGGAGCAGGGTCGCTTCGGGCTTCTCCGTGTAGTCCGTGCGTATCGCCCCAATCGGAGTTTCATTGCTTTCCGTCATGTCTGAATTCGTGTTCCAAAGCCACTCGATCGCCCCGGAACCCTGAATGAACGAAGTTGCAACCTTCCGTTCGAGCAGGGCAGCCTCATTCTCGGGAGTACGCCGGGCAATCTCGTCCACGTTCAGCTCCCGCTGCAGGCCCGTTTCCTGGATCAGCATAGCCTCGCCTGGCTGCTTGGCGGCCAGAGAGTCCCACAGAATGTAGTCGTTTTGCCACCACGAATGATTCGTTGTGAAATCCACCGAAGATCCCCAGAACGCTGGTGAAAGCCGATCTTGAATTCCGCCCTCATCCTGGCCAACCGTGACCAGTTGCTGCGAGCCGGTGGCACGAATCGCTTCCCGCATCGCACTTGCCCATTTGGCAAATGATTCCTGCGCGAACAGGACGTAGTCATAGACTCGAAGGGAATTGATGCCGACGTACATTCCGCGCGGAGCAAATTCTTCTTCCTTCGGAAGATTGATCGTTCCCGTTACCGACTCAGGAGTCACGTTCCACAATGCAGCGAGCTTCGTTCGATCTGGATACCGGTTACTGAGCCATTGATTCCAGGCTGCCAACTCGATTGCATCTCCGTTTGGGCGCATCGTCCAAAGATGCTGTGAAAAGCTGGGCTCGTTGATCAAGTCCCAGGCAAGAAACGGGACGTCATGGAATCGCGCGACCACTGCCGAGATCAGTGTTTGCTGCCGGCGCACGGCTTCTGGATCTAGAAATGAATTTGCGCCACCCAGAACGTCCGGTAAGAATGCAAAGAAATTGAATTGCACCGGCAGGCCGTACTTGCGAGCTGTCATCAGGTAAGCTTCTAACGTCCGCAGCGTACGCTCGTAGGGCTGGCCGTTCTCGTCGCTGAATTTGTCCCATCCCGTCCACCAGCCGGTGCGGATCATATTCAACCCGGCGTCGTGAATCTGCGCGAGATCGTGATCCCACACATAGACATTCGGATGTTCGAAATATAGCCGCTGCACTTCACTCGACATGTACGTCGTGCCAACGACGGCTAAGGGGTGACCATCGACCTCGAAGTAGTCTTGGTTGACCGACAAACGTGGTCCGGAGCGAAGGTAAGCCTCATCGCGAATCCAAAATGCCGAATGGTAGATTGCACGCACCGATTCCCCATCCATCAACTGCGCTTCGATAACGTGAAGTCCCTTTTCTGCTGGCGGAGATAAGACGATCGGCGCGGACAAGCTCAGCGAGCTAGTGATACTGGATCTCTTCGACGGCTGACCCTCTGGAAACGTGTTGATTTTCACCGATAAATGAGATCCGTCGGATGACGTTGAATGTTGGACAACTTGTAGTTCGATCGGCTCCCCCGGCAAATAGAGCGGCAAGGCCGGACGCACCGTGAATTCCTCGGCACCCATTGACGCGCGTTCAACGAGCGATCGGACTAGCGCCGTATTGTCAAAGAAACCAGGCGGCAATTCGGCATTGATGAAGATCCAGCGTCCGCCATCGAAGCCATTCCGATAGTGATCGACTTGAATCGCCGGCGCAGACAATTTGCGTCCATCTTTCGTTCCCCAGGCCAACGCATCGAGATGCGCATCGATCGAACCGGCAGAGCCCCCGCGATGGTAGAGATCCACCGCACTCAGCCGAATCACGGGGCTATAACCGCGTTTCCACGGAAAGGCTGCGACCTGCAAAGGAATTTCCGGATTGTTTTCGAATTCCAGCCCCTCCGAACCTGGTGTCTCCTGGTATTGGTCGATCATCAGCGGGCGAGTGAACCGAACGCTGTAGTCACGCAGGCGCCAACCCGTGCCATCGTGGAATGCTGCTCGGCTGAACGGCCTCCCGCCAAGGACCAGCAGATTCCCTCCGCGGTCGAGGTAGTTCTTGATGGTCTGCCAGTTGTTCTCCGGGAATGCCGAGCCGTAAGGTAGGACCAGCAGACGGGTAGAAGAAGAGTTGAGAGCGCCGCTCAATTCCTCTGCCGCAACAAACTTTGCGCCGCGAAACAACGTCTCAAGCTGTTGCGCAGACGGCGTCACCGAATCGGCAGGGGGAAAGCCGCGCTCACTTAAAACCACCACTTGGGGCCCAAGGTTCTGAGCGAAACCCGCCTGACACACTAGAAAGGAGAAGAGCACAGCTGTCATTAAGTAAGAAGATGCTTTGCGCATAGAGGTTCGGTGCCAATCCAATGAATTACGGAAACGCCGAAGTCTCCGGCAACCAGCAGCGTTTGTCAAGCGAAACAAAACGATTTTCTACTGGCTTTTTCGCCCATCCACCGCGAAGAAAAATCTGCCAGCGCGCTTCGCCGATGGTATGATGACGGCGTTTACACATTACTAACCCTCTCGGAGGGTCAAATAAACTCATGGCAATAGCGAGCCCTAATACCGACACCTCGGTCACCGTTACTAGTACAAACCAAAGCTACGGTGCCCCATTGGCTACGGTGACCACTCTCTTCTTCATGTGGGGTTTTCTTACCTGCCTGAACGACATTTTGGTGCCCCACCTTAAATCGATCTTCGATCTGAACTATACAAAGGTGATGTTGATCCAGTTTGCTTTTTTCGGGGCCTACTTCATCTTTTCGATCCCTTCCGCCAAAGTCATCGATTGGATCGGCTATCAGAGATCGATGGTTGGTGGACTTCTCACCATGGGACTAGGAGCGTTCCTCTTCGTTCCCGCCGCCAGCGTGCCCTCATATCCTCTGTTTTTAGGCGCCCTCATTGTTTTGGCTGCTGGAATTACCTGTCTGCAGGTTGCCGCCAACCCTTATGTGACCGTATTGGGAAAACCGGAGACTGCTTCCAGCAGACTCAATCTGACGCAAGCCTTCAACTCCCTTGGTACGTTTCTGGCGCCCTTTTTCGGAGGGCTATTCATCCTGACGACGGCTCCAAACATGGCGGAAATTCGTGCCCTCTCACCTGATGCTCTTCAAGCCTTTCGCCTGCATGAAGCCGCCACGGTGAAAATGCCTTATGTCGGACTGGGGGTCGCTCTCGTACTCCTTGCAATCGCAATCGGCAGTTTCAAGCTGCCAAAGATCGAACATGCTCAACATCAACTTGGCCAGAAGGTCAACGACTCCATCTGGAAGCATCCCAATCTGATTTTCGGGGCGATCGCGATCTTTGTTTATGTAGGTGCCGAAGTTTCAATCGGTAGTTTCTTGGTGAACTATTTCAGCCAACCGGAGATCGGCGGACTCACCGAAAAGGTCGCAGCCAGCTTCGTCGCCTTTTATTGGGGTGGCGCCATGGTTGGACGGTTCATAGGGTCAGCGCTGCTCCAGAAGATGAAAACTGGTGGCCTCCTCGGCATCTGTGCGATTTGCGCATCCGTACTCGTAGCTGTCTCGATGCTGACGAATGGGCACGTAGCGATGTACAGCATCATCCTCGTCGGCTTCTTCAACTCGATCATGTTTCCCAGCATCTTTACGCTCGGCGTCGCGGAACTCGGTCCTCTGACTGGCGATGGATCCGGCATAATGATCATGGCTATCGTCGGTGGCGCAATTATCCCAGTTGCTCAGGGCTGGATCGCCGATCGCATCGGCATTCACCATGCGTTTTTTCTCCCGGTCATCTGTTATCTGTATATTCTGTTTTTCGCTTTGAGCGGGTCCAAGCCGAATAGTGAACGATATGCGAAGGTATGAACTTGGCTTGATACTTTGACATGCCTTCAAGAGCTATAATTAAAACGATTTAAAAGACCTATGGTGCAAGTCAGGAAGCTCGGCCAGAAGCCGACGGTGATTACTCTCAAGGCAGTTGCGCAGCACTTAGGGCTTACCCCAGGCACAGTCTCAGCTGTTCTCAACGATTCACCGTCTGCCCGTTCGATCCCGCAAGAAACGAAGAATCGTATTCGTGCAGCGGCGAAGGAGTTGAATTATCGCCCCAATTTTTTTGCGCGCACACTCCGCAACAAGCGCACATACACGATCGGAGTCATTGCGGAGGAGATTGGTGACTCCTACAGTTCGCCGATCATCAGCGGTATTGAACAATATTTGCGTGAACGGAACTATTTCTTTTTGACGGTCGTGCACCGCCACGACACGGCTCTGCTGAGTCGTTACTCCCAGTTGCTGTGGGAACGTGGAGTGGAGGGAATTATCACCGTTGATACCACCGTCCAGGAAGCGCCCTCGCTTCCCACGGTGGCCATCGCCGGACACAAAAGGATGAAGGGCGTCACGAATATCATCCTTGACCACGAGAAGGCCGCTCAGTTGGCTTTGCGACACCTTAAGGATTTGCGGCACGAACGGATCGCTTTCATGAGAGGCAATCCAGTGAGTTCAGACTCGAAGGAACGCTGGGAAGCAATCTGTCGCGTCGCCGCTCAAATGGATCTCAGGATCGACCCGGACTTGATTGTTCAGATCGATGCTGATGATCCGACTCCTCGCCTTGGCTACCCGTTCGCGAAGCAACTCTTGGCCCGGCAGAAGCCGTTTACTGCGCTCTTCGCTTACAACGACATCTCGGCAATTGGCGCCATCCGGGCACTGCAAGAACATGGACTACGCGTGCCGCAGGATGTTTCAGTGGTGGGCTTCGACGACATCCCCGGTGCCGCTTTCTACAGTCCGAGCCTTACAACGGTGCGTCAGCCACTGAACCGCATGGGAGAGGTCGCCGCCCAGAGTTTACTGGATCGAATTGAAGGCAAAAAGGATTATCCATCCGAGATTGCGATTGAGCCTGAGTTTGTTGCGCGGGAATCTACAGCAAACGCACCCCGCTCCTGTTAGCATCCATTAGCGGCTTGTCCCACTTCGATGCGACGCGCCGCATCCGTCTATGGCTGCGAGCGATACATCGTTAGAGTCCAACTCTGCCCGCGCCCTTACCTATGTGTCGTACATTTCTTTCGTTCCCATCGGGTTTGCAACCGTTCTGTTGGGACCGATGTTGCCGGCTCTCACAGCGCGATGGTCCCTCGATTACGCTCAGGCCGGAGCGCTCTTTAACGCACAGTATCTGTCCTCGACTTGCGCAGTCGCATGTTCGGGCGTGTTAGCCGCCCGCTGGGGATTCAGATTCCCGATGAAGGTGGGGCTACTGCTGATGACCCTCGGGCTCTCGTCTTTGCTCTCGGGACCAAAAATCGTCGGTATTCTCTCCATCGCCTTATATGGAGCCGGTTTGGGGTTAGCCGTTCCCGCTGCGAACTTGCTGGTTGCTGCCGCCAATCCTGGGCGCCGCAGTGCTACCTTGAGCTTGCTCAATTTCTTCTGGAGTTTGGGTGCAGTCGCCTGCCCCTTTTTCATCGCAGCTGCGGCCAAAAGCGGGCATCTTCCTACAGTTGTGTTGTTCGTTGCCGCGTTCTCACTCGTAATCGTCATTGGCATTGCCTTGATGCCTGAGAGCATTCGTGAACCTGCTGTCGCCCGCGATACACAACCTATGCTTCCGTTGATCCGACAACGAAAGCATGCCTTCTCAGTGTTGGCGTTGCTTTTTCTACTCTATGTCGGGGTGGAAAACGGTTTTGGACAATGGATGGCTTCCTACGCGAAAAGCCTGGGCACTTTGAGCCTGGCGATGGCTCTAGCCACTCCCTCTTTCTTTTATGCTTCGCTCACGCTAGGCAGATGGATCGCGCCAGTTCTCTTGCGGACGATAGACGACGTCAGACTGGTGCAGGCTGGTACTCTTTTGGCATGCGCTGGGATGATCGGTTTGATCTTTTCCCATGCGCTACCGGGTGTTCTGACAAGTGCCTGTGCCGCCGGCCTCGGACTCTCGAGTATCTACCCGATCACCATCTCCATCCTGTCGAGACAGTTTGAATCCGCGAGCATCGGGTCACTGATGTTTACGCTCTCCAACATCGGCGGGGGATTGCTTCCGTGGATCGTCGGTCTTTCTTCGAATCGATTCGGAACTCTGAAGGCGGGAATTGTCGTGCCGCTGCTCGGATGCATCGGCATGTTCCTATTATTTCTCCGGATCTCAGTACGTCATGCGCCGGATCTCGGCCGAGGCTGATTGCACGTCAGGCTCTGACCAGTTTCGCTGCCAGGCGAGTCATTCGAACAATTCGATATAAGGGAAACAATGGTTCCGGAAGTCCAATCGCGGCCCATTCGCTCGGACCAGCGGTAAAGGCCAGTCGACGCACGAACCGCACTCGATCTTGCCATCTCTCGCGCAATCGAAGCATCAGACGAAAATAAGCTATAGACTCAACGTCGAACGCTCGGTCTTCCCGAATGTAAGTTTCGATCTCTCTCGCGATCTGCGCCGCTGCTTCGTCTTGGCAAAGGTTCGTGTTGGCGCCCGACGGAACTGGCACGTCCAACAGTCGATTCAGGAGCAGCAGTGTGACGCGCAGGATGCGCTGAATTCGCAGACTCTTCGCAGTTATCCCAATCTGACTCCAATCCAATTTGGCGATCTCCGCGATCCGAGCTAGATCACTTAGCCAGATCAGACGTCCCCAGACGTGTTTCGCAGCGTGTAGCGAGAGTAGGATGAATAGATCTTCCAATGAAGGCGTCTTCATCGCACGCCCCGCGACTGGTACGGTAACTGCCCGTTGAAACAGTTGTTCCAGATCGAAATCTACCGCGTAAAATCGGGGCTGAATCGCCCACTGGACCTCTAGCAAATTTCGTCCTGCCGTTCCGTCGAAGACAAATTCGTATCCCGATTTCAAATAGGACCGCTCCACCGCTGGCGACCATTGCAAATGCTTCGTGAACCCAAGTTTCGCAAGCGCCTCATAAATCCGCGTCAAATCCGCCGCCCGAACGAGTAAGTCAATATCGCCAGACTGTCGCAGCGCAATATCCCCGTACACTGCCTCAGCCAGGGCCAAGCCCTTGTAAGGCATGACCGCGATCCCAGCCGCCGACAGCTCGTCGACAATACGAATCAGTTCTCGCGAGAGCATCAGCGACTTGTGAATATTCGTTTGATATTTCTGCGCGACGGAACTGAAGTGTTCGACCGGGATCAGTTCTTTGTAATCTGAGAGTGCTTGATAAAGGAGTGGCTCCACACCATGCCGGTCTGCGAGATCAAGAACTAGATCCCAGTGGAGAGAGGACTGCAGTAGAGCCTGTATGCGGCAGTGATCACGGCCGGCGGAACAAGCCGCGAATAACAGCGACCATTCGGTCTCCGATGCAGCGCTGGTTCGAGGCATTGCTTTGGATGAGGCTACGACGGGAACTCCGGATCACGCAAGAGCGCCGGCGGCAGGAATAATAGGCACGCCCGGAAGGGCGCGAATCTGCACCAGGTTCGCGGTCGACCATTTCTTTGCGATCATGTTGGCGGAAGGAATCCCGGTCCTTGCAAACGATTTTTCGCAGTCCTGCGAGGAAGGACCGCGCATATTCCCTTCCATGTAGGCGAGCCCCGGACACCGCGTGCAACTCCCAACGTGTGTGCATGAAGTGCATGTGTTCAGATCCTTCAGCCGTATCGATCGCACTTCGTTCATTGTTTCGGAATTGCGCCAAATATCGAGGAACTTCTGCCTTCGTACGTTACCGGTCGGAATCGGGAACTGCACGCACGGGAAGACATCGCCATAGGGCGAAACGTAGCATGAAGTATGACCCGCGCTGCACGGCAACGCTGAAAGCGAGTTCTCGTCACCCGGCGCTGGCACTGCACAAAACTCGTCAACGTCTCCGACTAACGCCTGATCCCGAAAAACCTGCCGCAGCGTTTCGTGGCCGATACCCATGTTCAGCACGGATCGATTCCCATCCATCATGGGGGTGATCGTTGGATCGAGGGTACACTCGATGCCTAACTCGTTGGCCAGTGCCCGCATACCCTGATAGTCCTGCACGTTCTGCACCATCAACACATTCGCGAAAATTACTCGCAGCCCTTGAGATTTCAGAAACCGCGCTGCATCAATCGATCGCTGAAGCGATCCGGGCACCAGCGTGATGGCATCGTGTACCACCGGGCGATGGGAATAAATACTGATCTGGATCGACTCGACCCCAATCTCTTGAAGCCGGGCGGCCTCGCGTTCGCGAATCATGATCGCGTTCGTCTTAAGTTTTACACAAAACTGCTTTTGGAAGCGGGCATACTCGAGAATTTCGAAGAAATCCTTTCGCAGAAAGATTTCGCCACCGCTGAGCGATAGAACGAAGACCCCGGCATCTGCTAATTCATCCAGCAAGTGTTTGATCTCTGACGTCGTCATCTCGCCATGATCATCGTGGTCGAGATAACAGTGCACACAACGTTCATTGCAGCGATAAGTGAGATCGAGTTGCACGCTCAGAGGAATATTCCGCGCCAGAGCTTTTTCGTTTACTTCCTGGAGCAAGCTCATCGCTTCTCTCCAACTGGTTGCTGCAACAGTGTGATTGGCACTTCTGAGATCTGCAGGATTTCATGACCAGCCAATTCTCGCGCCAGAGCCTCAGCGTCAGCGAGAGCCTCGGCCGGCTCGACTTCAAACTCCGTGCAGATCTTCTTCTCCACGATCTCGTCCAGCGGAGTCGCTCCGTCCGCGGACTGCCAGAGAATCGTCGCAGTCTCATTCAACGTAAATAAAGTTGAGTCCCTGGCCGACATGATCATCATTTCGCCATCCAGGCTTCGCGCGGCCGCTCGTGGATTACGTACCAAATAAAGCCTACTCATCGAATCAACTCCCAAACCCTTGCGTCAGGAACAAATGTGAGCCGTGCAATCGGGACTCTTTCTGCAAACTCGAATGCCGAATGAAAAATCTTCCGCACAAGTTCCTCATCCTTCGCGAAGAATAATAGGTTTGATAGCAAGGACCGTGCGGCTTCACCGGGCGAGACTGAGTCAACCTTGTTCTCTTTTCCCTTGACCAGCAAATAGAGCGTCGAAATTGGCGCCGAAACATTTTCGCCCAACTTGGCCAGTTCGCCGGTGAATGGGGTTCCAAAGGCTACGTATTCGTCACCCCGGCGGCGAACGTAAGAAATCTCGTCGGTCAAGAGCGTTACATCGGACGGTGCCAGCCTTGAGATAGTCGTCTTTCCAGCCTCAGACACTCCAGCGAACAAGAATGCTTTTCCGTTGCGAATCGCGCTGGCGGAATGCAGTAGGAATCCACCCTGCCGCGCCAATACCAATGTGTGAACGATTCGCAGCACCGCATCAATCGAATACGGATTGGCTGTCTGCCGAATCCAGCCACGCCGTGCTGCCGGTTCCCACTCGGCCAAAAAGTCCCCACGCCGCAGCGTCCAACGCCCGAGGTGGTAACTGACTTCCACATCTACATCGGGATCCACGATGGTTGGCTGTTGGAGTTCAACATCGAAGTCGATCTCTGCTTTGTCCGAATCGCTAACGAATCCTGTGTAGCGACTCTCCAGAAGACTTAGAAAATCTGAATCGGTCGTATGCACGCGTACAGGCATCCCACCGATTTCAATGACTAGACTGAAACGCTCGACTTCGGTCATCAACTGTGGCAAAGGCAGGCCCAATGACTACACTGTTTGACTTGATGTTTGAAGCCGTCCTCGAACCCTAACCACGACCCCGGCAGCAACATCCGAACGTCGAACAAGCGCTGCGATCGCGCGCTGGCCGGATCCCAAGGCTTTGCTGGGCTCAATATTTCTGTCGTTTCTTACAATCGAAGTAACTCGACCTAAGAATTCGTTGTCACTCACCGGCGAATCAGTCGCCTGCATTGAGTCACCGCGCGTCAGCATCGTTGAACTGTGATTCTTCACGACCCGATGGGCAATGAGTCGCCGATGACGAACGAAAAGAGCAATGTCACCTTCCGCCACTCCCGCAGGCTCAACTCGCTCAACGATGAGCACATCCCCAGGCCAAACAGCCGGTAGCATGCTCCATCCTGTAACTCGCAGACGTAGCGTTCCCGACGATCGCAACACCTCGGCGGCCATTTCGCACTTCAGTGCATGGGATTCGTCCGTGACAGCGTCGCGCAAGTTCATGAGTTCTTCGGGCTGTTGTTACAACTCTGAGACAAGCCTAAGATTTTTCCGCACGAAAGCGCTGTTGTCACAAACACTTTCTCATGCCGAAATGATGGCTTTTCGTACGGTTTCTTTCGCGTAGCCGGAGTGCTCGGTTCGTCCGGTTGAATATGACTCGTATCCATTGAGATCCTATCGTTATTGTAAGTTTGCCTGGGATGCCTGTACGGCGCAAACCCCAGTGCCGCCAGATGTAGGACAAGTTTGATTGCCTTGAGTGAAAAAGTATATCTGAGACGCTCCCGTCGCAGTGCTTATGCCATCGACAATTACTCCGCCTGTGCCACCCGACAAGGTGAGGTTTGAAGAGGGCCAGGGTCCAGCATTAATCCAGATGACAGCATTGTCGGTCGTTGTGCCACCTATCGTAGTGTTCCATGTCGGCTGAGTCGCGCCTGAGAAACCAGCTTGGGTCGAAATTTCTACATTCGTTCCGTCGAAAATACTCGCTAGCTGACCGTAACCATGGTTTGCGGTCCATCCCCCTAACGGCACCACCGTCGTAGCTCCCTGGTTTAGCCACGTAATGCCATTGTCGATTGTTTTCTTGGCCAGGGCGCCCGGCCAGATCGGAATCGTCGATCCGGTCGTACCGTTATTGAGGGCAGTCTGGATGTAGGCGACGTTATTCGCCGTCCGGATCACCAGAATCTCTTGACCTGCGTTGTAGTGAGTGTTCGCCTTCCACGGCAGATCCACGAAATTCATGAGGCAGCCCTTGTTACCGCAAGGCCGCCCAAAGTTTTGTACGCTGAAGTACAGCAGTTCTGCCTTGTTCGGGCTCGCGTTGGGATTTGGAAAGTCGGTCACGGGTGAACAGGCAGGTGTTCTGCCGGCAGGAGTCAGAGTTGCACCGGGCACCGGCGAACCCATCACTCCGGCAACAATCGGTATTCGATACATAACCGGCGCACCACCCGTATTGCCGCAGACATACAAGGCCCCGGTGGCATTTGTCGAATTGAAATAGGCGCTGTCAAATGCACCCACGTACATCGGGTTGGGCGTCGATCCTAAGACCACACTGTTTCCAACGGTCACCTTAGACCCAGTGCTTCCTGCTGCGAAACTCGTGCTCAGAGTATAGACAGCAGCGCAGGCGATACCCCCGCCGCAATTCGCGGTGCCGTCACTAGAGGCAAAAACGTAGACCTTCCCGCCAGTCACATCCAGAAGAGGACTCTCCACCAGGCCGACACCAAAATCCAGCCGTCCTGATGCGGTCACGGCAGCAGTCGAGGAGTTTACACGATAAAGAAATCCTCCCCCGGTTCCCACATCACCCACTAGAACATTCTGCGAAGTGTGATCGTACAAGGGGCTCGAAAGGGAATTTCCCCCGTTCAACTTAACCGGAAAGAAGATCGTTACTTCTGTCGGGGTACCTTTGAATACGCCTGTGATCTTGTGCAACCAACCGCTCGATCCACCGACCCATGCAATGTCGTTGGTGTAGTCGTAATAGGGGGATGAAGTCCGGTCATCAAGATTTCCGCCGGTCCCGGTGTGGAGAAACACCTCTGTCAAGCACGGTGCGACGCAGGTCGGGTATTGAGCTGCAGTTACGGATGTCGGCACTCCCGGAGAAAAAACTGTTTCTGTAGTTGAAGCCTTCCACTTTAGAAGGACAAGACCTGCATTCCCCGTAGGACTGCCTGAAGTCTGCACGAATGCGATCTGTGTTCCATCTAGCGATATCACCGGAGAAGTGAGAATCAGACCACCCGTATTGAACGCCCAGTAAGTAGAAGGTACCGTGCCGGAGCAGCCACTGTAAATATTGTCGAATGCAACGATGCTCGCCTGAGTTCCAGAGCCCAGTAGGCCTGTGCTGTAGACGACATAGTCCGGTTTCGCCGCATTTCCGCAGTTCGCGGTGGTCAGACTAAATGAGTACTTGGCGGGATAGTTCGCTGGCCCGGCAACTCCGTTAGCGCCTACATCCTCTGCCCAGAGTCCGGCAGTCGGCGTTTGAGTCGTTCTAAACACTCCTGAGGCCTTTTGAAAATGCTCCGTCGGAAATTCCCGCGGAATTTCCCGACGATAGCGTTGCTGCCAATAGCGCGGGTTCTGGCCGATCAACGCTTCCTCAGCCGCCGAGGCAGGATGAGTGAAAACAACATGGCTGTGGCTCCAGTCGGTCGGAAGTCCTTGCAGTGGCGACTTCGCCGCCTGTCCCACCAGCACCCATCCAAGAAACATCAGTCCACATAAACTTACACCGATGCAGGAAAACCCTGCGGCAGTACTCTTCATTGTCCCGACTCCATGGGGCGCGCGCTGCAATAATTTGTGGGCGATGCTCAAATTTCTGCCGTCGATCCGTCCGATGCAAAGCTCATGCGTATTTTCGGGTGCATCGGGAGACCTCGAGCTTCCGATGCATTCCCAACCCGCATGCTGGAACCCGTGGAAGGTGGACGTGAACCTCCCATCGTTGGCTGGTTTGGCGAAAATCTTACTCTTTCTGCCGAGGTCAGGCAAACACCATTTTGCGATGCGTCTGCCCCATTTCTCGATTAAACGAATTTACCTTGTTGCCCGTACAATAGAGGGAACCCTCCCAAGTGAGAGACCATCACAGGATGGCCGCGAGCGGTCCATTAGGACCAACCGTCTACTACTAAAACTGATTGGAAGGAACGAAAGCACCGGGGATATGGAACAAGCTGTGCGCACTGAAGAACAAAGCGTTCTGTCGATTGAAGAATTGGCGAATCTAGCCGCGGAAGGTGGGCAATCCGCGGAGACTCTAATGAACGTGGTCGCCTTGATTGCGAAGAGATTTCGCACCGACGTCTGCTCGGCTTACCTGCTTGAACCTGACCGTGCCAACCTCGTGCTGGCGGCTACGGTCGGTCTGCGTCGAGAATGCATTGGCAATCTCCGTATGGGAGTTCACGAAGGTTTAACTGGCCTCGTTGCCGAGCAGGTCCAACCGGTATCCGTCAGCCACGTTAAGAACCATCCTCGGTTTAAGTACTTCCGCGATTCCGGAGAAGATGCCTATCAGTCCTTCCTCGGTGTGCCTCTGATTGACCGGGGCATCTTGCAGGGTGTTCTGGTGGTCCAAACCGTCGAAGCGCGCGTTTTCAGTTCCGACGAAATCCGCATGCTCACAGAGGCGGCCGCGCAAGTAGCTTCGGTAGTCAGTGAAGCTCGCACGCTCGATCGTTTCATCGCGCCTCTGCAAGAGCGCCTTTGGGCCCTCGCGCGCAACCTTTGGTGGAGCTGGGATCACAACTCCGCCAGCGTGTTCATGGATCTTGACCCGGCCCGCTGGAACAAAGTGAACCACAATCCCATCGCGCTGCTCAACGGAATCCCGCTGGCCAAACTTGAGACTCGCGCTACCGAGATGATGCTTCACAGCCGTGTGAACTACGCTTATCGGCGCATGCTCGAATATCTTGAGAACGATCGGACCTGGGGAACCAGGCATGCGGGTGTTCTTCGCCCTCATCCCGTCGCCTATTTCTCGGCGGAGTTCGGTCTGCACGAGTCGCTTCCGATCTATTCGGGCGGCTTAGGAGTTCTCGCCGGTGACCATATCAAGAGCGCATCGGATCTGGATATCCCTCTGATCGGCGTAGGGCTCTTCTACCCGCAAGGCTATTTCCGTCAGCACCTCGACCTTAGCGGCTGGCAGCGAGAGGACTACCTCGATACAGATGTAACCCAGTTACCGATGGAACCCGCCATCGGGAAAGACGGACGACCCGTTGTCACTGCAATCGATACTCGAAGTGGACGGCTTCAAGCTAAAGTCTGGCGCGTGAAGGTTGGGCGCCGCGACCTGCTGCTGCTTGATTCTGACGTGGAAGGTAATGCACCCGAAGATCGAGAGCTGACATCTCGTCTCTACGGTGGCGACCTCCGCATCCGCATTCGTCAGGAATTGTTGCTCGGGGTTGGGGGACTCCGGGCCCTCAAAGCACTCGGAATCACTCCGGGCGTCTTTCACCTCAACGAAGGACACAGCGCTTTCGCGGTCCTTGAAGCCATTCGCATGCGCATGGAAGACGAAGGCATCGCATTCGACGCCGCCGTCCCTCGGGTTTCTCGGGAAGTCGTCTTCACAACGCACACGCCGGTCCCCGCAGGCCACGATCGTTTCGATGCCCGTTTGGTGGAGGAGCACATCGGGCCGCTTCGTGAGGCTTTGGGCCTGTCGCAGGAGAGTCTGCTTGGACTGGGCCGTGAGAATCCCAATAACTCCGACGAGTTGTTCTGTATGACTGTGTTGGCTCTTCGCCTGTCACGTCGCGCCAACGCTGTTTCTGCCCTGCATGGCGAAGTCTCTCGCGCTATGTGGACCGGGCTTTATAAAGGCAAGCCGGAAGACGAAATTCCCATTGGTCATATCACAAACGGCGTGCACGTTCCTTCGTGGCTCGCACCGCAGATGTTCCGGCTCTACGACCGGCATCTGGGCACCGACTGGCATAACCGCGGCAGCGAAGCCAAGATCTGGCTGGGTATCGAAAGCGTCGACGACGGAGAACTCTGGGAAACGCACTTGAACCTGAAGTCCCGCCTTATCGAATTCGTCCGTCGGCGCGCGGTCGATCAGGCAGAACGCCGCGGCGAGTCTCCTGAGGTCTTGCAGCGTCTCGAGCGTGTTCTCAGCCCTGACGCATTAACGATTGGATTTGCCCGCCGCTTCGCAACCTACAAGCGCGCCAATCTGATCTTGACCGATATCGAGCGCCTCACCGCGATGGTTAATGATCCGAACCGTCCCGTGCAATTCGTCTTTGCCGGGAAAGCCCACCCGCTTGACGAACCGGGCAAGCGCATGTTGCAGCAAATTGCAGATTTGATGCGTGATCCCCAGTTCCGCGATAAGTTTGTGTTTGTCGAAGACTACGACATCAACGTCGGGCGCCATTTTGTTCAGGGCGTTGATGTGTGGCTCAACAATCCGCGTCGTCCGCTCGAAGCCTCTGGCACAAGCGGACAAAAGGTCGTTCTCAACGGTGGTCTCAACCTTTCCGTTCTCGATGGCTGGTGGGCCGAAGCCTACGACGGAATTAATGGCTTTGCCATCGGAACCGGCAAAACGCACTCCAACATGAATGTCCACGACACGCGCGACGGCGAAGACCTTTTGCGCACTCTCCGCGACGGAGTGATCCCGCTCTATTACCAGCGCGATCGCGATGGCCTGCCCCGTGGATGGATCAAACGCATGAAGCGAACCATCCGCACGCTGGGATGGCGTTTCAACGCCGACCGCATGGTCATGGACTACACGTCGAAGTGTTACGTTCCCGCCGCAGGTGGAACCTCCAGCGACATGCGCGCCAGTTCGTAGGAAGAACAGAGCACCTTCAGCACTGCAAAACGGAAACCGCCGGACACCACTCGCTTCAAGTCTGGGTCCGGCTGGTCTTTTCCGCCGCGGGTACCGATTGCGCTTGCCCTGTCCCTTGTCCTTTCTCACTGAACCGTTAAGGTGAGTGCTGTCGAGTGCGATACGCTACCAGACGTTGCCGTAACGGTTATGGTGTAGTTCGTTGGCTGGTGGGGCGGCGGGGGAGAAGTGCTACCGTTACCGCATCCCATGATGGCTCCTGTCGAGGCCACTGTGATCAGCATTAGAAACGCCACGAGTTTCGGAGAGAGCCTCCTCCCTTTCATGCCGAAGGGCAGTGCGAACATCCCCATCACTGGTAGCCCAAGGCCAAGTAACCATAAGTTCGGATTACGAACAACGGCACTGGCAACGGGTACTTGAACAACCACAGAGACATTAGTTGTGGCGGCTCCGGCAGCGATCGTGTGAGGCGTGATTGTGATGGTTGATCCTGTCGGCCCTCCGCTTGCTGCGAGCGTGACTGCGGCGGGGAAGGTCAAATAGCGTCTTCGCTAGAGCGATCCGCTAGTCCTTCAGCTTTGTTACACATTCCGGAACGCCTGCGGTCCACTTCTTGTAGAACATCGCGGTGGTGGTGAGCCTTTTGTGCCTGAGCAACTGCTGGCCTAGCCTCGTACGAGTGAACCCGTCAGGCCCACGAGTATCGATTTGCATGATGAGCGACTCAGCAATTCTGAATCCAATCCGCCCACGCTCGCTCTCCCGTGCTCACCACGCTCCAGCCCCGTGTCCACCGCTCGCGCTCGCCGCTCTCCCGTCGCCGCATCCTTCCCCTTGAGTGAATTGACCCTCCTACTCGTCCGTCTTAGACTGCCGCCATGAGAATCGGTGCGGTCCTGGTATTTGTTCTCACTGTGTGCAATTTCGCCGTGCAGGCGCAGTCACAACAAGCAGCATTGGCCACTCGTCAATGGCGTCAGGCGCACGAACCTGACGTTATCGAGCAGTTCACAACCTTGCTGTCTATTCCGAACGTCGCCAGTGATCACGACAACATCCAGCGCAACGCCGACCTCTTGGTGTCCATGCTGCAAAGGCGAGGTGCTGAGTCGCATTTGCTGAGAGTTGAAGGCGCCAATCCAGTCGTATTCGGCGAGATCAAAACTCCCAATGCGAAGGACACGATCGTCTTCTACGCGCATTACGATGGACAGCCAGTCACCGCATCAGAGTGGGCAGGCAACGCACCATTTACTCCAGTCGTGCGCAAAGTGAATGGGGAAGATCGGATCTTCGCTCGTTCCGCGTCCGACGATAAGGGCGCGATCATGGCACAGCTGGCTGCGTTAGACGCGTTGCGGGCTGCCCAAATCCCGTTTCGCTCGAATATCCGTTTCGTCTGGGAGGGCGAGGAAGAGGCAGGCTCACCGCATCTGGAAGCGATCTTGAACGCCAATCGTGATTTGGTTCATGGAGACGTGTGGTTAGTCTGCGACGGACCTGTTGACCAAAGTGGGCAACAGACAGTTGTTTTCGGCGCGCGGGGAGACACGCACCTGGAGATCACACTGTTTGGTGCGATCCGCGGATTGCACAGCGGACACTATGGCAATTGGGCACCGAATCCCGCGATGATGCTGGCTCAGCTTCTGGCTGGGATGAAAGACAAAGAGGACAACGTTCTCATCCCACATTTTTATGAGGACATTACTCCGTTGGGTACTCTGGAGAAACAAGCAATAGCTGAAGCACCGGTTAACGATGGCGCCCTTCGCCAGGAGCTTGGCCTCGGCCACGTCGAAGGTGGTGGCAAGAAGCTGCTTGAACTGCTGAACCTCCCTACCCTCAATATCAACGGCATGGCCGCAGCGAACGTAGGCGCGCACGCCAATAATGTGATCCCTTCACGTGCGGTCGCCGATCTCGATCTTCGACTGGTCGTGGGAGAGCACTGGCAGGAACAGCAGAAACGCGTGATCGACTACATTCGCTCGCAAGGCTATTTCGTCGTGGATTCCGAACCTTCACGTGATGTTTTGCTTGCGCATCCACGTGTTGCGATGGTTAAAGGAGACGACTTCAGTTATGACGCTGTTCGCACGCCCATGGATCTGGCAATGGCGGAGAAAGTCATCGCTGCCGTTGAGAGTGCGCGAGGGAAGGTTGTTAAGTGGCCCACGATGGGAGGCAGCGTACCGCTCGGGGCGATGGAGCGGGCCGCGAACACGCACACGATCACGGTTCCGATTGCCAACCACGACAACAACCAGCACTCGGCAAATGAGAACATCAGACTGCAGAACCTGTGGGACGGGGTCGAGACGATGGCGGCGCTGATGCAGCTGGAATGAAAGTCCACCGATCTCTTGTGCAAAAAACGTCCGCGCGGACATCGGCCAGCGTTTCATCAGTCACTTTGGTGAGCTGTACTCCCAGTGCACCCACACCCCACCCCGGTTGCCTGAGCTTTCTTGCCGCTCATCAGCTAAGCCAATTTCCGCGCGGCCAGAATGCTCGCCACAATCAACGGCGGCGGCCGTGCGGCCCTCACCCATGCGGCTTGCCCGTTATATGCGTGTTTTCTTCGCTGTATATTTCCCGCGATTCTCGTGCCACCAGCGGCGTTTCGCCTCTCGTCGCGCAGGATTGGCACACTCGGGCTTACAGAATTTCTGACCTTTTTCGGTCCTGAGAAAGTACGGTGCTGGGCATGTCGGACCTTCGCAATAGAGCATCAAGCGTTGATTCAGCTGCAACCAATATATCGAAGCCTCAAATGGACACAATTTGGGTACGTCCTCTAAAAGATGGGCCCCGGTCGCGTTCTGAAACACTCTCGCTCGCTGACTCGAGTTATCGCCTCGCTCATGAGACAGACGTTCTAGCTGAATTAGGTTAGCGACAATGTCCCTGTCTCCGATTTCGATCAAATGTGGATTCTCAAGTCGCACGATCATTTGATGGAACGAGTCGCGCAGGCGATAAAAGTACCAATCCCGCTGTCGTCCGTCGCGCTCTGACCAGATCCGCCTCAAAATAACTCCGAGGTGCAGTGCAAATCCTGCAAGCCGGTCTTTTGGGATTTCATTGATGCGCAGTTTCCCCTGGTCATCCTCAGTTTTGAAGCTGAAGAGGCTGCTCCATCTTCTCAGCCATCGTTCAAAATGTGGTCGGTAGCCAGGATAGTCAATCGCCCAAGGTAGATTGACGCTATCGAGAACGAAATTCTGTACCTGAGCTACAGGGAGTATGCCTAGAACTTGATTTTCATGTCGCTCGGGTGAGTTGGTTTTCATGTGCTCGCACTCTTGACGCGGAGTTTGCACCAAGCTACGCTCGGTCCTAGACGATAATGATACATCAAATTCTATAATCGTCTAGAGACGAATTCCATGCAAGAAGCGAAGATCTCTTCCGAAAAGCCTCGCGTCGTATCACGTGGCGGGGTCAGTGAGAGTCCCCCGTGATCCCCCAACAGTGCTTTCGTTTTCACAGAAAGGGCGGATTAAAGAATGACAAACCTCAGGTCTGAGTTTGCAGCCACGATTGGGCAGTGGAATTACGTTCGCTGTGAATGCCTCGTGGATATGCGCACCACAGGCGGCATTGTTGATTTCAAATATGAGTGTCAAGCGTGCGGAAACACGAACCTCCGATTCATTCACACTCTGCAGCATACCGAAGACGAGAAAAGATCCATTTCGGTGGGCCTGGAATGTGCTCGCGTTTTGATGGAAGACGATGACGCGCCACGTCTCGCAGAGAACGAAACAAAGCGAAAAGAACGTTGGCGGCGACACTATCGCAATCCGGGCCGGTGCACTACCACCGTGGGCGACCTCATTGAGCGGGGCAAGCTATGAAACTGATCCACGGTATTCATGAGGTCCGCTTGTTCCGCCCCAACGCTGTGGCCGCCGGTTACTTTGACAATTGGGATGATGCTCTCCGGGCGGTCGAGAATGAGCCATCGCAGTACAAGGCCGCATACATCACACTCAACCCGATTACGCTGCCCTGTTCAATTCCACTGAATCCACAAACACTCGCTCCATCGAAGAACACAGCAGGGGATACCGACATTGAACGGCGGGTGCGACTGTTGCTGGATTTTGACCCACCACGGCCTGGCAACACCAATTCGACAGATGCGGAAAAACAAAGCGCACGTGAGCAAGCGGAGGCGGCGCGGGAGTATCTGAAAAGCAGAGGCTGGTCAGACCCGCTGGTTGCCGATTCCGGCAATGGCTGGCACTTGAACTACGGAATTGATATGCCGAACGATGACGCCGTGAAAGAGTTGATCTTTTCAGTCCTGGCTCGCCTGAGACATTTGTTCCCGATGGTGGACGCGGGGAATGGGAATGCATCACGGCTTTGCAAGCTATACGGTTCATGGGCTCGCAAAGGGCCGCACTGCGAGGACCGGCCGTGGAGGAGGTCCGCGATTGTTGAGACTGGCGGTGACGAGATTGTAACGGAGGCACAATTGCGCGAATTGATCCCAGTTCCGATTGCGGCACCTGTGGCAGTGCAAGGTAGCAATGTGAAACTGGAACGGCTAATCGGATTCCTGGATTACTACTCCGTCCCTACGCGCTCAGATCCCCGCGAAATCCGTGGAGGATGGCAGATTGAGATTGAATGCCCTTGGTCATACGAGCATAGCGGAGAGACACGGCGCGACACCGTTGTCTCATTCATTGCAGGACAGGGCTTCGGGTTCAAATGCCTTCATTCACACTGTGTGAACCGGCACTGGCCCGAACTCACAGCCGAGATGACAGCCCGGAATCCGGGCCTAGCTCCGTACTTCGGCAAGCTGCCGAAGATGACGCACAGCGACATCGCACGCCAGTTCGTCGAGGAACACGACGATTTTGTCCGGATCTACGATCAGGAAAACGCAACCGGCGTATGGATGCCCGGATGCCGCTGGCAGCTGGGTGACCCCGGAGATGCGCTGTTGCGCCGGTCCATTCGCAGTTACCTGGATGAGCTATACGAACGCTATCCTCCACCAGAGGCAGACAAACGCGATTATCGCTTGGAGTTGAAGAACGCTCGGTTTGTTAGTGGTGTGCTGGCAGAGGTGAAGCCGTGGCTGCCTCCGAAGTCATCCGCAGACTTCGATTGCAACCCGGAGATTCTTCCCCTACCTAATGGCCTTATTGCAGATCTTCGGGGCGGACAGTTGCGATCTATGCGTCGCGAGGACGGCCAAACGAAACGAATCCCGATTACCCCCGATAACATTCCAACGGAACGATGGGACCGCTTTCTCCGTGAGATTACGTGTGGAAACAATGAACTGGCCGCATACCTCGTTCGCTTGATGGTCCTCTGCATTTCCGGACAGGCTTTGCATTTGTTGATTCTCTTCTACGGCAACGGCAGAAATGGCAAAGGCGTTCTACTCCGATTGATTGAAAAACTGTTAGGCCGTGAGCTGTTCGCTATCGCGCTGAGGCCGGAGGACGTCGAGTATCACCGCGGAGGTGAGGAACGAAATAAGAGGATCATGGGCAGGCTTAGAGGCAAGCGATTAGCCTACACAGGCGAAACGGTCAGTGGGAATCTCGATTGGACGCTGCTTAAGACCTTGACCGGGGGACACGTTGGCGGGGGCGAAGCTGTATCAGGACACCGAAGGGTTCACACCGTCACATACGCTAATTCTCACTACAAATGACAGACCCAAGCTACCCGCAACGGTTGCGTTCAAGGAACGATTGCGCTTTGTGCCGTTCAACGGTGATTTCAGTAAATCTAAGGACTTCATGCTGGAGGGTGACTTAGCGCGAGAGATGCCCGGCATCCTGTGGCAGCTCATCAAGGCAGCGCCTGCCGTATTTGACAATGGAGATGCACCCCCTGCTGCGGTACGTGAAGCCACGGACGACGTGGTGGATGAGAACGACGTAGCACAGCCGTTCATTGAAGAGTGCTTGGAGGATGCAGATGCGGTACTGCAGCTGCCCGAACTGGAAACAGCTATTCAGAAATACATTGCCCGCCATATGCAAGCAGGAGGAGATTTGTTTGAGCGAATCCTGGACGGCGTCCGGTCAAAGTGGCACTACGGCCGCAAGGGCCGAGATGTATCGGGCAAGCAAGTCCGAGGACTGATTGGTGTGCGCTTGCGGACGACGTCGTGAGATTGAGTCGCTGAGTCACAACTCAAGCCATTGTTTTGCTTAAAGTTCTTAATTTCTATTTATGCATATAGATACGGAGAAAACATAGGAGAAATGCTGACTTGAGTCACGACATGTTTGCTTGGGGGTGGGGAGGGAGTCAAATCTTGCCGAGGAAGTGCCTGCCAACCCCGCAATTGGCAAATTTACATGAACAAGAAATGTTTGAAATTGCAACAGCTGTTGAATTTATGAGACTTAGCAAGGCTTAATTGTTCAAAATCGCAACAATATTGAGGTTCAACGACTTAAAGCGCTAATCGGCGGCTGCCAAAAACGGGTGGGATGAATCGTGTCGCTTGCGGACAAAATCGAGAAGCTTGGACGGGCTCTGAAAGCAGGGGAACTCGCATTCCTGCTCGGAGTGTCTAGGATCACGATTTTCAAATTGGCAAAGGCCGGTCGCATCCCATGTTTTCACGTCGGCACTTGCGTTAGGTTTGACCCAAAAGAAGTAGCAGAGTGGTTGCGCCGAACCTGAGTATTCCGATCTTGTTGTCCGGATTTCGTAACAAACTCAACTTTACTATTGACACTCGGACGAGTTGATCGGAAAATCCACAGCGCCCCCATCCCGGCGACATAGCGCCGATATACGAGCCCATAAGTACAAATCTAACCCCGGAGGCAGAAGATGAAACATCTGCTGCGTACCGCCGTACTTGTGTTGTTCTCGGTCTCACTAGCGTTTTCCCAAACAGCTGTAGTTAGACGCAATGTCAACCTGCGCCCGGATCCGTCCACAAATGGCGCACCAATTGACAAGTTAACGCCTCCAACTCAACTTCAGTTGCTTGAGACAGGAGCAACCAATGGATTCCTGCATGTCAAAGTCAATAGCGAAAGCGGGTGGGTGTGGAGCAGGAACGTCCGTGTCCAACAAGTACCCTCAGGTGGCGGCGGTGAAACACCGAGCGGAGGCGGTGCTGCGACAGCAATTTCTCCTGACTGGGACAAACCGGCTCCCCAGACAGCGTCGTTCGAAAGTGACGAGGGCACATGCGGAGAAACCGGGGACGGAGGGGATACAGACACAAACCGGCGTAAGAACCGCACAGATGTGCCAAGTTCCTTCCATTTGGTCACATGGGACGCCATCAATACGCTGGACTACGCAAAGGGCGCGCTGAAGAGTCGTATGGACTGGACACAGGATCAACTCGCCACAATTACACCTGTGGAAGGGGCGGCTCTTACTGTGGAAGGGTTTTTGTTCAAGGTGAAAGTTGAAAGTTCGAGCCCCAGCGCGGCGAAGGGAGGTGAGTCCACGAACTGCCACGCGAGACTAGCCAGTGATGTGGATTGGCATATGCCACTCACGGCCAATCTCGGTGACGGAGAGGATGTCGCAATCATCGTTGAAACGACGCCCCGAGTTCGACACCAGCATCCGAATTGGACTACCTCTCGGCTCAAACCTTGGACCGCGAACATCGGAAGCCACGCTAATGCGAGCTACAACAGTCAAAAAGTCCGCATTAGTGGCTGGCTAATGCTCGACCCGGAACACAAGGACATGATCGACGAAGGTCTACGCTCGACACTTTGGGAGATTCATCCGATTACCAAAATAGAAGTCTTCGATAATGGGAGTTGGGTTGACATTGATAGCAATCCCTAACAGGCAACTTGTTCCTTGACATGTGCCAATATCGGAGAGAACATTGCGACCCTCTCGTTGTTCTTCCCCACCGCATCCGCCTCTAGGGTGGCAGGGGCGTGACGCTGACGATCTCCTCGCCGCAAATCAAAAAAAGGAGGCAGCTATGACGGCCAAGAAACATAGGGGTACATCAATTCGTCCACTGCGCGTATTCGTCGGAAACAAAACGAAGGCTGAAGAGGGCTTTCGTTCGAGGATGGTAATGCCTGAGCCGACTGCGCTCGCACCGGGATTACCAGCAACCCCAGACCACGATCTGGTCTTTAACGGGGGAAAAACGATCCAGGACTTGGTGTTCGGAAACTTCTACGTTGGCGGTTCAGATGCGTGGCAAGCCTCGGACATTCAGTCGATCGATCAAGCGCTTGCCTCGGCAATGTCAGACACGAATCTTAACAATGTCATGTGCCAGTACTATCCGTCGGGCCAAATCACCTCGACATTTGAAGGTTCGCAGATTCTTGCCGGACCCCCTCCTCAGACCGTGTCACAAGGGGACGTGGAGAACCTTGTGCGATCACTCTTCCAGGCGGGGACGTTGAGCAACTTCGATTTGACGTCGACCGTGTTCAATTTCATGCTACCCAGCGGAACCGTTTTGAATACAAATACTGCGCCGACCAACAGCACGATTACTGCTCGAGTCGAGTCGAGGCGTCCGGCGAAGACGGCCGAGAAGCCGGTAGCGGTAGGTGTACCGGTAGAGGAAGAGGAGGACTCGACCCAAGGTTTGGGTGGTTATCACGGCTCAGTCCATGTCGTTACTGGAACGGACTCCGCGACCATCTACTACGCAGTAGGGGTCTTTTCGGAGAATCTCCCAGACGGCACTATAAATGGCATTCCCGTTTTCGACCAGTCGTGGAAGAACGTGGTGGCTACCTTCTACCACGAACTGAATGAAGCGAGAACCGATCCGGACGTCGAAGACGCGATTAAAGCTGGAAATGATCCCAGCGCGACGCAATTCTTGGGATGGGTGTCTTCGCAAGGTGAGGAATGTGGAGACTTCCCGGTTTTCGAAGCCAATCCTCTGACCGAGGTGTTCCAGGAAGTCGAATTAAGCGATCAGAGTGGAACAGTTCCTGTTCAATTTCAATACTCCGATGCGGACCATGGACCCGGAGAACCTCGCGACTCTCCCGCACCCTTTGCGGGTGAAGTAGCGGCTGCCGTTTAATCATTTTGTGCCCGGCTCGTCCTGCTATGTCGGGCCGTGCACAATGTCGGATTCCGCTAGGACCCCGCACGCAGATGCGGCCGTCTTTGCTCCTGGTCTATGTATGGATATTTACCGAGACGGTGATGATGAGCTACGCGGGTTACGCGACGACAAAATGAAAGCGATTTTGATTCTGCGCCAATGCCTTATCTGAGTAGATCATGTCTGATCAGTGAACGATGGCGGAATATGAGGAGAGGATCGATGGTTGGCACCGGCCCTCCTCATCCAGTAGTTGGCGTGAGAAGCTCAGGTTTTGGAAGATAAAGCCTTCCGCTGGCCTTTGTTGTTCTCCTGCCAGGGAGCAACATGAGATCTCGAACATTCAAAGTATTTCTGCGCGGACACCATTACTGGTTAACCGTAATCGGTGCACTGATTGTGTTCTTCACGTTTATCGTCAATGATGTTCTGCGTGACCGGCTGAGAGAAACGGCGAGTTCGATTGCCAGCGCACAGAATGTGCTGTCGGTCCGAAGGGATATTTGGAAACTCAGCTTTGAACAGCAATTTATGGAGTCGCTCCTGGAAGGGCTTGTCGATAAGATGCGGTCTCTTCCCGGATCGAAACGGTCAAGTGCAGTGTCAGTCGAGAGTAAGAATGACGACAGTACGCAAGCTCAGATAAAGCTGATAAGTAGTGAGATGAGGTTTGAGGACCAGATTGATTCGGGTGTCATGGAGAGTTTGGATCTGGCGTCTCAGCTGATTCGCGGCATGCCTGAAGACGAAAAGACGACTGCCGAGTTGAAATCAATCGCGGCGAGATGGGTCGAGCTGTCAAAGTCACGCTCTGATATCGGGATAACGGTGGTGCCATTTGTCGACGAGAGCCAGCATACAACTTACTCAATCGGGTAACTCACAGGCTGAGCATTGGCTGAGAGAATGGTTGTTCAGCGTAAGCCGTTGATGCGACTAGGCGAAAATGGCGCAGCGCACCGCCAGCGCACATTCGCTTTCGGTATTCGAACCTTCGGGCCATTGCGTCCTTCCGCTGGAGGAGTAGAGTGCAGCCCGAATGGCGATCCATATGACATTGGCCCAGCGATGGACCTTGGGCAGACTTCGTTGGGCCGTTTTTACTTCTTCCGGTTCTTTCGTTCAGCCGCTTTCTTGCTCCTCACCTTCGCCGCGGCCTTTGATGCCTTGGTAGCGATTTCCTTGCGGCGTTCAGCGGATAGCTTCTTGGCTCGCCCCTATACCATCTGATTGCGCAAATCCTCATTCTTGATTTCCCGAACACAAATTGATCGCTCTGAATTTCAGCCGTCCGCAAGAAAAAAAACACGACGAGCGAGCTTTGCGGTAAAGTACCAACCGTAATTTCTCTCGCCTCTCCGAAGAGCAGTCCCCGCACGTTGAGATGCGCACCCCCTGAGACGAGAACGGCCCACCTTAAATCGACCACGGGACATATCACTCGTCTAGGTTCGTGTTGGGTTCAACCCAGCATGTTCTAAAGGCCACGTGACTCACAACAGAGATTCAATTTAAGGAGAAGCAACATGAAACGCCCCATTTTGACGCGCAACATATCACTCACAGCGCTTGTGATCGTTTTCGCAGCCACCCTAATAACCAGCATGGCAGCGACGGCACAAAACGGATCCTGCTCGTTTGCACGAGCAGCGGGAACATACGGCACCTCGGACAGCGGGACGGTAGTCGGTATCGGCCCAAGAGCGGCTGACGCCATGTTGACGCTGGACAAGGCGGGAAAGTTCAGTGGCCCAGTGACGGTTAGCCTGAGTGGCATCGTCACCCACTCTACGGCTTCTGGCACGTATACGGTGAATCGTGACTGCACAGGCAGCGCCAGCTTTAGCGAGTTCGATCAGTCCGGGAACTTGCTTCTTACAGCAACGGCGGATTTCTTCTGGGTGAACAACATGCGTGAGCTCCTGTTCATCTTTACATCAGCGACACTTGCAGACGGCACATCCCTTGCTCTCGTGGTAAACGGAAATGCCAAGAAGTTGGTCCCATGAAGGCGCATGCCTTTCAAATAGAAGCCGCCTTTTAGCAGGGCGGCTTTTTTGTCAGCCGCGGGTTGAGCAAGGACAACGGAGATCAGCGGTCAAGCTGGGAAAACATCACCCGTTACTATTCCGCGAGCAAAAGAAGTTTTCTTGCCATTCCAATGTTGGATATATAAGGCAATCGTTGCGCGTCTTGCCTGCGTAAAGAAAACGGGCTGGGACAAGCGTTCCACTACGCACTCTTGTGCCACCCACGGTCACTATCGGGCCATTTTTCAATTTTTGGTTGTGAGCTAACTTGAACCTTGAAAAAGGGAATTTGATTGGAAAGGTCCCTTTTTCGCAAGCACAGTTGAGCGGGTCAGGGCCCGTCGCACTCGGGGAAGGGGGTGACGAGCCTTTACCCTTTTAAGGGGGCGTGCATGAAAACCTGGGTTGGCAGTCTTTCAATCTTGGTTCTACTCGCGTTTACCGTCTGGATAATGTTCTTGTCTAAAACCAATCGGCAATAGTCGCCCCATAACTATGCCAATCCATGAGGTGACGTGTCCTTACTGCGAAGCTGATTTGCAGATCGAATCTCCGCGAGATCACATCTTCATTGCCCGGAGAACCTGCCCGGAGTGCGGAAGGAAATTTCTCATCAAGGGCGGCAAGGCCGAAAAGAGCCCGAACTATTTCGACGCTTTGCCTTCGCTACGAATGCCGTGATATCGGCGATGGCCGCCGGTGTCGTCTCCCAGCTTCCCAATGTCGTGTGACATCCGGCACAAATCATCGTCACCAGTGAATCGCTCAGCGTGAGATCCGCGTTTGCATGGCACTCTCGGCACGCGATTAGGTGTTTAGTCGTCAGTTCAATCAATTGTTCTTGGAGAGCCATATAAAAGATGGTCTTGCCGCCAAGAAAGTTTACGCTTGCATTTGACTAAAGCAAGCCGTGGCTGTCGCTGCGATGTTGGGACACGCTCGCCTATATACCTCGCAGCCGCATTACACCACAAATCATTGACTCGTCTGCTCCGTGAGCTTAGCATCATCCGCAATTTGACAGACTCCTGAACTAGCAAAGAGGGCCGAACAATGCAGGTTCGGCTCTCTTCGTTTTTTGAATCCATTAAAGCTACCCTTAAGGAGCACAACATTATCGACGCATTGTTTGGACCGATGCACCAGTTAGCGCTGTTCATGCTGTTGGCTGTTGGTGGAGTCGCTTTTGTGATTCTTCGCTTGCTCTGGAAGGCTGTGACAAGTTCTGCGGGCGACGGTTCAACCGGGAAACCCGAACGTTTAAGCGAACACGGGCCAAGCCGAGTCCGCCGTTAAGAGCGTCGAATATTTGCCCGCAGATTCGGTTCCGGGGTAGACTGTTTCCTCCTACCAATCACTATTCACAGGCTCGACGTACTTCGACGCGTCGGGCCTTTTTTCTGTTTTCTGACGACTGGCCGTTATGACAGTTGGCTATCGGGAAAGTCTAGCGGATTATTAGAACTGACCTGCTTTTCTGTAACCCGCAAAGAAAAGGCCGCCCGTTGGTTCAGTGACTTTGGGCGGCTTTTCTTATTGCTAGCAGAATTGGTAGTTCCGCAGTGGACAGGCAGGCAGGAACATAAGAGACGAGGGTTACAAATCGGTGCAAGGCCTCACGCAAGTTAGAACCCACCTTCGGTTCCTCCGCACAAGTCCCTGAGGGCGGGTTCATCCCTATGCCAATCCATGAGATCACCTGCCCGTATTGCGGAGCTGAGTTCGGACTCGAGTCTCCGTTAGACCACATCTTCATGGCGCGGAGAATATGCCCTGAGTGCAAAAGAGAATTTCTCATCAAGGATGGCAAAGCCGAAAAGAGACCGAACTAATTCGGGGTATTCACGCGGCTCTGTCTTCGCCTGGCGAAACTTCTGGGCGATCCTCTTTCACGGAAGGTTGTGGCCGATTCAGACTGCGCAATAAGGAAGCGAAAAACCACTCCGTTCGTGCTTTCCACCGCCTCACCACTTCATGGTAAGCGAGCCCAATGCCTGCGAGGAACATGAGCAAGCAGATGAGTCCGAGCAATAGGTCACTGGTAGCTGGTGGGATTATTTCGACTGTGAGCGGCAAAAAGAGACGAGCAAATGCATGGCAGACTCGCCTGAGCGATGAAGTTTACCTGCGCGGGACGTAGAGACGGTGACTCTTTGGATCAGCTGTGATGTAGTCGAAGCCGCCCTCTCCGCCAAAGTGAAACGTCTTTTCGACTGCCCACTCTCCTCGAGCAAAAGTGCGGGTGCTGAGAGTGAACGAAGCCGCCGCGATCACTAGCCATGAAAACATGTTTCGAATCGACATGAGATCTCCAAGAAACTCCATATATGCGCATTCAACGCGCCCACCGAACCACTTGTTCACACTAGACGGTGAATACGAAAGGAACCTGAAGATAATTTGCGTAAATCCCGTCACAGCAATTTGGCTGGTCAGTGCGCGCTGGGCGGCTTCACAGTTGTCCTGTGACACCTCGAATTTGCATTTGTGATAACCTCCATCCCCACATCCGATTGCCCGACCCTCCGTCCTGTGATTTTTGCGCGCAGCAGAAAATCAATTTGGAGTACCTATGAAAGCGAAGATCGTCATTCTGACCATCGCTATGTTTCTTCCGCAAATCATTCAAGCGCAACTCAACCATCCCGGGGGGTTAGCGTTTGACTCTGGCGGAAACCTCTGGGTGGCTAATAGCGGTGCCAATTGAGCAGAAATCACCGACGCGGGTCCGATCGAGTATCTCGAAACCATACTAATGATGGAACTCGACAGTCGTCCTTGAGTTCTACGAGTCCCACACCGGTGTTGACTAATCTTAATTGTCTCGAAGTTGTATAGGACTGGGCTTAGTTTTTGGCGAAGCGTTTGGCCGGATAATTCCATTAACGTGGATAAGTGCATTCTCCAATTTGTAGAAGGCCAAGATACCAACCAAGTCTCTCACTGATCCAGCCGCCGGTTTACCTGCACACGGAACTTCTGGTATTCGGGATCATTATCCAAGGGGGGAATAGGGTCACCCACGAGCATGGCTTGTTCGTGCCGGTCAAGAGATAGCTGCAGGTACGCGAGCGCGTCCTGCCGCATCCCCAATGCGGCGTAAGTCGTCG